>JAFGIB010000454.1 GCA_016929805.1 Deltaproteobacteria bacterium | reverse complement strand
GGTTTACTTCTCCTCGAATTACTCTCCGAGTAGTCCTTCGTCGAAGTAAACGCACAGCTAGCCTCGATAAACCCCGCGAATTCATTTGCGTTTCAAACCGTTCGGTGCTCTAGAACGCAATGTGAGCACGGCTATTAGCAGCAAAATAACGACGAGATTGCCCGGGGACGCATTGCCGCGGCTAAGTTCGCAGGCGCAGCCCGAGTCATTGCTGGTCGTGGCCGGATAGGCGCTATAGCCCGCTTGATCCGGCATGCCGGCCAATCCGCTAGAGCCCGCGAGCTGCGACGCGTCGACGCTATTTCCGGCCGCGGGTGAATCTCCCGGGCCCGCCGCTCCGGCCGCTCCGATTGCGCCGGGCCCGCCGCTACCGCCCGCTGGTCCGCCGGAGCCGGCCGCGCCGTTACCGCCCGCTTGTCCGTCCGGACCGGCCGCGGGCGATCCGTCCGGCGCCGCGTCAAACACCGTGGCGTCGTCCGTGCCGCTATCGAGCATACCACCGTCAAACGTAGCTCCGGCGTCAAACGGTACCCCGCTATCTATGATTGAGCCGTCGTTAGCCACGACGTGCAGAAAGCACGTGGCGGTGTTGATCGCGCAAGTGCGTCGACTCGCGCGATTCTGCTCCACGAAGGTCATACGCGCCGAGGCCGTATCGACCGTATCGACCACGGCCACGTGCCCGGTGGTCTGGTCCGCGCCGCACGCGCCCGGCGCAAACACGATGACGTCGCCGTGGATCGGATTGCTGCTGCTTACCAAGGTGTCGGGAAACGGGCCGTTGCACCAGTCCTTAGCCATGCCGCCCCGGTAGTTGACGTTCCATCTGAAGCGCAAATAACGATTCGCGTACTCGGTGCACTGATAGCCGCCACTCCATTGAGTCAACACCCAGGAAGATCCAAGCGAAGCAGTACTCGTGTTGACCCCGTTGTCGGAAAAAATCGTAGCGTTGAGGGACGCATCGCATTGGGAGTAGGCTGGAATACCGTCTATATAGCGGTTTGCGGGAACTGTCTCGTTACAAATGTTTTGTTGCGCCGCGGTCGCCGGGCCGAGGCTCGACAGTGCCGCAAGCACGCTGACAAATCGGAGTGAACGCGAAACACTCATGAATACCTCCGAAGCGACAAGAGCGACAAGAACGACAACATAAGATTTTCGTGATTTATGCCCACGAGGTCAATAGACGAGCCGGCTTTAAGCCTACCGAGTTCGTACGACGTTAAGGTTAATTAGGGACGAAAACCGCCGCCCGGATCGAAGTTTTCCAAATTCGAGGGGCAAGTCGGGAAAGAACCGCACATCGGACATTTACTCGCCATACACTCGGCTGAAGCGTGCGCCGCGGCGCAGGGAAAGCTGCGAGTGGCGCCGGGCGTGAGACATCCGGCCAAGGAGATACAATTAACATCAAACATCCCCGCGCAGGAACAATTAGGACAGGCGTTGAGCGCTTCCTGGCTGCAAGGACCAGTCATCAGATTAGTCGCGAAGGTCACGTCGCAAGGTGGCGGCGAGCACACAAGACAATCTTTGAGAGCCCCGTTCGCGACCGCGCACTGGAGGAGCGCGATCGCGCTCTGACCGTGCCTAGCCACATCAGACAGCTCGGTGACGCAGTTTTGGCACATGCAACCCTGACACTCCGATGAGATGGACTCATTGGTCCCTTTATAGGGATTATTGACCAGACTTTCCAGTACGGCAGACGGACATTCAATGGTGTTGGCGATCGCTTCGCACTCGGGATATTGTTCATAGTCGAGGCAATCGGCCATGGCCTCTTTGACTTGAGCGCAGCACTGCTGAAGCGCGGCGCCGGAATGGCAGGAACAGGTGGCGGGCATTTCGCCCTTAACGACCTTGATGCAGACGGCCAATTTGCAGCTCGTTAGACCGGCGCAAACCGGAGTGGTAGCGGGACAAGCGGTCATCTCAGAGCTGACCTCGGTGCCGCCGTTGCCCTCACTTATCGGGGTCGTATAACTGCCAGAGGTACCTCCGGTAGCCGTCGGGGTAGCAATTTCCGAGCCCGCCGTAAATTCCACGCTAGACCCACCCCCGGGCAACGGCTCATCCGTTACTTGACTACCCTCGCAACCGTCTCCGACTAGGCCCATGATAAAGGCAACCGTGACGGAGAAAAACGCATTTCTAAACCTGGTATTGACGGACATCTTATACTCCCTGGTTCAATCGACTCGATAATCGACCGCGCGGGACAACAGCGATAACTGTTTCTCTCCACAACCAAGCGAAACCTTTAATAAAAAACAGTTGGAGCGTAATACCGGTTGACCGCGTCTTCTTAAAGTCAGTGAACTGATCGGACACGGTAGTGGAAAATACGCGAAAATTGCTTCGGCGGGATGAATCCGTTCTTGACAATATCGTAAGCGTGCAGGGGGCAAAAAGGCCGGCGGCCAATTCGCCTGTAAAACCGAGCGCGCCCGCAGTGCCGGCGAGGATAGTGCTTGCGTTACCTGACGCGCCGGCGCGAGGACGAAAGCCGGGTTTACGGGATGACTTCGCCGCCTTCGTAGCCAAACAGCACTACCCCCTGGGCGGTTACACAATATCTTCGAAAAGAACCCCGAGTTAGAATCGCCCCTAGCGCGACATGATGTAGGGAAATGTGCGTCTCGACGAACGTTCGTCGGTGATTTTCCGGCCGATAAAAACGTAACTGTTCAGGGGGACATCGATGTACGGTTACGACGGCGGCCAATTCGCTTTTCCAAGCAGCGGTAACCCCGTGAAAGGTTACGTTCAGACTGACCTCACCTAATATCTATACGGGCGCTGGAATGAAGGTGATTTTTAAGTGAGATCAATCCTTTGATGAATACTGCGACGACCTACTTACAAAAATAACTATCGAGAAAAATTGACGGGAAGAGCACGCGTCGCGCAGTAACGGGAATGGAGTACAGACATCTGTTTGAAACGAAGAGAGTTGTCAACATTAGTATGGTGGGCGCTCTTCTACTGCTTGGCGCCTGTTCCGCGGAACGTTCGGCTAAATCGAGCGTTGATGGCAAAACGACTTCCTTACCGGTAGGCGGGGCATCATCCCAGGTTATGACCTCAGGCACAAACGCTGAGGCGTCCGCCGCGACCACGGCGCAACAGGCTCTATGCAAGGCCAGAGGGCAAATGCAGGCCTGCTATTGCCCCGACGGCACTCTAACGGGCGTGCAGCTATGCGACGAAGAGGGAAATTTGCAGTCTTGTAAGCAGTGTTCGACGGACACGCAAGAAGCACCGAGTAATGCCAGCGGTGCGCTCTGTCCGGATCTCGCGGCCGCGTTCGACTGTACCGCGAATAGTTACGTATCTGAAGAACTGCCCGCGAGTATTCTCTTCGTCGTCGATCGCAGTGCGAGTATGTCGTGTAATGCTCCGCCCATCCAAGAAAGCGAGGCGTGCGAGACGACGCCGGAGCGAGCTGATACCAATTCGCCGTCGAAATGGGAGATCACGATCGCGGCGCTTAAGGAGGTCTTTAATAAACTGAACCAAAGCGGCGCGCGCGGGGGACTGATGTTTTTTAGCAACGACGATATCTGCGGTGTCAACTCCGACTTGGCGCTCGGGGGAGTCCCGATGAGCTTGATCGATCAATCGCAGGTTACGATTTTGTCTCAAGCGCTTGACCGACAGACGCCTTTAGGCGGCACCCCGATCGTAGGAGCTACTATCCTCGCGTATAAACAACTGCATCAGCTCGCCGGTGGCGACTGCGGATCACCTCCGTGCGGAGCGCCGGGTAATCGCTTTGTCGTGCTCTTTACCGATGGCGTCGATTCTTGCCCCTCGCCGGATTTCCCCGGGGTACCCTGCGGTGAAAAGGGAGCTATTACGTGTACTCAATATCTACTGGATACAGAAGTCAAAAAGGCGCTGGAAGCTAATATCCGTACCTATGTCATCGGCGCTCCGGGGAGCGAAAACGGCCGCGGCTTTTTGTCGCAGTTAGCGTATTTTGGAGGTACGGGTAAACCGGGATGCGACCATGAGAACAGCAGCGGCGATATCGGCGACTGCCATTTCGACATGACCACGAGTAAGGACTTCGCCGCCGACCTTTCCAATACCCTCCTTGCCATCAGTAAGTCCGCTATTGGGTCTGAATTCGCGGTGCCTTTGGTGGAGGGAGCTGACCGGGAAAAGGTCAACGTCCAGTATACCGCTCCCGGGGAAACGCCGATCTGTATTGCCAGGGACGATAGTAAACCCTGTAAAGAAGGGGCCAACGGTTGGCAGTTTACGAAAAACCCGGACGGAACCCCGAACTACAGCAAAGTCGTGCTTTGCGGCGATGCATATACAACGATTAGCAACATAGCGGGCGTGCAAGTGGACGTTATTATCGGTTGTCAGAGTATTTTGATCGTATAGCAAGCGAGACTATGCGATCGTTATCGACATAAGGTGACGGATGATAGAGGTACTAAAATCATTAGCGGTTACTAGCTGTTTTGCTTGGATCGCCGCCTGTTCGGTGGAAGCGAGCAACGCTGATCCTAACGACCCCTATTTCGCGGTGGGCGGGAGTGAGGGAAAAATTGAAAGTGAAGGCGTAGAAGTCGGGACGTCCTGTCCTGCCGATAACCTCACCGAACCGTGCACTTGCCAAGTCGGCGGCAAAACATACGCGGGAAGACAGACGTGTACGACCTCGGCCGGCTGGAGCGAGTGCGAATGCGCCGCGCAATTAGCCGCTTCTGGTTTCAGCGGCGCCGCGGTATCAGACCCCGGGAGCAATAAGAACGGCTCGACTTTCGATTGGAAGGAGACCGAGCCCTCGACCATCCTACCGGGCGGAGGAGGTAGCTGCAAGGGTGGCCATTATTCCGGATTCTTCTCGGGCTTTTATAACTCGCCCCGCATGGGTCCCGGCGATGCCACTTTTTCTCCCGTCGGTATCCCCGTTTTAGGCAACGTCGAGTTTGACCTTCACCAACTGGGCAACGGCGAGTATTTCGAAATCCGAGACGGCGCGATGGAAGGAGCGGCTCTCGTGGTATTTCCATTCAAAGGTGATCTCGTAGGTACGATCAATTGCAGCGGAAGCGAGCCGGTCGTCGAAATCGATCTCAAGAACGGGACCTATTTCGCAATTGATCTTCCCTACTATTTCGACGGCAAGGCCGTGGCCGTCTACAACAAACAAGAGTTTACCTTTGATTTAGGCGAATGGGCGGTGACTGAACCCGAGGACTATACCGTGGTCGTCAGAAACGAAGATGGTACAGCCGATCTAAGCCAGACCGATTTTGCGCCCCTTCCTTCGCTCACGCCGGGTGTGCCTCCCATGTTAGACATATTTGTCGAGGGCGGTACCGGCGAGTGGAACGCGATTTGGGTGGGCCCGGAGACCGGAGTAGGTTCCAACCCGTAACTCGCATCGCGGCATCGCTTTTACTAGGATTCGCGCTGCTCGCGGTTCTATGTTAAGCGGACAGAGGCAAAAAACGCAAAAAGTTTGTTAACCTTAACGTTGCAAAAAACGTCGATCGTAAACGCGAAAAAAGCGATAAAATACGGGCGCGCGACACTTTTTTTGGCGGCGGCTACCACACTCAAGCCATCGGCGTACTTACGCATGTTCACCGCCAACAGCGCCACGTAGATTCGAACACCTTGTGGCATCTTCAGCATAACGTCGTCCGCACCGCTCTAATCGCAATTGACTTCTCTCTGTAATAGCGAGGCAAAAAACTCTACGTGAGTTAAAAGGATAAAGTAAAGAAGTAAAGCACCGCCTTGATCCACGAAAAGTCCATCGGTAAGATAAAAACGACGATACTGGCAACTGTCGCGAGTTTTGAAAGGCCAAAATCTTAACGGTCTATCAGCAATAGAGCAAACGAAGAGTCTCGAAAACGAATCGCAACGCCGGGCGGGATATGGTCGCCTTATTCGCTTGATAAACTCGATGTGCTTGCGAGGTATGTGCGGTCGTCCAATTTTCTTGGTTCGTGATTTGAATCGCCAGAATAACTCGAAGCCCTGGCGGTGCCGGCCGATCACTATTTCCGGTTTTACGATGATAAAGCTCGGTTTCCAGCTATCCCGAATCTTGGACAAGAACACCCCGAATATTCTATCCTGCGGTCCTAATCCGGAGGCGCGTTTTTCTTTTCGTAGATAAACACCCAACTGTTGTCTCAAGGAAAGCTCTCAAGGACTAGCGCCTGTTTGCCGAGAAAAATCGCCCGAAAGAAGGCCGCGAGTGTGCTGAGGAATGTTACCATACGGGAATCCTAAATCACCGAGCATGATTCTCGATCAGGTTAATAGCTAAATATTTCAATAGGTTGAAAGCCGGAAGCACTTCTTAGATCCTGTG
>JAFGIB010000453.1 GCA_016929805.1 Deltaproteobacteria bacterium | reverse complement strand
TTGACCTGATTTCGACTCCGCGGCAAGGCATAACAACGAGTCGCCCGGAAGCCCTTGAATTGCGCCGGCAAGCAGCGCTACTCGGGTAGCTCCTACTTTGGCGAGTCGACTCGCGGGAAGATAAATGCAGTTGTTGGTTGCACCCTCCAAAACGTCACGGCGAATGTCAATGAGCTTCATCCCGATTCCAAGGTCGATGGCGCCCGCAAATGCCCGCTTACCAGCTATTGCATGGCGATTAGACTCGATTTAGCTCTTTGGCTTTTGTTGTTGTATCTTGTCTCTATTAAGCAAAAACCAGACCCATACTATACCTGCATTTCCTTCGTCTATCTCGAATGAAACCTAATCGAAATTGCCGGATAAACGGCATGTATGTAGCCAGGTCAAAAAAGCGTGATATACAAGTAAAGGTTTTTCGTAGGCAGATTCTATTATCTACGGAAGAAAACTGCAGTAACTATAATAAATCGTGAACGAAAGAGGGTTAATATATGTTTATTGGAAAAGTTCAGGTCCCGGAGAGAAGCTCGGGAGTGCTCAAAAGGGTTTCGGGAGAGGCGAGCGCAATTGTGGTCGGTGGTGGGCTGGCCGGTATTGCCGCGGCGACCATACTCGCCGAACGCGGTGTCTCCGTTAGGCTCTTCGAACGGGAGCCATACCTCGGTGGTCGCGTGGGAGCGTGGACCGAGCGATTCTCAGAGGGCGAACCGTTCGAAATGGAGCGAGGGTTTCACGCCTTCTTTCGACAATACTACAATCTACGGTCGTTATTGCGTCGCGTCGACCCTTTGCTGCGTAATCTAACACCGCTTTTGGATTATCCGATCGTCGGTCCCGCGGGGGCGATGGAATCGTTCGCCGGCCTTTCCAAACAGATACCGCTGAATCTGATTCAGCTCGTACAACGAACCCCGCGATTGAACCTCAAGGATCTCACCCATGTCAACATCAAGGCCGCGATTGAGATGTTTCGATACGACGACGATCGGACATATCGCGAACTGGATCAAATCACCGCGCGGGACTACTTGGACTCGCTGAATTTTCCCTTCGATGCGCGCCAGATGCTCTTCGACGTATTCTCCCACTCGTTTTTCAACCCGGAGGACAATATGTCAGCCGGGGACCTTTTGATGATGTTTCACTTCTATTTCACCGGCAACCCGGAGGGGTTGATTTTCGACGTATTAAACGAGCCGTTTTCTTATGCTTTGTGGCATCCCTTCCGACGCTATCTCGAACGGCTCGGCGTTGTCTTTGAGCTGGGAAATAGCGTCGCTGAGATCCGCCGCGCGGATTCCCAAAAGTGGGAGGTTCATCTCGAGAATGACGCTACCGCGCATCAATCCGACGTCGTGGTGCTGGCCGTGGAGGTCCCCTCGCTTAAAAAGATCGTCGGCAATTCAAGCCATTTATCCGACCCGAGTTTCCGCCACGCCGTGGAAAACCTGCAAGTAACGTTGCCATTCGCGGTTCGACGTTTGTTTCTCGACCGTCCGCCCAAGCCCGACCGACACCCCTTTATCGGAACCACCGGCCTCGATATCTTGGATAACATCTCGATTTACGAGATGTTTGAGGGTGAGAGCCGGCGATGGGCCATGCGGACCGGTGGCTCGGTGGTGGAGCTACACGGCTATGCGCTACCGGAAAACATCGGCGAAGCCGAGAGTCGCCAGCGGCTTTTAGACCAATTATTTGAAGTCTATCCGGAACTTCGAGCCGTTCGGGTGCTCGAAGATCGTTTCTTGTTGCGACGAGATTGTCCTGCCTTTCCCCCGGGCTCTGCCGTGGCTCGACCCACGGTCCAAACTCCCATGGATGGGTTGGCTTTGGCAGGCGACTATGTTCGCACGCCCTTTCCGTCCGCCCTGATGGAACGTGCTGCTGCAACCGGAGTGATGGCGGCTAATCACCTTATGCAGCGCTGGAACCTGAAGCCCGAACCGCTTTTTTCAGTACCACCCAAGGGGTTACTAGCTGACCGCTATCGGTTACCCCGACGCGGCGTTCCGACGATGGCGTACCAGTCGCCATCCTCGACGAACGCTTTCTGACCCTCTTGTCGCAGAGCGTACTTTCTTTCCGCGTAGGCCGCGTCCTCGACCCAAAGGCGCCGCGCATTGCGTTCGATGAATGGCCGGATAAGCGGCGTTAGTCGTTTAGCTACTTTAAAGCCAATACGTTCGGAGTCGGCCAGGGTCGCTTCAATGATGGCGGTAAAACCGGGCACTATGGGCGTGGCATGGGTTTCCACAACTGATCCGACGCCCTCACCGTCCACGATGGTCATGACGATAGTGCGCGGGTCAGGACAATGAAACGAGCAATCGACTTCCACGCATAACCGTTTGAAGACGCGAAACGCCACCCGAACCCGAATGGCGTCTCCGGTTTCCCCGAGAACCTTGAGCCGGGCGAAAGTGTGATAGTGAAACCAGCTACCGTGCCAAGGATCCAAACGGTTGGCGATGACGTCGGAGGGTTCACAGCGAGCGATCATCCGGATCACGCCGTCGATCGGCAAATCGGGCCGGGGGGTCAGCACCGGATCGTGTTCTGTCTTTTCGTCGCCTTCTTGCAGACAGACCCAGGATAGAATTCCGTCGTCATAGCTGCGAAGCATTGACTTCTCGCGTCCGCTCGTTTTACCCAGTCGCAGACCGTGCCAAGGACAGACAACTTCACCGTCGCAAACACGCCCGGCAGACAGTGGCGCTCCCATATGGGGACATGCGTTTCGCGCCACTGCCAATGCCCCGTCACAGCGCCACGCGACAAGTTCCCGGCTGTCGACGATATAACCTTTCGGCTTGTCTCCGATCCTTCTCGATGCATCGAGCACGTACCAACCGAACGCGGGCAGTTTCAGCGCCTGATCGAGTGCTTTTTGAATAGCCGCTGGATTTGCTTGCTTATATGTACCGCGTTGGTCGCTTTCGTCAAACGTCTCTGCTCTAGGCAAGTCCTTGCCGAATAACAGTATGCCGCGCCCGTCTCGATCTAATCCAGAAGTTAACATGGGGTTTCCGCCAATACGATTTGATTCGCCATACCTAATACCGTTCGATGCTGTTCGTGATCGTCTCCTTGAGAATCGATCAAATGTCGAATTGGTTTCAAGGCTCGATTCGACAGTTCTATCGCTTCGATAGTGGCGAGGGCGAGACGGGCTCGAATCCGTTTTCCACCAGTGCTTAGATGCTGAAAAATCAGCTGCTTCGCGCCGTTCGATACCATCCTATTGACCGTTTTATACATAAATTGCTCGTTTTCGCTCAGACCCGTCTCGTTTGCTAGAAGCCCGTTGTCCGACGGTTTCATCGATCGAGTGAGCATTCGTCGTTGTTGCCGCGCCATTGATACGACGTGCACGTTCGATCTCCTTTTGTTTTGGCTGCTTTGCTCGTATATCCGCATCGTCATAGCCGGTTTAGCGTTCAATACTCTCTTTTTTCCGAAGTCAAAGCAAGAACTGAACCAATCTTCATCGCTCCGTATTCAGTACGGTTTTTACAAGAATTTATCAGCTCGATAGTGCGTTATTCAAGCCTTTCCAATCATGTCTACGGGTTATAATCTTGAGTACCTCTATTTACGTTAACGTTTCAAAAAATCCGTCGGCGTAAAGCGCTTCTCTCGCGAAAAACAACGCGAACTTTCATCGCTTTTTTCGCGTTTCCGCTCGACTTGTTTTGCAACGTTAAGGTAAAAAAAGTCATGACAGCAGGCTTTTTTGCTGTCAGAGATAAATAAGTCACCTCTTCCCACAGTGCTTACCAACGCGTTTTCGCATGCGCATTAGCGAATACCTTATATTCAACCTCTTGGTTTTCGTACCGCCTTTCGCATTTGGATTAATGAAGCGCTTCAGCTTCAAGCGGCAATTCGCGCCGGCGTTTCTCTCGATCTTTTCCGTTGCCCCCGTACTCGTTATCTGGGACAGCTTGGTCACGAAACGGCATTGGTGGTTCAATGCGGAATACGTAGCCGAAATCTCTATTTTAGGTCTCCCCTACGAAGAGATACTGTTCTTTCTCACAGTACCTTTTGCCTGTTTGTTCACTTGGGACATGGTCGCACGCAGAACGTTACCAAAGTGTCACAAAGGCCTTTCTTTAATCTATCTACTGTTAGTAATCGCAGGTTTAAGTGGCATACCGATTTGGTTTACCGGTAAAGAATACACGGCATTGGCTCTTTTTTCGCTCGCCATTTCTTCCGCCGTTGATCTCGTACTGCGTACGCGCTTGCTCCAACAACCGCGATTCTTCGCCTTTTTAGTACTCGTGATTATTTTTATCACTGTCTTCAACGGCTATCTCACCGCCCGTCCAGTCGTTCTTTACGACTCGCAGTACCAATCGGATGTTCGTATTATTACGATTCCCGTGGAAGACTACGTCTATGGAATCGCTCATATAGTTGCTTGTACGTCTTTTTTCGAATTCTTCAGAACAAATCTACGGATTTTTAAAGGAGCCACTCCACCCCTGATTTAAACGTTAACGTTGCAAATAATCCGTCGGCTTGGAGCGATTCGCTCGGTAAAAACAACGCGAAATTAACGCGTGCTCGCTTTTTCTAGTTTCCGCTCGACGTTTGTTCCAGCGTTAGGGTTTAATTTTTTTGAACGCGCTTTTCGTCCGCACGTATTTTTCGTCTTTAGCCCCTAATCGCAATAAAACCATCGTCTCTACCTCTGACAGCCTCGACCCCTGAGGTCACTTTTCTACCGTATTCTGGTTCTTCCGCTAATTCATATGCGGGTTTCATTCGCTTTACACGAAAAAGAAAGCTGGAATACCGCGGCGCGAGGTGTTGACGACCATTATTTATGTATTATGAGTAAGATGAAATATGGCGTTTACGATAATGGAAGGCAGAGATATCGGTGAAGTACGCATCTTCACGATGTCTACCTGCGCGTGGTGCGACAAGATGAAGGCACTACTGTCAGTTAATGGTATTCGGTATTTTTATATCGATGTGGATCGGGTCCACCCCGAGGAGCGGAAGCAAATCATCGACTACCTTGATTCGATCTATCCAAAGTGGGGATTCCCGTGCCTGCTATTCGATAACCGCGTTCTGATCGTCGGTTATCAAGAAAAGGAGATCGTCGAAACCCTCGGTTTGTCCGTTTTGGTTCAAGAAGAGTCAAAAAGTATGCAAGAACCGTTGCGCGATGAAATAAAAAATACAATGGAAAGACTGCAGCGGTTCAGCGAAAAGAAGCGTGCTTCGCTTAACCCGGACAAATCGATAGCGGCGAAACTCGTCAGTGGGCTTTTGGAGAATCAGAATCGCTACGGATACTGGGCTTGTCCTTGCAGGCTATCCACGGGAGATAAGATGAAAGACAAGGATATCATTTGTCCTTGTGATTACTGGGAACAGGACGTCGCCGAGTTCGGCGCTTGCTACTGCGGGCTTTTCGTATCGGAAAGAGTCATTACCGGAGAGATAATACAGGCTATTGTACCCGAGAGACGGTTAACAAAAGCCGAGTAGACTTATCGACATCTATTTTGAAGTGGGTCTAAAATTCACAGATACTCTTTATCTCATAAAATTTTCGTTTCGAATGGTTTTACGAGCCGTCATAATACGATAAAAGAATTTTTTAGATAATCGCCTCAATTTCTCGCCTTATACTTTCCGGCGTGTCTTGAGGTGCATAGCGCTTGATGACACGGCCTTCTCTATCTACTAGGAATTTGGTAAAATTCCATTTGATAGCACGGCTTCCCATAAGACCCGGCGCCTGCTCTTTTAGATACTGATATAGCGGATGAGCGGCGTCCCCGTTTACGTCGATTTTTGCAAAAAGGGGAAAACTCACCTCGTAATTTGTTTGGCAGAAGGTAGCGATTTCTTCTTCGGTTCCCGGTTCTTGATTGAGGAACTGATTACAGGGAAATCCCAGGATTACAAAACCACGATCCTTAAAGTCTCGATAAAGCTGCTCCAGCCCTTTGTATTGGGACGTAAAACCACATTTGCTGGCGGTATTTACAATGAGTAAAGCCTTTCCTCGATATTCCTGCAATGATTTTTCGTTTCCCTCTATCGTATTGGCCGAATAGTCATAAATGTCCATAGTCATTCATCCATTTCAGAACATTTCAGTTATAATAGGTGTACGAAAGCCTTTTCTCCATACCGCGGGTAACCAGAACCGCTCGATTTCTCGCGTTCTGCAAATCTTTGGGTTCTGGTTACCTCGCTGCATTGGCTATATTCGTTTCCTTATTATCTACATCCGTTGCCGGTTTACAGTTGGCTATCTACTGTCCGTCCTTTCTATCCGCCGATTGCAGCCCCGCCGCCGGTTTGCGATTCGGGAATGCATTTCTTCAACTCTTCCGCGGTAGCTTCCGATTTCCGCTTCAAAGCGCTCTGAGGGCAGATATATTCCTCGCCGGAGGCATCTTTAACTACGATAAAGCTCTCGGTTCTTCCTTTGAAAATTTCGACGTCTGACATCTTTCTTTCTCCTTTCGGTTTGTTTGCTAAACCGGATGAGCGTTTCCACTCATCCGGTTATTGTTTATTTGATTTCGCGATTTCTATTCTACGACTCTGGAATAATCACTTTATCGATCACGTGAATAATCCCATTTGTGGTTATGATATTGGTACTAACGATGTTGGCGTCTTGCACCTTCGGCTTCTCGCCTGAGAGATCAAAAGTGACGCTCTTGCCCTCCAACAGGGTCTCTACCGACGCACCGTCAGTTAGATCAGCCGCACCGACAGCTCCGTTGACTACATGGTATAGAAGAATGTCGGCGAGCTGATCCTTGTTTTCGGGCAGTAACAAATCGGTCAACGTGTCGCCCAGCGCCTCGAAAGCCGCGTCAGTTGGAGCGAATACCGTAAAGGGCCCCTCGGCCTGCAAGGCCGTGACGAGTCCCGCCGCACCGAGCGCGGCTTCGAGCTTGGTGAACTCACCCGCCGTATTGACCGCCGTCGCCACAATATCGTCTTCCGGAGGCAGAATCACGGCATCCAAAACGTGAATCACACCGTTTTCCGCAACCACGTTGGTGGCGATTACGGTGGCGTCATTTATTTTTACCGTACCGTTGTCGATTGAAACCGATATCGGTAAACCGTTTACCGTGTCGACCAGCGAGCCGTTGACCAAATCCAGAGGACCCACAAGACCGCTGACCACGTGATAGGTCAGAATACCCGCGAGGGTATCCTTGTTTGCCGGCAATAAAAGATCGGTCAAGGTCGAGCCGAGCGCGTCAAACGCGGCGTCGTTTGGAGCAAAGACCGTGAACGGGCCCTCGCCCTGCAGCGTTTCTACAAGCTCAGCCGCGGTGACCGCTGCCGTTAGGTTCTCGAAATCATCGTTGCCGCTGGCTATGGCCACGATGTCTTCAGGGGGCAGGATGACGGTATCCAAAACATGAATCACACCGTTGTCCGCGACCACGTTGGTGGCGATGATCTGCGCGTTGTTTACCATAGCCTTTCCGTCTTTGATCGATATTGCAACGGGAGCGCCGTTGACCGTTTCAACCAGAGCGCCATCGGCTAGATCGAGAGGACCCACAAGACCGCTGACCACGTGATAGGTCAGAATACCCGCGAGGGTGTCTTTATTTGCCGGCAATAAGAGATCGGTCAAGGTCGAGCCGAGCGCGTCAAACGCGGCGTCGTTTGGAGCAAAGACCGTGAACGGGCCCTCGCCCTGCAGCGTTTCCACCAACCCCGCGGCGGTAACCGCCGCCGTGAGGTTCTCGAAATCATCGTTGCCGCTGGCTATAGCGACGATATCCTCTGGGGGAAGCAGAACCTTGTTAATAATGTGTATTACACCGTTGGACGCTTCCACATCAGCAGTGGTGACCTCAGCGTCATTTATCATCGGGGAGGCACCCGATAGGTCGACCGCTATCGCCGGACCAGCCACCGTGCCAACCAGAGCGCCATCTTCGAGGTCTTTCGAATATATCGCCGGATCGGAAGCGACCACGTGATAGGTGAGAACTTTGATCAATTGATCTTTGTTTGCCGGTAGCAGCAGATCATCTACGGCTGTTCCTAGAGCTGCAAAGGCTTCGTCCGTGGGCGCGAAAACCGTAAACGGTCCTTCTCCTTTGAGTGTGTTCACGAGATCAGCAGCGGTTAGAGCAGCCGCGAGCGTCTCGAAACCTCCCGCCGCGATGGCGGTTTCTACAATGTCTTTCGGTCCGTTCGGCACATCCGTTCCACCGCTTCCGCCGGGCTCGTCCGTGCCGCCGGAGCCGCCGGAGCCGCCGGGAACATCCGTTCCACCGCTTCCACCGGGCTCGTCCGTGCCGCCGGAGCCGCCGGGAACATCCGTTCCACCGCTTCCACCGGGCTCGTCCGTGCCGCCGGAGCCAGCTAAACCGGAATCATAGTCGTCAGAGGTATCATCGTCGTCTCCGCATCCGTAAAATGCCAACGATGATATAAGTAATAATACTAGGGTAAAGTTTTTATATCTCATGCTTATTCTCCAATTGGGTTTGGGTTATTCTTTCGTGTTGAGACAACGTATGCAACTCGCGTACCAAAAAGTGGTTTGCCCGTGATAAAACGCTGTTTTATCTTTTCTAGGGCCGGATATATGCATTTACTACATGAATTGCACGAATTACATGAATACATGATGTAACTAGATGTCTCGCGCCGCTTACGACATGGTTCAGTTGTCTCACGTTACTGTATCGAAAATTCGACTCGTCGTTGCTAATCGCCACTATGACGACGTTTGCTTTCGCCGGACAAAACGAGACCCGATGCTGCTCTTGCGCTCGCGACTTACCGACAGGCTGTAGATTGCTCGGTGCGAGAGCTCATGCTTTTCCGGCCCCCGCGTTCGCCCGGGCTCAACAGTAAACCTTAACGTCGCAAAAAACGTCGAGCGGAAACGCGGAAAAGCTTATGAAATAAGATGAGTTTTAAAAAAATTGAGCACGCCCTTAGTTCGCGCTGTTTTTCGCGAACGAAAGCGCTTCACGCCGACGGAATTTTTGCAGCTTTATGGTGTAGTGAGCATCTCCCGTGGTTTTACCTTGATACCGATAGTAAAAGAGAGCGTGTGTAACCAATTCGAGACAAAACCGTCTCCTCTATCGGAATCGTCTTTTGAAGTACCCTCGGCGCCTCCACCCAAATACCTGATATTGGCGAAAACGTCCATCGATCGATGAAGGTTGTATCCGAGCCGTACGCTCGAATCGAGGATCGCCCCTTCAACGTCGCTGTCACCTCCATTTATGTATTTAATAGGCGCGTAAAAACCATCCACTTCCGCGCCTAGCCACCAGCCGTTTTGAAAGGAATACATGCCGCGTAATCGCAATAGCGGCACGGGCCCGACGTCTCGCTGGGTTCTTCTCAATTCTCCATCGGCTGACGAGAAATCGATGGTCGCATTTCGAATTTGAAGGGCCGCTCCAAGCGAGAGTCGATGTTCAGGATACTCGGCAAATAAATCGTAGTCATAGCCGATCCTATAAAAATCAAAGCCGTACCTCAGGTTAACCGGCGCGTCTCTATCGAATTGCTGTTCGTCGATTACGATGTCTCGGTCCAGAATAACCGACGATTCGATATCCAGGGGTTGGTATAGAAATGAAACGTTGTGGGCTTGAAACAGCGTTATTTCCAGAGAGTATCTGGAAAAGAAGAATAAAACGTCTTGTCCGCCTTCTTTGACGTAATCGAATTCGGTTCCCGTATTACCGAATTGAATTCGATGCGCTGCAACACCTATAAAGCCGAATTCGGCTGTTCCCGTTAACTCGACATCCGATAAAGATTTAGCCCGTACATCGGTAACCCATACAAAGAACGTCATGCAAGACATCAAGAATATTAGCGGTCTGCTAGCACGCGAAAACGGTGACATAGATAAAGAAAAAAAATTTAAAAATTCCGCGGTCATTGTTTTATCCCGCGCATTTCATACTTTACTCGGGCCTCGGCGTTCGAAAATGCATTAACTATACCCAAAAACCACGATCTGCGATTTTTCGAAAAGTCTGTAAAGAATGAATGGATGGCGCCGGAGGCTTTCATCCCTCTGAATTGCGCTATTGCAAAAGAACGCACCATCGTGCCGCAAGAAATTGCGCGAATCTTCAGCGTTTGACGATTTCATTATTAACAACGTTGTTTTTTCGGATTCAAACGCCTTCGGATCTGCTCAAGGCCGATAGGAGCAATGTTCAGTTGTTCGATTAACACTACTGCGAATAATGTGTCATAAGACACGCCATGTGTCTCACGAGCTTTGATTTACGTGTCACTGAGACGCGCGAAGAGAGGTCTATTTACGCGATAGTGATCTCGGTCTTACCGAAGCGGAAAGCGATGATATCGTCGCTTTCGTGTTCACTCGTATCGACGGCCATGTCGCTTCTAACGGCTGGAAACTCGCCTTATTCGGTTAGCTCGCCTCGAATTCGAGTACGCGCCTTGAAAAGTTTCCGATTCGCTCCTATCGTTCACGCGAAGTAGCGATAGGGAAGAGGTACCGCGCAACATGTTAAGAGAACCCGCTAAACCGACGTACGAAGAACTGAAGGAGCGGGTCCAACAACTCGAGGCCGAGGTCGCAGAGCTTAGAAAAGCCGAAGCATCTTATAGAAAAGAAGAGTCGACCATTCGAGAGGTGGAAAAGATAGCCCTGCTCGGGCATTGGCAACTCGATATGGTTAGCGGGACTCTCTATTGGTCCGAAGAAATTTTTGACATTTTTGACATTTCACCCGGCGAGTTCGAAGCCACCTACGAAGCCTTTCTGAACACCATCCATCCCCACGACCGCGAATACGTGGATCGGGCTTATACCGAGTCGCTTAAGAACAAGACCGGCTACGACATCGTGCACCGGTTATTGCTGCGCGATGGCAGAGTCAAGTACGTCCGGGAGAAGTGCAGAACCGAATACGACGAAGATGGAAAGCCGCTTCGCTCTTTAGGCACGGTGCAGGACATAACCGATCGCGTGCGTGCGCAACAGACCTTCTCGGGAATCATCGGACGCGACCCCAAGATGCGCGAGCTATTCGATGCGATTCGGGAACTATCGAATATCAATGTACCGGTCTATATCCAGGGCGAAAGCGGGACCGGTAAAGAGTTGGTAGCGAGCGCGATTCACAACGAGGGACCGCGGGCGCGAGAGCCCTTTGTGCCGGTCAACTGCAGCGCGCTTCCCGAGGGGCTTTTAGAGAGCGAGCTTTTCGGGCACGTAAAAGGAGCCTTTACCGGGGCTATCCGCGATAAGAGAGGACGCTTTGAGCTTGCAGACGGGGGTACGCTCTTTCTGGACGAGGTCGCTGACTTGCCGAAGAGCGTTCAAGTGAAGCTTTTGCGAGTACTTCAGGAGGGCAAGTTCGAGCGGGTTGGCGACGAAAAGAGCATCTCTGTAGACGTTCGCATCATAAGCGCGGCCAACCGCGACCTCAGAACCGAAGTCGACAGGGGGAACTTCCGAGCAGACCTCTTCTACCGTATCCGAGTGGTGCCGCTTTTGCTGCCTCCGTTGCGGGAACGCAGTTCTGATATACCGCTTTTAGTCGACCACTTTGTCGAGTGTATGGCCCGAGAGGGGCAGCATACCGAGGGCATCTCAAAGGAAGTCATACCGTTGCTGCTCGACTATTGCTGGCCCGGCAATATCCGCGAGCTACAAAGCGCGCTGCGTTACGCGCTGATAAAATCCAAAGGCGGACTGATCCAGCCCGAACACCTCCCCGAAGAAGTGAAGTCAGCTCAAAGCGCGTCAACCGCTTGCGAATCTAATCAACCGCGCGATTCAGAGGGTATTCGAGACGATTTCGAAGAAAACCGAGGAGAGAAACCCGGTCGGGTGAAACTCGATCGGATATCGGTTATGGACGCGCTGAATAAAGCCGGCGGCAACAAAACCCGCGCCGCCGACATCCTTCGCGTCGGCCGAGCGACCTTGTATAGATACTTGAACGACAACCCGCTCTAAAAGCATCGTCTCGCTGATCAATACGCGAAGTATTACACAGCACGCGAGCAGAGCTGATCGGGCGACGTATCGGCCGCTTCAACGTGACCGAAAGCCCTGCACTTTATTGGGTCAAACAACAAATACGCGAAGTTCGTCCTTACGATGAAGGTCCGTGGCGTAACGACCCCGGAACGCGGCCATCTCGGCCGCAATACAAAAAAATAGCTAGATAAAGCGGGCGAGACGCCCGCGCTCCCAGGTATCCTCTTCTGCGCGCCACCGGTCATATCTATGGCGCCAAGCTGCTTTTGGAGCATGCGCTTATGTCCCGGTCGAACGTAGAAGAACTTGGGGACAAGCATCACGACTACCGCAACTACTCGGGAAAGATGGCGTTGGCTAATTTTTTTTATTTGCAACATACTTCCCGAGGTCTTTTCCATATCGCGTATAATCAAAGGAGGCGATTTATCGGTAAAGACTATCCCGGATGATGCTTTCTTGACAGGCTAAAAAATGCAATACGACCATACACAAGGAATTATTGACTAATGAATTATCTGATTCAGCCTAAAAAATATCGGAACCCACAATGGGATGCGGGGACGCAGACTATTTTCGATAAGACCATCGCGTTTTTTGAAGCGCGCGGAAAGCAGCGCGTCTTGGAAGGATACACGCGTAAGGAATGGGACCAGGAATTCGTAGACTTCATCGGCCGCGAGCGCATCTTTGCCAAGCTGCTAACACCCATTGAGTACGGTGGTGGCGATCCCGACTGCCGATGGGATACGGCCCGTAACAACGAGTACTCCGAGCTCCTGTCGTTCTACAGCCACGGCCAGTGGTACTGCTTCCAGGTCACCATTCTCGGGCTCGGCCCTATTTGGATGAGCAAGAACGAAAAAGCGAAACAGCGAGCCGCGCAGCTACTGCGTGAGGGCGCTATTTTCGCCTTCGGGCTCTCGGAGAGAAGGCATGGCGCCGACATCTACTCGACCGAGACCTCGCTCACCTTAAGCGGCGAGGGGACCTGGCTAGCCAACGGCGAAAAATACTACATAGGCAACGGGAATAAAGCGGCGATGGTATCGACCCTCGGGAAAATGCGAGACGGCACCAACGACTTCTGTTTCTTCGTGGCTAACTTCAAGCACAAAGCATATGAACTGAAGAAAAACTGCGTGTCGCATCAGGAATACGTCGCGAATTTCGCCCTTCATGATTATCCGATTAGCGCAGATGATTTACTGATGCGCGGAAATGATGCCTGGGACGCTTCGCTTAACACCGTCAATATTGGTAAATTTAATATCGGGCCGGCTTCCATTGGCACCGCCGAGCACTGCTTTTACGAAGCGATTACCCATTCGTCCAATCGCGTCCTCTACGGTAAACGCGTCACCGATATGCCGCACGTCCGTAAAAACTTCATGGACGCGTGGTTACGATTAGTTGCGATGAAAGCCTACCATCGGCGCGCCACCGATTACTTCCGCAACGCAAATGATAAGGACCGCCGCTACCTGCTGTACAATCCCACCAGTAAAATGAAAGTAACGCTTCAGGGCGAAGATGTCGTCAATCTTCTGTGGGAGGTCATTGCGGCCAAGGGTTTCGAAAAAGATACCTACTTTCACATGGCTGCGTGGGACATACGCGGCCCATCGAAGCTCGAGGGGACCGTCCACGTCAACGTACAGCTTATTCGTAAGTTTATGAAGAATTACTTCTTCAACCCGGCCGAATACTCACCGGTAGCTCCGGAATTCTCGCGCCGCGATGACCTGTTCCTCTTCAACCAGGGGCCGGCCAAGGGTCTCGCTGCTGTCCGCTTCCACGACTACCGGCCGATATTCGCTACATATGCCGGTCTCGCCAACGTCGCCGCTTTTATCCAACAGACAGCCGCTTTAAGGCGAATGCTGGAATACGCCGCGCCTGATGACAAACAAAATGCGGATCCTTCCTTCGCGTTGCCGCTCGGAGAGATGTTCTCCATCGTCGTTTACGCCCAGCTCATTTTGGAAGAAGCGCAAATCGAAAACTGGGATTCAGCGGTAATAGATCAGATTTTCGATTTTATGGTCCGCGATTTCGCGCGCTTTGCCTTGCAGATATACGACGTTCCGTCGACCACGGAACAGCAGCTCGCGTTGTGCTCGGAGATCATGCACACAAGGCCAGTGCCCAATAACACGGAGTACGAAAAAGTCTGGCGCGAATACGTGGCCGTGCTCGACGGAGAATACACAATGAACGAATAGTAAATGGGGTCCTGTACTCCGCGAAAAAGCCATCGGCCGAATAATAACGACGATGCGAGCGATTATCGTGAGCTTAGAAAGACGAAAACCTGAACAATTATTCCGGAATAAAGCGGACAAAGGTTCTCGAAGGCGAATCGCAATAGCGAAATCTCGCGACGAAGAGTGATCACCCGCGGCGTTTTCCGCGATTTCGAAAACACAGACCGAACCCGATAGAGAGGTGCACTTGAGCTACCAGACGATAGTCGTGGTTAATGCCACCGAGGATCGGTAGTGCGACGACTTTGCCGTCCTTCGGCGGTGGAACCAGTAATTCGAGATAAGGATCCGGTATGGCATACAGCGCCTGTGGCGGCTATGATTATGCTGAGGAACGTTGCCATTTGGGGATCCTAGCGCATTATGAAAAGCTCGATTTTATCAACGCAGATAGAGTTTTCGCGGAGGTAACCGTTCAGGGGGGTACTGCTGTTTGACTACGACGGCGGCCAATTCATCGCGTAAAACCGGCTTTCGTCCTCGCGCCGGCGTACTCGGGTCCTAGGGACCCTGTGTACTGCCGCTGGACACGTACAGCTTCGCGAACTCGCGTCCGCTCCGCTTTGTACGTTTCCACCGACAACCGTCAGGTACAGCAAGTACCATCCTCGCCGGCCCTACGGGCGCGCTCGGTTTTACAGGCGAATTGGCCGCCGACTTGTTTGCCCCCTGAACGCTTACTCGCGGAGCAAGGCCCTAAAAAGGTCCGCGCGCCCTTATGTCATCGCTTTTTTCGCGTTTCCGTTCGACGTATTTTGCAACGTTGAGGTTCACTGGCGTCAGCGGGCAAAAACTCGGCGTTTTTTGTCGTTGTCCGAGCTTCCATATACGAAAAGGCAGAATGTTTGTACGTAGCGCAGGGCTACAACTTCGCGACATCGACTATCGCCGCCGCGATTTCCCGGTGCTTTGTCACTTCGACGAAGTGACCGACGCCCTCGAAGAGCGTTACGTGACCGGCCAGTTGCGGTAAGTGTGTCATCCATTGAGCGACGACCTCGTCTTTGCCCAGCGGGTCCCATCTACCGAGCAACGCTCTTACGCCGATGTTCCGCCCTCGGGGTCCCCAAAACCTTCCTATATTACCTTGGATAGATCGATAAAACGGTCCGGTGTCCCGTCGGCCAAGGCGCGGCTCGTCATAGCTGTTTGCGTGTCCCCACAGCGCCGATTGCCTGACGAGGCGCTTCGAGCTTTTCGTATTAGGCACCGATTCAAGTTGTTGCCGGAAGACACGCTGGGCCGTCGATTCCTTTCCCCCCGCGAGATCGAGACGACGGGCCAATACCTGTTTCACGAAACCGCTGATAATCGGGAACGGCCCTGCCGGCGTGCGATAAATGGCATACGATGAGTAATCGCCCCAAAGAAAATCAGGAATAATCCGGGCCGCGTTCGACCACGACAGCCAGCGGATCGGATAGTTTTTATAGGTATAACCGGCCTCGGGCATGGGAAAGACCGTGGTGTTGGTGATGACCAGGTTGGCTACTCGCTCCGGTTCCTTCAAAAACGCACCGATGCCGATCGGCCCGCCCCAGTCGTGAATCACCAACGTAACCTGTTTAAGGTCTAGATGCCGGATAAGCTGGAGCAGGTTATCGGCGTGGTCCATGCAGACCATCTCAAAGGAGGCTTGGTCCGAAAGCCCAAAGCCTATATGGTCCATCGCGACGATACGGCAGGGCTGGCGCGCGCGCGTCAGTATTTGGTCGATGATATCGCGATAAATGTATGAGCATTCAGGATTGCCGTGGACAAAGACAATCGTGGCGGCCGGCTCTCCCTCGCCATGGGTACGGTCGCGGAAAAACAGCTTTTTGCCCGCGTCCAGCCCTTCTGGGATCGCGAACCAGAAGCCGCTCCCCGACGGATAATAGTCGATCGGAATCTCGGTGATAGGCGTGTTACCCGGCATCATCGCGATACATGGGTCTTTATTCATTTTATCTCTCCTACTAGCGGTCGGCTCGGAGAATCTTTTTCAGAGCGGATCGCCTTCACGATCGCACCGGCTTTTATCTGGTCGAGAACCAGATATTTAGCGCCCATGCACTCCGCGACCCTTTCGGCCATGCGAAACGCGCCGGTCACGCTGCCCTCGACGTCGATGACGATCGAGCGCAACCGCGCGTCGTTGCGGATCGTCTCCGCCATCGCGAAGAGTTCGTCGTAGAGCAACGACGTGTTCTTGCCCGCCCGCGACAGATCCGGGTCGACGCTGACGTTGGCGCGCCCATCCGTGATCAGAACGAGCAACGGAAGGATTCCTTGATTGCGGATCAAACTGGAGCGGATGACGTTGTATCCCTCCAGCATTCCCGCGCATAGGGGAGTCTTACCGCCGGTGGGCAGGTCTTCGAGTTTCTTCTTGGCCAGTTCGATACTGCTGGTCGGAGGCAGCAGCACCTCCGCCTTATCGTTTCGGAACGCGATCAGACAGACGCGGTCTCTCTTTACGTAGGCATCGTGGAGCAAATAAAGCACCGCGCCTTTGGTCTCCCGCATCAATCGGTAGCCGATCGAACCCGACGCGTCGACGACGAGGATCAGCAGCGCGCTCTGCTTTTGCTCGCGGACTTTCTCGCGAATATCCTCGGGCAGAATCGATATGGCTAGGGAGGACCGGTCGCGCCGGTTTTGAAACGGCGCGGCAGCGCGAATGGTGGCGTCGAGGGCGATATCGTCGAGCCGCCTTTCCCGTGTCGCGCGCACGTATCTTCCTCTCTTAGAGAGCGCCGGCGCCGCGTATCGGCGACCGCTCGATCTCTGTCGGTATTTGACTCGCCTCTTGAAGGCATCGCGGATATTGAGCGGTATCGGCTCGCTCGGATCGGCCAGTTCCAAACCGTCGGGCCATAGCGGAGCGAAAAGAGCCGCCGGCTTTTCCTCGGAAACACCGCTGGCTTGATCGCGTGGTTTACGAGGTTTATCCTCGCCCGTGTCCGGGCGATCCTCCGACTTCTCTCCGAGCCCGCCGCCTTCTGGTTTCCCTACCGGTTCGGACCTCACCGTCGCGCTAAGCGGTACCAGATCGGCCGGCTGTTCCCGGATTGACGCCCCGCTGGCTCCCGGTCGCGGCTGCTGCGCGCGCTCGGGACGGAGGCGGTGCGGCAGCGCGAGCCGCGCCGCGAGATCGATGTCGCGATCGCTGACCTCGGAGCGCTCCTGATAGGCAGCTATCGCGCGGGCCGCGCTTTCGATCGCGATCTCGGCGCGATGTCCTGCGGCGTTGGCGTCGCGGCACCACTTGATGATGCGGGAGATCTTGTCCGGAGCGATGCAAACACCGTCCCGCTTCTGTAGAGCGTTCCGTACGCGTTGCGCTTGCTCTCGCTCCGCCTTGTGCCAGCGGCCGCAGAACGCTTCCGGATCGTCCAAAAACGCCTGATGCCGCTTCATGATCTCGACGCGTTGCTCTGAGCGTGTTACGGCCTCGACGGTTACACAGAGACCGAAGCGGTCGAGTAACTGCGGTCGTAGTTCGCCTTCCTCTGGATTCATTGTGCCTATGAGAACGAATTGAGACGGATGACCATTACTTATTCCCTCGCGCTCGACCAGGTTGATACCCGACGACGCCGCGCTAAGCAGTAGATCGACCAGGTGATCGTCCAGCAGGTTGACCTCGTCAACATACAAAATGCCCCGATGCGCTTTCGCCAGCAGCCCGGGGCGGAACGTTCTCACCCCCTCTTGAATAGTGGATTCAAAATCGATGCTACCCGCCAGATTATCCTCGGTCGCGTTGAGCGGCAAGGTCACTAACGGCACCCCCGTTAGTTCTCCGATTAGCGGTGCCTTCCGGCGCTTGCGTTCCCGGCAGTCGTCGCAGAGCAGATGATCGGGGGAGGCGGGATCGCAGTTATAGAAACAGCCGACTACCGTGCGTATAGGGGGAAGCAGACGGGCTAACGCGCGCACCGCGGTGCTTTTCGCGGTTCCCTTTTCTCCCCGGATCAACACTCCCCGCACCCCGGGGGATATCGCGTTGATGAGCAGCGCGAGTTTTAACGGCTCTTGTCCTACGATCGCGCTAAAAGGGTAGTCGCGGTTGTTCAACCGCGAAACCGCGGCGCTCGCCGCTGTTCCGGTCGCGGGTTTATATGGCATATCTATTCGTTGATGCGGGATCACGAATTCGACGATCCGGTCCGGTCCTTCAGGGCGTTGCGCACGATTTCCATGTCTAGCCGGATTTCATCAAAAGGCTTGCGGCGGACTCGGTGGAAGAGCGCCAGCTCCGCGCTAGCGAGCAGATCCTCTTCCGTCACCTCGGCGCCTCCTTGAAAAGCGGCGAGAGTGCGGCACGCCTTCATCATGACCAGATCCGAACGGTGTCCGTCCACACCGACCGCCAGCGCGACGCGTGCGATTTTCGCCAGCGTCTCGTCCGCGGGCGGAATATGGGGCACCGCGACTCGCGCCGCGACGATCTTAGCCGCTAGCTTTTTCTCCTCCTCTTCCCATCGCTTATAAAAACCCTCGGGATCCGATTCATAATCGTTCCACCGCTTTACAATTTCTATGCGCTCGGCCTCGCCGACGATTCCTGAGATAGCCACGCATAGACCGAAGCGATCCAGCAATTGCGGCCGCAGCTCGCCCTCCTCGGGATTCATGGTACCGACCAGGATGAACTCGGCGGCGTGCGAAAAGCTCACTCCCTCGCGTTCGACGATATTGGTTCCCATCGCCGCGCTGTCCAGCAGAATATCCACAATATGATCGTCGAGCAGGTTCACCTCGTCCACGTAGAGGATGCCGCGATGGGCCCGCGCCAGCAATCCAGGCTCAAAGCGTTTTTCCCCTTTTTTCAGCGCGCGCTCGAGATCGAGCGTGCCCACGACGCGATCCTCGGTGGCGTTGATGGGCAGCTCCACCACCCGTCCGCGGCGCTTGATAACGGGGAGCGCGCCCGCAGCCGCGCGCTCCCTGCACGCGGGGCAATATTTAAGCGGCTGTTCGGGGTCGCAATTAAAAAAACATCCCTCGACCGCTTCAATTTCCGGCAGCAGCGCGGCGAGACCCCGTACCGCGATGCTCTTACCGGTTCCTTTCTCGCCCCGGATCAGGATTCCGCCGATGCGGGGATTGATGGCGTTGAGGATAAGCCCGAGCTTCATGGTTTGCTGGCCGACGATGGCCGAGAAAGGGAAATGTCGCTTCATGGACGTTACCGCCGATAACATCAGAACCCGAAAAAGGTCCTTTGTCCGCATGCCTCGATGATGTAGTCGTCGACAACCGGATCGCTTTTCCCCAGCCGCGAGGCCTTGATAACGTGGAGCGCGCCCGCCAACGTCTTGAATCGAGTATACTCCCGGGCCATCTCCGCGCGTATCTTCCAGGATGTGTGGCCGGGATATTCGGTCCGGTAGGGCACCGCGCCGTTGCTGTTCTTCTTGTCGTAAGTGTAGCGCTTAAAGGGCTCTTGCTTGGGATACTGGTTGTAGGGATCGAGCAGATCTTTCTTCTTCCAGCTCTTCGCCAATCTCAGCAAATACCAGTTGGCAAAGTTCTGGATCGGCGTGGGTTCTCCGATCAAATCCACGTATCGCTGCCGCAGCTTCTCCACCCTGCGGCGCACCACGCCGTTGGGCGCGAAGCGGTACATGGGGGCGTTGAGGACCAAGTTGAGCGCGGACTGCTGTTTGAAGAGCTTGGTTTTGTGCTCTCGCATCGTCTTGTTGTCCGATTTCATCCAATACTCGTAGCCGTTGAGCGTCACATCGAACCGCCGCAGCAGTGACGGTCCCCAGGTTTCGTAGAGAAGTTTGTATCCGTATTCGGTGAGATTAAGCGTCTCGTGGGTTTCCAGGTTGATATTGACCTGCGAATTACTCCAAAAGTGAACGTCTTCCCAAGGCACATTGCGCACCCGGCCTTCTTCCTTGAGCTTGTCGTAGAGCATGGTGCCGGGGAAGGGTGACAACCGCGTAAGCTGCTCATATGTTGGGTAGCACGCCACGAAATAGTTGAGGTCCTCGTATATGTTGCGATGATCGTGGAAATCCCAGCCGCAGATCCACGCGCCGGCGGTTCGTATACCCCGCTCATGTAGCTTTTGAAAAACCTCGCGAGCGTCCATTTTCTTGCGCTTTCCGTAGCCGTGTTCGCCGGCGAACTTGGATTCAACGCCGATAAAGATGGCACCGATGCCGAGCTCAGAAATATAATCCCAACCGTATTTCTCGGCGAAGTCGGCGATGTTGTCGATGGAGCCGAAGCCGAACCAATCCAGCCGCTCCATCACGTCGGGATGCGATAGCCAGTAGTCGCGGATAGCGTGCAGGTAATCATGATGGCGGAAGTGATCCTCTTCAATGACGAAAACGTTTTTTACGTCGGGGAAAGTTTCGTAATACGCGCGGATATGCTCGACAAAGGACTCTGGAGAGAGCATCTCGATGCGTTTCATCCCGAACATCACCGTCGTCGAGCAGAAGTCGCAACCGCCCGGACAGCCCAGTCCCGATACCATGAAACCGATATTTCCGCCCGGATACCGGCTGATGCAGATCGGACCGCCCCCCGCCTTCGGCATCAGTTTTTGCTCTACCGGCCCTCCCGTTTCCTCGCCCAGCATTTTGCGTAAGAAGTCAACGCCTTCGCCGAGCACGACGCGGTCTACGTATTTCTTGCGGGTTTCCTCGTCGTATTTCGCGGCGAAGGCTTGCGCCGCGTAGGAGCCCAGCAGGATCTGGGTTTGCGGAGATTTTTCCCGAATATACAGGCACATCTTCATCACCGAGTCCAAATGCACGGGAAACGCGCTAATGCCGACGATGGCGTATTGCTTGTCGATTTCACGGGTGAAATCCTTCCACCGCGGATATTCCAGAAGAACTGAGCGAGTCTTGATGTTTTGCGCCAGGATGTGGTTGGCGTAGCAATGGGTGTGTGAGTTGAGGGTGAAAAGGTCGTCGCCATGAGTGAAGCGCTGTCCCATGGCGTCGGTCAGCGAATCGTTGGGCGGCAGCGTCGGATACGGAAAGGTGGGGGTGGTCAGTAAAATGGTGTCAGTGATCATAACCGGTTACCTCCTCGATGAATACCGCGAGTATTCATTGAATATTCCGAATCGCTTCGGTAATTATCATTCGAGTATTTATCGAATATATTGCGTTTTGGGCAGCTTTTAGTTGACACAAAAATCCCGCATTCATAAGACAATAAATATTTACAGGTTAATCCCGCTGTTTGTTTATACGAAAAAGATGTTATCGCCGGCCAAAGGGGCACCTCAGAGAAGGCTGTTCTACAAATAAGCGAGGTTGCCGCTTGACTTTTATCAACTGGTTTTTTCATCAATTCGTTCTCGGTGATTCATCCGATATCGAGAAACTATCTTCGCTAAAAAAGTTAAGAGAGATTATCGGAATCCGGCGTGACCACGCGTATCGCCGCTTCAGTAAAAAAGGCTCGCCAATTCTCTTTGTCAGAGAGTCGCCGGTGTTCTTTGCTGCCTTTTTCGGTCACTAGATCCATATGGGGCAGCGTGCAGGCGGTGAATAAGATGGTGATAAAAACCGCCAACAAGACCATGTTGGGATCATACGGCTTGAATAGTTTCTTTCTGATCATGCGTTGTAGCGAATCGGCGACGGTGTCGAAGTAGACGAAAAGCTGAGACCGTCGATTTTTCAGCCGGCGGAGGGTTTTCGCCCCGTTGATGAGATCCTGCGCGACAATGCGCGCCGCGGTTTCATTATCAATAATATGGTTATAGAAGATGGTTAAAACATGGACGACGTCTGTAAGAGATACATCGGGTTTTTCCAAGTGAGGTGTCACTTCCGCGAGCGCATCGCTAAGTAGCGATTCCACGACAGCGAGATGTAGGTCCTGCTTTTTCTTAAAAATATAGTAGACCATCGCGCGATTGACCCGCGCCCGTTTGGCGATAGAGTCGATGCGAGCGCCGGCAAAACCATAGGCATGGAATTCCTTGGTAGCGGCCGAGAGGATCCGCCCTCGCGTCTTGTCTAAATCGCGCTTCTTTTTCCCGCTGTGCATTTCCTAATCCCCTTTGCCGATTTCCGGTCTGCTATCTCTAAAACGCTTGATATATCCCTGTGTGGGTCATCGCCTCAATCTCAAAGCGTCCCTGAACGCTGGCTTTTCGGATAATCGATCGACGCTGATTTTCACCTTCCTTACACCGACATACCGGAGTCACCCATTGCGATAGACCGCTCGAAGCAGCAGCATAGGGTTGAGAAACCACGGTATCGATCGAATGAACGATACTGTAAACTAACACAATTGACAATAACAGTAAATGGTGTATTAATGATTTAATTAACAATTCCGTTAATTATTGATCAAACAGAGGTTTCTGGGTCGCTTTGAGTTGAAAACCGTCCGCGTCGTTTTTTGGTGAGACCTCGCGGTCTCAGAGATCTGAATAAAAAAAGTCAATGATTTCGAGCGCAACGGCGGTTCGTGGATGGTGATATAAGCCATGTATTCACCCCGTTGAATGGCGTACGGAAGAACTCACGCGATTTGAAACAACGTGGCCGAAAGTTAAGGATAAGCAGATGGAGTTGATTTCCTCTCAGGCCCCGGGGTTGGAAAACGACCACGTTATAAGGTGGAAGCAGAGCGGAAGAAGCATCGTCGGCTATACCTGCGTAGCAACTCCAACAGAGATTATTGAAGCGGGGGGTTTACTTCCTTACCGAATCAGAGCGCTCGGCAACGGTAATACCGAAATTGCCGATGCGCACTTGTCGCGTTTTAACTGTAGTTTTTGCCGATCCTGTCTACAGCTCGGTCTGGATGGCTCCTACGATTTTTTAGACGGAATCATCGAAACCAACGGCTGCGATCATCTTCGCGGCATGATCGAAAACTGGGTCTACCAAAGAAGGCCGCGATTTTTTCACTATCTTAAGGTTCCGCACCTCGGGGATAGCGCCTCAATAGAGTACTTCGTCGAGGAAATTAAGATTTATAAAAAGGCGATCGAGGAATTTGTCGGCCGTTCTATATCGGATCAGCAGATTTGGGAGCAGATCGGCAGACAGGACCGGATTTCTGATAAAATCAGGACTATCTACCGAATTAGAGAAGGCGAGAAACCTTCGATAACTGGTGCGGAAACGCTGGCTCTATTTTTGCTCGCCACCGCGATGCCGGCGAACGACGCCGAAAATACGCTTCAGCGGGCAATTGACGATTGTAAAGACCGCGCTTTAGACGGATATAAAGCCCGACTTTTATTAGGAGGCTCGGCTACCGATGAGGTCGATTTCGTGGCCATGATCGAACGGCTCGGCGGCCTCGTGGTCACGGACACGCTGTGTTATGGAGCCCGGGCTTTTCGGCCGCGTCTCTTAGAAGGGAAGCGGACTGACCCCTACCTGACCCTGGCCAATGGTTACCTCGAGAACCTGCTATGTCCGAGGATGATAGACGGGTTTAGATCGCGATTGTCGTTTTTATTAGACGCGATCGAAAGAGCCGCGGTAGACGGCGTCGTTTTGGTTCACAACAAGTTTTGCGACTTACACGGGATCGACAATGTACAGCTGCGTTTGGCGCTTGAAAGAGAGTCGATACCGGTTTTACAGATCGAGAAGGAGTACGGCGCGAGGGCGGATATCGGAAGGCTCAAGACGCGGATTCAAGCATTTCTCGAAAGGATCGGTTGAGTCGATGAAATCAAGCAGTTCCGAGGGATTGATGCATCGTATTTCTGTATTACTCGGCCTTGTCGATATCTTTCCCGAATCCATGGTCGGTCCGGTAGGGTCGTTATTGACCTATTCTCGCCTGCTTCCCGCGGATATACAGGCTGGTTTTCAAGGTCTATTCGTCCCGCGCGCGGGAAAGGCGAGCGCTCTATTTATTAAAATGATCGCCCGTTGGATCTTGCAAGCCAAACGCGCGTCCCGAAACGGCAAGAAGGTCATCCTGGTGCCCTTCAACTTTCCGGTTGAGCTCATCCACGCCTTTGACACGGCGGTTCCCCTGACCAGCGAAGTTCTGAGCACGGTCGGTGTGATAGCGTTACGGGGTCAAGGCGAGCGGTACTGGGACATGGCGATGGCGCTCGGCCTTCCCGACCATATTTGCTCGGCCAATGCCGTGGAGCTCGGATCGATGCTCGGCAGCGAAGATTTCCAACCCCAGGCCATTATCTCATCCGCGGCAGGCGGCTGTGACGCCAACGCGAAGCTACATGAATTCGTGGCGAACTACTTGGAAATACCTCTCGTTATCCTGCCGAAACCTCCTGACGATAGCGGGAGGGGGCGCGCGCAATACGGTATCTATATGCGGAATCTAGTCTCGCGGCTGGAGGATCTTCTCGGAGAAAAACTGAAAGAGGACAGGCTCAGAGCGGTGATGGAAAAGGCTAACCGTTGTACGGAGTTATATCATGATCTCATGGATTTGCGCAAAGCCGTACCCTGCCCGGTGCCGAACATATTTTCGCTATTCACTTACGCCACTCGGCTTTCCGCGTGGGGCACCGAGGACGCGATCACAACCCTGCGTTCGATGGTCGAGGTGTCCAAGGAGCGATTAGCTAAAAAAGCCTATCCGGCGGAAAAGGAAATCGCACGCTGCATATGGGTTTATACGAGTTACTACTATGATCTGGCGGGCTATTTCAACTGGATGGAAGAACGCGGCTATTCGCATCTTGGCGATGCCTTGATGTTCTGTTTCCCGCAACTGATCGATACCTCGAGTATGGCTAGCATGCTTGAGGGGTACTCGGACGCCGCCTGGGGCATGCCGATGACCAGACAGATGGGGGCCGAATCGATGTCGCGCGCCTGGATCGAGGACATCGTTTGGGCCGCGCGAGAGCTCAAGGCCGACTGCGCGATTTTTTGCGGCCATCACTCCTGTAAACAGACCTGGAGCGTGGTATCGATCTTGCGCAGAGAGTTGTTGAAACAGATGGGCATCCCGCTTCTCGTGTTGCAGGGAGATTCGTGGATTAAACGGATGACGCCCATGAGCACGATTCAACAGGAGATCGACGAATTCATTAAGAATGTGGTTGCGAGTAAATCCGCGCCTCGCCGGAAATTAAAGAAAGGCCGGAGGAAACAGCTCGATAAGCCGATTGCATCGTAAATAAAGTAATACTGCCGTACAAGGATAGGTCGCGTGCCGATACTGTTTGCCGGAATCGATATAGGGTCTTTAACCGCGGAAGCGGTGATTATCGAATCAGGCGAGATAGTCGGTTCAGAAATCATTTCCGTTTTACCGAATCCCGTGGATTCGGCGAAGTCGGTTTTGGGTAAGCTTTTGTCGAGAGCCGGGCTTTGCCGCGAGCAGATCGCGTACACGGTGAGTACGGGTTACGGGCGGGAAAAGATCCAGGCGGAGGGACTGGCGGACGAAAACATGTCGGAAATATCCTGTCACGGTTTCGGCGCCTATCACTACAATCCCGACGTGCGCACGGTAATCGATATCGGCGGTCAAGACGCGAAAGTGATCAAGATCGATCGAGATGGCAAGCTCTTGAACTTCGTGATGAATGATAAATGCGCGGCGGGCACCGGACAGTTTTTGGAGGTTATGAGCCGGGCGCTGGGGGTCGATTTGAATCAGCTCGGCGAGATTTCGCTGCGTTCGAGAAAACCGGTACCCCTGAGTAGCCGCTGTACGATCTACGCGGAAACCGAGGTCATGCATTGCCTGCAGCGAGGCGTGCCCAAGAACGATATCGCCGCCGGTATCAGCGGTGCGATCGCGAAAAGGGTGGCGGCGCTGGTCAAACGGGTCGGCATTGAGCCGCCCATCATGATTACCGGCGGGGTGGCAAAAAACGCCGCTGTTCGGCGCGAGATCGAGAAAGAATTGGAGGTTAACATTATCTATCCGAATATCGATCCGCAGATTATCGGCGCTTACGGCGCCGCCGCTTTCGCGATGCAAAAGGCCGGCAAGGTATGAATACCATTGGCCTGGATATCGGAAACCTCTTTACCAAGGCCGTGCTCATGCGAGGCGATGATCTGGCCGCGGCCTCGGTCGTCAGAACTTCCGGGGATATTCCCCGTCAAGCCCACGCCTTGATTCGGGAAATAGTCGATGAGGCGGGCCTCATGCGCGATCGGATCGATTGTCTGGGCGTAACCGGAGCCGGAGCCGAGGCGATTAAGGATGCTGACTTCAGCGAGGATACTCTGGCGTGCCTGGCCGCCGCGGCTGTATTCTACCTATCCGATGTACGCACCGTCATCGATTTGGGCGGACAGAGCATCACCTCAATACAAATCGATCCAGACGGTGAGGTGATCGGTTTTTTGAGAAACGATAAATGCGCCGCGGGCTCCGGGCGGCTATTGGAGGTTATGAGCGAAAAGCTCAACCTGACCGTCGCCGACCTGGATCGCGCCGTGGCGCGCGCGGCAAAACAATTGGAGATCAGCAATCAGTGCGGGGTTTTTGCGGAGAGCGAGGTGATTACCCACATCAATAACGGAGAGAGCGTTGAATCGGTGATGGCGGGAGTCTGCTCGTCGGTTGCTCGGATCGTGGTGGCTCAAGCAAGAAAATCAAACCCAATAGGGCGATTCACGATTACCGGTGGGGTGGCGAAGATCGCGGCGGTCACTCGGATCGTACACGAGAAGCTCGGCGGAGAGTTTTGTCCCTTTCCAGCGGATCCTCAACTCGCAACCGCAATCGGAGCCGCGCTTCTCGGTGATCCGGAATAAAGGGCCTCGGGTTGTTTTACGGCGACGTGTTTCGATACTAAAATAAAATGGGACTATTTACTTCACAAATCGACAGCGTTCAGAGTTTTGTGGCCCAACACAAAAAGTCGGGCCGCCTCAGAATGCTGAAATCCAATCCTCTCGTCGTCTGGCCTTCCGAGTCATCGCTCGTGCTGGAAGAAGAGACGGGGCTCGAGCTCGGGAATCCAAAAAACGGTTCGCTCTATTATTTGCTTATCGAATCTGAGAGACGCGATGTTGACGCGGGAGTTTTTCTATTAGGGCCTGATTTGGGCGAGATCGAAACCGCGAGCGCTCCCTTTGCTCAGGTCATTACCGCTTCGGGAGATTTCGCGGACGAGTACCTATGCTACCGAATCTTGCGGGATGCGCTTTACGATACCAAGCCTAAAGGCGTTATGACGCGGTTTATGCCTAGCCGCGGTACGATTTGGTGCCGGATAGCGCGTGAGGCCTTAGCACGGGATCTATCATTGGCTGATCTGGGGAGCGCGATCAGCTCAAACCTAAATAATATACCGGGGGTCGAGTCGGTGCAGGTCCTGTTTGTAACCTCGTGTCGGAGCCAGATATCCCCTTTGGAGAAGCCTGGTGAAGAAACGCGAAGGATCGTGGGTGCAATGGTTAAGATGAACGAAGAAATGAGCTATGACTGCTCGGGCTGCGAGTATCGCGATGTGTGCGATACCGTTATTGAATTAAGAAAATATCGACGCGAGCTTAAGGAGAAGCAGCCGTGAGTCACAGGGTCATCGCTATAGCCGGCAAAGGGGGCGTGGGCAAGACGTCGATATCGGCGATCTTAGCAGGCGAGCTTGTGAAACAGGGGCGCTGTAAGGCGTTGATCGTCGATGCGGATCCGTCGGGCGGTCTGGGGATGGCGCTCGGGTTATCCGTGAGGCGATCGATCAACCAGCTTCGTGTGGATACCATCCAAGAGATCAAGAAGAAAACGATCGACGATCGCGATCTCTCGAAACAGCTAGACTTTATCTTGATGGACGCCCTGAACGAAAAAGCGAATCTCGCTTTTATCGCCGTTGGACGTCCCGAGGAGGTGGGGTGCTATTGTTCCGTCAACAATTTATTGCGAGAAGCGATCGAAACGTTGTCTATTAAGTTTGATGTCACCGTGATCGACGCCGAGGCGGGGGTCGAACAGATCAATCGAAAGGTGGTCGGCTCTGTCGACCATTTATTTCTGGTAGCCGATAGCTCGGTAAAGGCGATAACCGTGGCCGAAAGCATCGATACGGTTTTTAGTCGAATAAACCGATCCGGCCGAACCGACCTTATCTTGAACCGAATTGAATCTCCGGAGCAAGCCGACGCCATTGCGACGCGCACTCACCTTAACGTCCTGGGCTGGATTCCAGAGGATTCAACCATCCGGAAATACGATTTGGAGGAGCGCTCGTTTTTCGATTTACCCGCGTGTCCCGCGGCGAACGCGGTGATCGCCATCGTCGAAAAGACGGGGATCTTGACAGGCATCGGTCTTCAAGCCGGACCAATGACCGCAAACGATACCTAATCGGCTTATCAAACAGTATCTCGCGTGGGAATAGGAGGTCGGCTCTATGCAAAATGGATATGATAAACGATACGACGTGATTGTTGTGGGAACCGGTCCGGGCGGCGGAACCGTAGCCCGGGAGCTTACCAAGGCCGGCAAACGAGTGCTCATGCTGGAGCGGGGTCCCCATCCCGAGATCAAGGGTTCGTTCTGGCAATATCTTAGGTACTGCGCGTTGCCTCCGCATAGCATGCTCATAACCAACGGGGGGATCGGCATCGTACGGGGGCTTCTTACCGGCGGTAGCTCGGTATTTTACTACGGCTCTTGTTTTAAGGTACCCGTCGATATGCTCAAACGCTACGGTGTAGACGTGACCGCGGAGATGGAGGAGACCCGAAAGGACCTTCCCATTGGACCTCTCAAGCAGGAGATGATGACCCCCATGGCCGACCGGATCATGGCGAGCGCGCAAGAACTCGGCTATCACTGGAATAAATTGGATAAGTTCATGTATCAGGACCGGTGGCGCCCTGGAATGAAGTTCGGTTATTACGGCGACCCGCATCGTGTCAAGTGGAGCTCGCGCATGTATGTCGAGGAGGCGGTGGAAAAAGGAGCCGTGCTGGTCAACGACGCCAAGGTTGAAAAGGTTATTATAGAGGATAACCGCGCGACGGGTGTCGAGTTCGTAAAAAAGGGACGCCGCCAACGAGCGGTCGCGTCGCGCGTGATCGTTTCCGCGGGAGGGATCGGGTCGCCGGTCATTCTGCGAAACAGCGGTATCCAAGGGGTTGGAATGGATTTTTTCTACGATCCGTTGGTAACCGCGTGCGGTACGGTCGCCGATTTGAAAGCCGGCGATGAAATCCCCATGTCCGCGGGCGTGCATCTGCAGGACGAGGGGGTTGTCATGACCGATATGTCTATTCCACCCCCACTAGACGCGTTGTTTTCGCTGTCAGCTTTGCGGGTGCATAAAGTATTTTCCCAGAACCGCATGTTGAGAATCATGATTAAAATAAAGGACGGTCTCGGCGGAAGGATTACCGACGGGGAACAGGTTCGAAAAGGACTCACTCGATCAGACAAGCAGAAGCTGCGCAACGGATACGAGCGGGCCAAAAAGATATTGGAAAACGCCGGTGCCAAAGGGGTATTTCGCACGTGGGTGTTGGCGGCGCATCCGGGAGGCTCGGTCAAACTCGGTTCGATTCTCGATTCGAACCTAAAGACGAATCGCGTTGACGCGTTGTATGTCTGCGACTGCTCGGTAATCCCGGAAGCTTGGGGATTACCTCCGACATTTACTCTGATCTGCCTGGGAAAAAGGTTGGCAAAGCATCTCATGCGCGAGTAAGCGACCGCTTGGCGGGCTGTTTTGGTTAGGGCTCGCGCTAAGCGGGTACGGATCCAAAAAATGAAAAAAATATTCTATTGGAGGAGAATACTAACGAGGTATTGAATAAGGTAACGGTCAATCGGTATTCGCGCCAAAAAATTGTCAGCTTGAGGCGAAATCCCAATTAGTGCAGCAATTTCGGAAACTGGACGGCCGACCGCCGCCCAAGCGTGGACGAGTACGGCTCGAGCATAAGAAAAAGCGCGTGAACGATAACGCAACTGCATCTGCTGCGGCAGAATCTTGAGATATTCGGCGACCTTACCGAGGGCGATATATCCGGCGCGCCTTTATACCTTGCGCTATCGACGGAGATGCTTCGCGGCGAAATCGCAAACTCGATGCCTTGGAAACCTGAATATCCGGCGGCAAGCTCGGCAGGCATCTTTAGTGCGGATCGAATACGTTGCCGTTGTTCGAGTGCATGCTCGCTGGACAAAGAATCATCTTTAGGGTTATTGGGCCAGCTTATAACAAAGTTATCGGTCAATCGCCCTCTTTAGTTGCTAACGAAGAATCGTCTCTCTCTTTTTGGATCCGTCCCCGCCAGACTCGACAACGGTAGCTGAGTCCCGCGACCAGCGCGGTGAAGGGCGCCACGGTTATAAGCCCAAAGCTGCCGACGAGTATATTGAGTACTTCGGCCGCCACAAAGGGCGCATTCAGGATGTTCTGTATGGGAAGACCTTTAGCCATAAAGAGAAGAAACATCGTTATGTGGCTTGCCGAGTAGGCCAATAAAAGCGTCGTCGTCATGGTGCCGATAACCGCGCGTCCTACTCTCAAACCGGATCGGACGTGGTCGAATAGGCCGATTTGAGAATGGTTGCGATAGACCTCGTCCATGCTGGCCGCGATGTCCATCGCCAGATCCATGACCGCGCCCGAGGAGGCGATGAAGACACTGGAAATATAGATGTCCGTTAACCGCAAATCATAATAGCCAGAATAAAGCAGCGTTTCCGCGAAGGGCCGTACTGCACCGTGCAATTTGAACCCGTGCGCGAACCACAACGCCAATCCGCAGGTGAGGGACACGCCCATGATGGAACCTAAGAACGTTGCAGTACCGCGCCGATTCAGCCCGCCTACGGATAGAGTGATCACGGCGGTGAGCGACGCGACAACGCCCATTCCGGTCGGTATCGGCGCCCAACCTCGCAATACCAACGGAAAAAACACCTTCCAAAGCACCATGGCTACAAAGAAGAACGACAGCACGGCTTTTAATCCGGTGACGCCCGCGATTAGCAACAACAACACGCCGAACAAAACAATCAATACGAGTTGAAGCTGTAAACGATAATGTCCGCGAGCCGTGCCGTAACGCGGCTTCTGATCGCTAACATCGTATTCCACCAGCAATTCGTCGCTGACTTGGTAGAACTCGTCAAGCTCCATCTTGCCGGTAAGCATGTTGTTGATGGTTAAGTCGTGCCCCTTATGCGGGCCGTTGAGCAAGCGGACTTCTAGGATTTGAAGTTCCGTCTTAACCATCAGATTGACGCGAACCTGACTGTTATCTACGGCGATAACCCTTGCTCTAGCGTGTTGCCCGGTTATCGCCGGCGGTACCGGCGAGAGATCGACGAAACCAAGACCGATGCATAAAGCGGCTATGACTGACGAAAAAAGCCAGTCGCGCGGAATCGCCTGTATTGCCATACTTATTCCTTGGACCAGAAAGTAAAAAACGTTAGAGCGAAAGCGAATTAGAGTTCTAACAAAAACGCGCGCAGCTCGTTTTGATCCCCCTAAGCCGGGTACGAGCTACGCGCGTCGTCGGAAACGGTGTTTATTAAGTCCCGCTTCTGACTCACTAGCTAGGTCGCGCAGGGCGCAAACACGCGGTTACTTCTCTATGGGCAGCGATTCGGCGACATTCATCGCCTTGGCGAGCTGCTTGGCGATATCCGTATTGTCATAGAAACCACCGAAACGTTTCGACTCTCGACCGATGGCGTAGACCGGAACGGGTACGCCGGTATGCGAATAGGAAGTCCAACCAACACTGGCGATCTCGTTGAGAATATGGGTAATAGTGACAATAATCGGCTCGTAGCCGCCGTACAAAAAGCTATTCTCCGCGCCGCTGTTATCATTGGTTCCGCTCATCGATTTGTCGTACGCGTCTTCAAGCTTCTCTTTCTGGTACGCGTTTAGCTCACCGTAGTTCAATCCAAAAGCGGTCATCATCAGATCGGTCATTTCGGGATTGATCTCGAAGTTGTTCGGAACCGTCCAGTCATAACCCGCTTGATACGCCGCCTTATGCGCGGCCCACTGGTTTTGAGCGAAATAGGTGAAGCTGCAGGTCTGGTTGAGTAGCTTTTCATAGTGAGCGGAATAGGCCGTGGTGGCGTGACCGATGGTCATGCCTCCGGTTTCGTGGTCGCCCGTCACCACGATCAACGTATCCCACGGATGCTTCTTATAGAAATCAAGCGCCATGCCGATCGCATCGTCAAAATCCAACATATCGCCTATCGTCGCGATGGCGTCGTTTGCATGGCACGCCCAGTCGATTTTTCCGCCTTCGACCATCAGGAAAAAGCCCTTGTTGCTCCATCTCTTGTTTCCAGCTTGAAGAACGGAAATCGCGACATCCGTCATCTCCGCCAACGAGAAGTTGGTGTTGGGACGATCGACGGCGTAGGGCATTGCCGCGCCGTCCTGCAACCACGGGTTGATACAGACGACTTTATCCGTGGGCGCGCTTTTCAACGCCATGATAGATTCGCGATCCTTGAGCACGGTGTATCCGTTACCGCTGAGCAAATCCCACACGTTGTTGCTCGTATCGCCGCTGCGCGCCGGACCGGTGGGCGAGACCAATCCGCCGCCGCCGAAGAACTCGTAGCCGGTTTCGGCCATCTGCGTGGCGATATTATTCATGTAACCGCGATTGGCGACGCTCGCGTAATAAGAAGCCGGGGTGGCGTGATCGAGCGACACGCTCGTGATAATTCCAATCTTCTTGCCGCTTTCGAAAGCGAGTTGCGCCACGCTCTTATAACTGGTGGTCATGGTGTTATTCATACCGATTACGCCGCTTTTGGTCTTGAGGCCGCACGCAAAAGCGGTTCCCGCCGACGCGGAGTCCGTCATCAAAGCAAAGGAATCGTAAGTCGTCTGCATGCCCTGTACCGGCATTGAGGTCATATTCAACCTGTTCTCCGGTTTCAGCAGGTCTTCGGCTTTCGCCGCGGAACCGCCGTTAAGGGTCGTTAGGTAGGCCTCCGTGGCTTGAACTTGAGCGTTAGCCATACCGTCGCCGAGGAAGAAGAACACATACTTCGGTTGCTCAGCCAGGGCGCTGGAAGACGCGAATATGATCGCCGTCAACACCGCCACATACCAAACTCGGGTGATTCGAATGTTTACTATTTTCATTACAATGATTCTCCTTTTGTGTTTATTTATAATTTCAATAACCGTCGCTCTATTGAAGTCCCTCAATTTATCTAATTTATTTGGAGTTGCGCAGCCATTTGTTGCTCGAATAACGAGCATCAAGGCCGTTGTTCGAACAATACGATATGTAATCGCGTGAAGCGGCATTTTGACGATCGTTCTGTAAAATTTGTGTGAAAACAAAGCAACGTTTTCCAACCGCTCGATGTCCTTGTAACCCAACCGCTCGATCTTGACGCGACGAAAAAAATCCGGAGGCTTGAAGCGCTTGGCTCGCGAAAAATAGCGTGAACCTTAACGTTGCAAAAAACGTCGAGCGGAAACGCGAAAAATGCGCGATAAAACAAGAGCGCGCTCGCTTTTAGTGAACGTTGCAGCAAACGTCACGAAGAATTAACGCGGATTTCAAGCGCTCTTCATCAAATCGGTACCGGCATAATATATAAAAAATAGATCTTACGTTTTAGAGCAGATACAGATATTCCGGAGGCGATTGTGACCAAAACGGCGAAAAGGCAGGATCGATGGGCGCTGCCTGTCGTGTTAATACTTTTACAATTCGCGAACTGTGGTCAACCTAAGATGCACGATCGGTTCGAAACCTGCTTGGAGAAAGGTTTGACGAATTGCGACGAAATAACCGGTTTGTATTTGTACGCCGAAAGTTACCCGGGCGCGGGAACGGTAGGTCCCGTAGTTGAAGAAGCACAATCTCAATCAATCACGCGTGTGATAGGTCCCGGTTGTCAGACCGAAAAACGGTTTCAAACGATAAGCGTGATTCACGTCAGTGATCTACACGCACACTACGCGCCGGGTGACGACGGGGTCAGCGCATACGCTCGGCTGGCCGGATATGTCGACACCGTACGCGGCCAAAATCCCTATACGCTGTTCACCGACGGCGGTGACGACTACGAAAAAGGGTCGATTGCCGAACAGCTATCGAACGGATACGCAACCATGGAAGTAACGCATGCCATGGGATTTGACGTGCGCGTTTTGGGCAACCACGACTTTGCCTGGAGCGTCGCGCATACAGCCGAATTTTCGCGAGACCCGCGCGCGGTTGTTCTGAGCAGTAACATCGAGTGTCCGGATACGGACCCCGAATTCTGGCACGCGACGGACTATGCCGAGCTACAACTAAATCACCGAGCATGATTCTCGATCAGGTTAATAGCTAAATATTTCAATAGGTTGAAAGCCGGAAGCACTTCTTAGATCCTGTG
>JAFGIB010000452.1 GCA_016929805.1 Deltaproteobacteria bacterium | reverse complement strand
GCCGGCGCGAGGACGAAAGCCGGTTTTACGGGATGAATTGGCCGCCGTCGTAGTCAAACAGCAGTACCCCCCTGAACGGTTACGATTCCGCGAAGCACCGTTGTAATCGGTTGTCTAACGGAATCGTGCTCGCCGGACGGTGGTTACTTTTAGTATTTACCTTAACGATGCAAAAAACGTTGCGCGGAAACGCGAAAAAAGCGATGAAACAAGAGCGCGCTGAATTTTTTTTGGACCGTAGCTTGGTGCATCCTAAGTGAGGTCTAAAAAAAAAGAGCACATCCTTGGTTCGCGCTATTTTTCGCGAGTGAAGCGGTTTACGCCGACGGATTTTTTGCAACGTTGAGGTTTAGATGAGTTGTCACGCGGTCGACGAGCAACGGTATTCTTGCGCCGATTGCTTTTTGTCCCGAACAGAACCATAAGAGCTAAGTTGAGCGCGCGAGGCGGTATTGAGCCGACGCGCGGCGATTCAGCCGCTTAGGCCTAAAGACGAGCTAAAAAGGTTAGAATTTCGCAAGCCTGGAGATAGAGGATGATCGAGCGGATCGCGGGTGTGGATCTGGGTAAGACAGCGGCGAAATTCGTGATTGCTCGCCGAGAACCCTCGAGCGCATTTCTGGTCGAATCGAGCGAACGCATCGCGCATAACGGCTCTCCGTTCGAGGTTTTCGCCGATTGGTACCGGAGAAACAAGGTGGCATCGTGCCGCGTCATCGCGTCCACCGGTCTGCACGCCGCCGAGCTTTGCTCGCCGATAATTACCAATTTACCCGAGCAAGCGTGTTTGGAGGCTGCTCTCGAGGTTAGACGCGACCTCGATAGTCCGCTCAATCTGGTCAGTGTCAGCGCTCGCGGCTACGCGGTTTTTACCCGCGATGAACGGGGGCGGACGCGCTACCTCGAGAATGAAAAGTGCTCATCGGGCACCGGCGAGACCATGATCAAGACCGCCTCGCGTTTCGGTTTATCTCTAGAGCAGGCGGACCGGATCGCGGCTCAAGCGTCGCAAGCCATCCCGATAACCGCGCGTTGCTCGGTGTTTGCCAAGAGCGAGATGACTCATTTCGGCAACCAGGGTAAGCCGGCGGACCAACTTTTTCGCGGCTATTTCGACGCCGTCGCGCGCTATCTCAACGCGCTGCTCGCGCGCGTGCGGGTGGCCGGGCCGGTCTATTTAATCGGAGGCGGAAGCGGGCTCAGTACCCTGCGCCTTTGCTTGTCGGAGCAGGTGAAAAGCGAGGTGCTAGTACCCGATGGGGCATGCTTTTTCGAAGCGCTGGGCGCGGCCTATATCGCATCGGAGCACGCGGCGTCGGCTGGACAATCCGAGCTTCCCGAGCAACCGCAATGGCTTTTCAAGCCCAAAGAGGTTCGATTTGACGTTCTGCCCTCGCCGCGAAAGTGGGCTGATCGCGTGATCCGGCTCGAGACGCCGCGGTCCGAGGCCGAGGCGCAGGCTCCGGTTGTGCTCGGTCTTGACCTCGGCTCCACCGGAAGCAAGGCCGTGCTGACCTCGATCGCGAGCGGCGAGCTCATACTCGACCTCTACGATCGGACCCGGGGCAATCCGGTGCAAGCCGCCCAACGACTGATTCAAGCCTTGATCGAGAGAGCCGATTTGGACGTGCGAGCTATCGGCGTAACCGGCTCGGGCCGGGAAGCGGTCGCCACGGTGTTACGCGCGGCATATCCGGAACAGACCGGATCGATCGTCGTCGTCAACGAGATCCTGGCTCACGCCAAGGCAGCCATTCAATGCGACGAGCGGCACGGAGAAAGCCTGACCGTGGTCGAAATCGGCGGGCAAGACGCCAAGTTCATCCAAATCGTCGGCGGACACGTGGTCGAAAGCGATATGAATAAGGCTTGTAGCGCTGGAACGGGCTCGTTTCTGGAGGAGCAGGCGCTGTGCTACGGAATCGAGGAGATCGAACGGTTCGTCGAGCTCGCGCAGCAGGCCGACCGGCCGCCGAACCTCGGTCAGATGTGTACGGTGTTCGTGGCCGAGGCGGCCGCGGAAGCCGAGGGTGCCGGTTTCGAGCTTCCCGATATATTCGCCGGGTTTCAGGTCGCGGTGATTCACAACTATCTCAACCGCGTGATGGGGCAGCGGACCTTTGGCAAACGCATCTTCTTTCAAGGCAAGCCGGCGAGCGGGCCCTCGCTCGCCTGGACGCTGGCGATGGTGACCGATAGACAGGTCGTGGTTCCCCCCAACCCGGGAGCGATGGGCGCCTGGGGTATCGGTTTGATCGCGCTTGAAACCATCGGGCTTGATGTACTGAACCGAGGCGAGCCGCTCGACCTAACGTCTTTTCTCTCCGCGCGGTTAATCGCGCGCGATCACTTTCAATGTAAGGACGCGTCGTGCGCCACGCTTTGTACTATCGAGCGCACAACGGTAAGCGTGGCCGATACGCGGCGAAAGGTCTTTTCCGGGGGTGCCTGTCCGAAATATGAAATCTCGACCGCGACCGGACCCAAGCTCGCGCGAGAGGCCCCGAGCCCGTTCGACGAGCGGGAGCGACTCGTGGAACGTTACATTGTCAATAGAGAAGATAAGGTCACGGTGGGGGTGCCGAAGGCGGGCGCGTTGATCGGGCTGTTGCCGTGGGCGACGACATTTCTCTCCGAGCTCGGGCTCGCGCCGCGCGTGCTCGGCTCAGACAGCGCGTCGCTCGCGCGCGGAGAAGAGCGTTGTTTTTCGTATGACGCTTGCGCGCCGGTCAAGGTGTTTCACGCGCTGGCCGACGGCGAGCTTGAGCTTTTGTTCGTTCCCAAGCTGCGGGAGGTTCCGGATCGAGAGGGCTTATCGGGCGTCACCTGTGTGAACCAACAGTCGGTTTCCGACGTGGTCAGGGCTGCGCTCTTGGCTCGGGGGAGGAACATCAAGGTCGTTTCGCCCGTGGTTTCGCTAGGCAGGGGGTATGAAGACAAGGCGCTTTTACACGCGCTCGCCGACGCGGCGCAACTGCTTGGAGCCGAAAAAAGGCTGGTAAAAAAAGCGGCGAAACGAGCCGCCGAGGCTCAACTCGGCTATCAGGCCGAGCTTACCGATATCGGGAAACGGGCGATTGAATATTGCCTGCCGACCAAGACCCCGATGGTCGTGGTGTGCGGGCCGCTACACGTGATTTTAGACCCGGCTCTCAACGTGGCCGTTCCCTCGATTCTACGCCAGAACGGCGTCGTACCCCTGCCGATGGATTGTTTTGCTATCCCTGACAGCATCGATCGGCTTGCCAACGTAGCATGGGCTGATCTTAACCGCTCGCTACGCGCCGCGCTGGCGGCGCGAGAACGCGGTCATATCTACCCGCTTTTTCTCAGCGCGTTCGGCTGCGGCCCCTCGTCCTTCGGAGAACAGATCTTCGCCTACCTCATGGCCGGCTATCCCCACACCGTGCTTGAAACCGACGGGCACGGAGGCCACGCGGGATACGTCACGCGGGTCCAATCGTTTTTACACTCGGTGCGCGCGCACTCGGGCCGGCCGTCGCCGGTTGCGGCCGAGCGTCTCTCGCTGCTCGACCCCATCGACAAGCCCTCGCTGCGGCGAGACCGCGACGCCCGACTTCTGATCTTTCCGTTGACCGATCGGATCGGCCGGTTTGCGGCCGCGTGCTATCGCTCCATGGGTTTCGACGCGGTGGCGTCCGAGCCCGCCTCACCATCGCTTTTCGCCCATGGGCGGCGCGATTGCAGCGGCAAGGAGTGTTTGCCGTACCAGTTGCTTTGGGGAGGGTTTCGCAAATATTTGTTGGAAAACGCCGATCAGGGGCGGACGCGGCTGATTCAGGTAACCGGCCAGGGAGCCTGTCGGAGCTGTATGTTCATGGTTAAGGACCGGATTTCGTTGGAGCACTACGGTCTTGATGATCGGGTTTTAGTCCGCGCGGTCGGGGTCGAACAGGATTCGGTCGAGACTTTTCGCAGCGCGCTCTGGAACGCGGTCGTCGCCTGGGATCTCCTCCATCAACTTCTCGCCTATTACCGTCCCTCGGAGCGCAAGCCCGGCGAGACCGACGAGATCTATAACCGCTATTGCGACGCGCTGGAAGCGCTTTGTGATAGGCGTTTGATGCCGGGAGCGGCGGTCTTCGGATCGCGCGTGAGCCGGGTGTTTGAGGTGGCCCATATGCTCGAACAGGCCAGCAGGGAGTTCGCGCAAGCCGGGGGCGACGCCCGCGATTACGACCCTCGGCTGCCCACGGTGCTGCTCTCCGGGGATGTTTACACCCGCACGGATCGGTTTGCCAATGATAATCTTCTTAAACGGCTCAACCAGCGGGGATTGCGCGTATTGGTCGAGCCGGTGTACGAGCTGGTCGAATACCTGATTGAAAACCGCTCGGCGGAGATACTCGGCCTACCTACCGACTTGGCTCACAATCGCGTGATCCGGCTGGGAATGAGAGAGGTTCGCCGCGGACTATATCGCCGGGTAAAAGCGCTTCATCCCTGGCTTCCGATGCCGGAGGTCGAGCAGGTGCTCAAAGCGGGCCGACCGATTCTAGAGTGCTATCCCGTCACCGAGGCGCCGCTGACCATCGGCGCGGTCATGCACGCTCTGGACCAAGGCATCTGCGACGGGATCGTGGTCGCCTACCCCTGGGGCTGCAGCCCCGCCTTGGTCTCGGAAAGCCTGTTACGCCACCACGTCAGCATCCCATTTCTCTTCTGGTATGCCGACGGCTCCTCGATCGACGACCGCAAGCTGAACGGTTTCGTCTATCAGGTGCAACGAAACGTCAAGCGGGCCGGGGAGGCCGATCGATCGGAAGACGGCTGTTCGAAATAACCTCGCCCGTCATCTTGACCGAGTCCGAGCGCGTTTATGTCAAGGACAGGCCGCCGTCCACCGGAATAACGGCTCCGTTGATAAAGGCTCCGGCCGGGGAGGCGAGGAATAGCGCGACGCCGGCCATGTCGGAAGGTCTGCCGATACGCTTTCGCGGGCAGATTTGTTCGACCGTCTCTCTAAAATTTTTAAGCATCCATTCGGTCATCTTGCTTTCGAACGGGCCGGGAGCCACCGCGTTTACCGTCATGTTATGCGACGCGATTCGGACCGCCAATACGCGGGTCAGATGGTGCACCGCCGCCTTACTCGGCGAGTAGGCGAAGTTGTCGAGCGCTGGAACCTTAATTCCGTCGATGGAGCCCACGTTGATCACTCGGGCCGGGTCTTCGGCCGTGCCCGCGCGCGCCAGCACGTCCAAGAGATCTCTGGTCAACATAAAGATCGATTTAACATTAATGGTCATCACCTTGTCCCAGGCCTCCTCCGGATACGCCTCAATCGTGGCGCCCCAGCTCGCGCCGGCGTTGTTGACCAGGATGTGCAGTTTGTGCTCTCTTCTTTTGATCTCGCTCACCAGCGCGGCGCGTCCCTCGCTCGTGGAAAGGTCAGCCGGAATCGAGACGCATTCGCCGATTTTGGACAGCTCGGCGGCCGCATTATTACAGGCCTCTTTCTTTCGCGATGAGATGTACACTTTGACGCCGTTGACCGCATAGGCGCGCGCTATCATCAGGCCGATCCCTCTAGATCCTCCCGTGACTAAAGCGATCTTTCCTTTGACCGAAAAAAGATCCGCTACATTGATCGATTGCTGTATCGAAGCATCTACCATAGCTGCTCTCCTTGTTGAAAACGATGATATTACACAGGGCGCCGACGCGACGTCTCGCGACCTTGTTCACGTGACATGTTAGACTTATTCGTGTCAATAGAGAAAACGACCGACGCTGGTTATACGATCCTCTCTCCCTGCAGGCTTTGCTGATTTTTACGATTTCAAACAGGTGATAACCCGTTTCGTGCGCTAGAGATCCGTCTCGCTAAACGCCATCACCTCGTCTATTCGATTTGCTCCGAGTATTAACATAATTAAACGATCCACTCCGAGCGCGTTTCCGCCGCATTCGGGTAGGCCTCGCTCGAGCGCGCTGATAAACCTTTGGTCCACGGGATACTCGATTTTTCCGCTCGCTCGTCGCGCTCGCAGCTCGTTCTCGAAGCGTCTTTTTTGTTCCTCCGGATCGGCGAGCTCGGAAAATCCATTACACAGCTCAATCCCGTCGACATAGGCTTCAAATCGTTCGGCTACCTTCGGATCAGCGGGATCGAGCCGAGCGAGACAAGCCATATCGGCGGGATAGTGGGTTAGGAAAACCGGCCTCTCTCGTCCGAGCCGCGGTTCTACGCGCTCGACCAAGAGGCGGTAAAACCGTTCTTCATCAGGCAGAAGATCGTCTAGGTTCGTATCCGCGTATCGTTGAAAGGCCGCGGCGACCGATATCCGTTCCCAAGGCGGTGTTAGATCTATCGGAGCGTATCGCCCGCGAATCCGCGTCGTGCCGTTATTTATCGTACCGGCAACTATCGCGACCAGTTCCTCGGTATCGCGCATGAGATCGTTCCAGTCGGCAACACAGCGGTACCATTCCAACATGGTGAATTCCGTTTGGTGAAGCGGGCCGCGCTCATCGCGCCGAAAACATTTACAAATTTGATAGATGCGCGGCAGTCCGGCCACCAGCAACCGCTTCATGTGATACTCCGGGCTCGTGTTTAAAAACTTCGTTCGACCGGCGCCGATCACTTCAAGAGCGTCTAGGTTGCGCTCGAGACCGGGGCTTAGGACCACGCACGGGGTTTCGACCTCGACGAATCCTTGAGCGTCGAAAAAGCGCCGTATCGCGGCCAGGATCGCGTGCCGTTTCCGCAGCGTTTCGAGACGCTCGGGCTCTTTTTGAAGCGATTCGTTCGAAAATCGAACAAAAGCCAAATTACTTTTTCACTCTCTCGGTATAGCTCGCTGTACGGGTATCTATCCTAAGGGTCTCTCCCTGGTTGATAAAAAGCGGGACGTTAACCTCGAGCCCTGTTTCCAGAGTCGCCGGTTTGGTACCGCCTGACGAGGTGTCTCCCTTAAATCCCGGCTCCGTGCTGACTACCTTGAGCTCCACGAAGTTCGGCGGTGTCACCCCGATAGCTTTCTGGTCGAAGAGCAGCACGTTCACCATAATGCCGTCCTTCATATAGTAGCGATTGTCTCCAAGCTGCTCTTCGCTTAGCTGAATCTGATCGTATGTCGCGGTATCCATGAAAACGAACATGTTGTTTTCAACGTAGATGAACTGCATTTGCCGCTCTTCCAGGTTCGCGGGCTCGAATTTTTCTCCTGATCGATAGGTGCGTTCGATCACCGCGCCGGTCATCATGTTTCTGAGTTTCGTTCGCGTGAACGCCACTCCTTTTCCGGGTTTAACAAATTGAAAGTCGACCACGGCGAAGGGTACGCCGTCGATCTGGATCTTTAGCCCTTTGCGAATGTCCGAAGTTTCATACATGGGTAATCCTTTATTCCGGTTTGACCGTCCGCTCGGCGATTACCAAGTGGCTCGGCGTTTTTACGTTTTGGTCGCGTTCCGCCGTGATCATCATTTTGAATTCGTTGAACGGACAATTCCTAGTAATATCGCCGGTACGCGTTTCCGAATGATAGGTAAGCACACCGGCTTTTATCGGTTTTTTATTATATTCCTGGAACCAGACCAGGTATGAATCAATGTCGTCTCCCAGATGGCTGGGAGGAGGCAGCCTTTCCATATGCACGGTTACCAGCGTGCTGCCTTCGTCTATTTCGTCCAAAACGATCATTCCGTCCGAGCCCGGAGCGTGTGAGCTCCCTACCATCAAGTACTCGCGCGTGCCGCTACAGCTCGCCACAACCGCGCTTAAAAGAATCGTAAGAAAAACCGCTCGTTTACCGATCTGATACATCTTTACACCTCCGGACCATGAGGCTTTTATGCTTTGCAGAAAGCCGCGTCAAGCGCCGCCGAAATTTCTTATCGATCCATGCGACGTATCGGAATGTACGCTCATTTCACGGGATTTCATCTCTCGGCGCGAGCCTGTCCGCGCCGGCTTGCTATAGAATCTCATCCAGGCTATTTCTAGCTCGGCTTATTGCTCGCTCAGCGGCTCTGTCTGCTTGTATGCTTTCGCTAGCGCAACGCGAGGGCCGCGCCGGTCCTAACAAAAACCACGCTATAAGTTTTCTAACTAGCGTATTTAGAAGAGAATCACTAACATCGTTCGTTCTATAAAAGCACCCGGGATTCAATTGAGAAGCTATGCGCGACACTGACGACGAAGTCCGCGAAATCAAAAGAGAAATTATCGAATCACGCGGATTGATTATCAAGACGAACAATCTGACGAATTCGCTTGCGGCGGACATCAAGTCGATTGCGAAAAGGCAGGTCGGCTACGAGCGCCGTTTTAATTGGAATAGCGGGGTGGCTTACGTGCTATTCGCCGGTTTGGCCTTCACCGGTCTAAAATTCTGGTCGGACGTTCGTATCAATGAGATCGAATCGGAGAAGGAGGGGTTGGAGCGTGAGGTCTCGGAATTGCGCCGCAACCTGGCCGAGGAGACTCGAAGAGCGGAAAAAAGGGAACAAGCCGAACAAAAAGCGGCGTCGTTTTACGGTTTGATCCGCCAGAAAAAAAGAACAAAAGTGGTTGAGGGCTATAACGAAATCCAACAAGAGCAGCTCTCTAAGGCTGAAGCGGATTTTTTTAAGGACGTCGTAGCGAGATTCCGGCTCGATTTGTCGGTTGAAGCGTATCAGAACGGGCTCGGGCTGATGCGTACAGAGCGCTATTCGGAGGCAGCTCGGCTTTTCGAGGAAGCGATAACCCTTCAAGAAGACGCATCGCATATTCCAGCGGTGAAATTGTACCTAGGTCAAGCGTTGCGAAAGCTAGGTCGTTCGAATGAGGCGCTGCTGCTTGCCAAGGAGGTTTTGGAACAGGAAATAGATAAGGATATACAGGTGGAAGCTGCGTGGTTATTGAGCAAGTGCGCGGAGGACGTCGGCGATCTCGACCAAGCCCGAAAGGTGCTCCGCCTGCTTTTACGCCGTTGGCCCCGGTCCGCCCGAGTGCCTGATGCCCGTAAGCTGCTCGGCGAGATAAACATGAAAATCTGGAAACAACCGGCTCAGAAAACGGGACAACAATAACGAAACACCCGGTAGTCTCTCGGGCCGAGTACAAGTTGTCCTACAGCTCGAGTGATTTCCTATGTTCTTCCAGGATTTTTTTTGTTTTGCTTACAGCGGAGCGCGCTGCGAGCGCATCGAGAAAGCGTAGAACCATCACCAGCACAACACTGATACAAATAATGACGAAGGACGAGGTTAGATCGATTTGTAGCGATTGCATAAAACGCCTTGCGCCGCTTTTTTCTTATTATTCGATAACTGATGATAGGTTAGATGCAATCTCTAAGGGTTGCAATCACGGGCCATGCAGTTATCCGAGCTTTGGGTCGATGCTTATCTCGACCACCTGAAAGTCGAGCGAGGGCTGGGTGGAAAAACCATCCAAGCCTATTCGTCCGATCTGCTCGCTTTTCTACGCTATCTTGAGGAGCGACAAAAACCGCTTCGCGACCTCGATTCCGGAGCGATTTCCGCAATCCTTGTCGCGTTGTCCCAACGCGGGCTGAGCGCGCGTTCCCAAGCGCGTTTTCTCTCTTCGATCAGGGGCCTGTTCAAGTACCTGGTAGCCGAGCAGCTTATCTCGCGAAACCCTCTGGAATCTGTCGAGTCGCCGCGCATCAACCGCAAGCTTCCCCGTCAGTTGACGCAGGACGAAGTCGTGCGGTTGCTCAACGCGCCGGACCTAGGAAACCCTCGGGGGATTAGAGATTCGGCGATGCTTCATACCATGTACGCTACCGGAATTCGCGTCTCAGAGTTGGTCGCGCTCAAGCAGGCAGAGGTGAATCTGAAACGAGGATATTTGACCGTTACCGGGAAGGGAAACAAAGGGCGCTTGGTACCATTGGGAGAGATCGCTTGCGAAGCGATTCGAATTTATGTCGATTCGGTCCGCGAAGAGTGGGCAAGACCCGACGAGCCTTTGCTCTTCGTGACCTCGCGTAAAACCGGCATGACCCGGCAAGCCTTTTGGAAGCTTATCAAACGCTACGCGCGCGAGGTCGCAATTGAGAAAGAGATAACTCCTCACGTATTGCGCCATTGCTTTGCCACGCACCTTCTTCAGGGAGGTGCTGATTTACGAGTCGTACAGACCTTGCTCGGTCACGCAGACATTTCGACGACTCAGATTTACACCCACGTCACTGGCGAGCATTTGCGAGCGATGCATAGTCGCTACCATCCGCGCGGATAATTCGGTCCCGCAGCCTTACGAAACATCTGCGCAAAGATTCAGTCAACGTCGAGCCCCCAGCCTTTCAGATACCGATGGTGGTCTATCTCCCTTTTCACGATCGCGTCTTGTGGTATAAGACCCTGCGTGCCTTAGAACAGGTCCCCGTAACAAAGGTACCCGGTTTGTTAAGTGCCGCTCATACCAATCAGGATTGCGGATACGATCGGAACGTTTGAGCGGGCGCGGTAGGGCCGATGGGTGCGAGTGCCCCTGAAACCGAGCGGGTCGCCGGCGGAGCGTTGCGATTTGAGAGCGAGACTCGATGTGTAGAAGGGAGCTGGACCTAGGGTTATCGACTAGAAGAGATAGAGGCGTAACATCCGACGGATCTGTGAATCGAGTCCCTGGTAGTAACAGGCGTTTCGCGCCTTAGGGATAAGCGAGAAGCGTTATACACCACGGCCTAGTGGACTTATCCGGCTCGCCGGTTGGCGGGTTCGAGGCTTTGACCAATTCGTCGAGGATTAATCAGGCTACACGTCGATGAACATTCATGAATATCAGGCGAAAGACTTGCTACGTCAGTACGGTATCCCGGTTCCCCTCGGGAGAGTCGTTTTCAGCCCCAAGGAGAGCTTGAAGGCGGCGCAGGCGCTGCTTGGTGAGAGCGGCGGCGAGCGGCTAGTAGTAAAGGCGCAGATCCATGCCGGTGGACGCGGTAAAGCCGGAGGCGTCAAGCTGGTAAAGGACGCGGCGGCGGCGCAACAGGCCGTAAAACAGATTTACGGCAAGACCCTGGTTACCCGTCAAACCGGATCCGATGGCAAAAAAGTACAGCGACTTCTAATCGAGGCCGGAATCGAGATCGCGCGCGAGCTATATTTGGCCATGTTGACCGACCGCGAGTCGGGTCGCGTTGAAGTCATGGCGTCGACCGAAGGCGGCGTTGAGATAGAGGAGGTGGCCGCCGCGACACCGGGAAAAATTATTCGTTTCAAAATCGACCCCGCCCTCGGCTTGATGCCGTACCAGGCGAGAAGGCTCGCCTTCGGTTTGGGACTAAAGCAAGAAGCTTACGAGCGATTTATCAAAGTAGTGACGCGGTTATCCGTTCTCTATTCGCAAGAAGACTGTTTACTAGTGGAGATAAATCCTTTAGTGGTTACCGAAGACAACCGTATCGTCGCGCTTGACGTGAAGCTGAGTTTGGACGACAACGCGGCATTTCGCCATCCGCGGTGGGCGGATTTATTCGACCCGTTGGAAGAGAATTCGGTGGAGATCGAAGCGAAGAAGCACGATCTCAATTATGTCCAGCTCAAAGGCGACATCGGTTGTTTGGTCAACGGCGCGGGACTGGCGATGGCCACCATGGACATCATCAAGCATTTCGGGGGGGAACCGGCGAACTTTTTGGACGTGGGAGGAGGCGCGTCGACAGAGGCGGTCACCGAGGCATTCAAGATCATTCTCCAGTCGCCGGAGGTAAAAGGGATTTTGGTGAACATCTTCGGCGGAATTATGAGATGCGATGTGATCGCCTCGGGTATTATCCAGGCGACCGAAAAGCTCGGCCTGAAAGTACCTTTGGTGGTCAGGATCGAAGGCACGAATGCGCCATTGGGACGAGAGATACTTCGAGAATCGGGCCTCGCGATAGTACCCGCTGCGACCATGGCGGAAGGCGCACGGAAAATCGTCGAATTAGTGGGAAAGAGGATATAGCCATGGCGATCCTGGTCGATGGCAGCACGCGATTGTTGATCCAAGGCATTACGGGAAAGACCGGAGAGTTTCACACAAATCAAATGCTTCAATACGGAACACGGGTCGTGGCCGGCGTAACGCCGGGAAAAGGGGGACGTCTGTTTCAAAACGCGGTTCCCATTTTCGACGCGGTTGTTGACGCCGCGCGCGAGACCGGCGCTAACGCGTCTTGTATCTTCGTGCCTCCTGCTTTTGCCGCGGATAGCATTGTCGAGGCGATCGACGCGGGGATCGCGCTTGTAGTCTGTATTACCGAGGGGATTCCCATAGCGGATATGGTAAAGGTTCGAGGCAAGTTGGATAGCCAGAGTCAAACACGTCTCATCGGGCCTAATTGTCCCGGAGTGATAACCCCCGGCCTCTGTAAAATCGGCATTATGCCGGGCGATATTCACAAACCCGGCAATGTAGGAGTTGTTTCTCGCAGCGGCACCTTGACCTACGAAGCAGTGGGCCAATTAACCGCCTTGAATCTCGGTCAGAGCACCTGCGTCGGCATCGGCGGCGATCCGGTTCAGGGAACGGATTTTATCGATGTATTAAGGATGTTCAATCAAGACGACGAGACCGCTGCAATTGTTTTGATCGGTGAGATCGGAGGAAACGCCGAAGAAAAAGCGGCCGAATATATCAAGCGTGAGGTCAAAAAGCCGATTGTCGCGTTTATCGCGGGAGCCACCGCGCCGCAGGGAAAACGTATGGGACACGCGGGCGCCATCATTTCCGGCGGAAAAGGGACCGCTAAAGATAAGATCGACGCCTTGACTGCCGCCGGGGTGAAAATTGCGCTCACCCCGTCTGAAATGGGAAGTACGATGAAAACGTTGTTATAGAGGAGTTATACTGCGATATAGAAATTGAGGATTCGATATGACCATTGAGAGAACGTTAAGCATTATCAAGCCGGACGCGGTAGAAAAAAATCGGATTGGCTCGATTATTGCGATGATCGAAGCCAGAGGGTTGGTTATCAAAGCGATGAAGATGGTGCAGTTGACGCGGTTACAGGCTCAGTGTTTCTACGCTGTGCATCGCGAGCGTCCGTTCTTCGCCGAGCTGGTAAACTTCATGACCCGCAGCCCGATCGTAGTCATGTGTCTAGAGGGCGATAACGCCATACTAAAATATCGAGAGCTTATGGGCGCTACCGATCCAAAAAAGTCTACCCCGGGGACCATTCGTCATGCCTATGGTAAGGATGTTCAAGAAAACGCCGTACACGGATCGGACGCTCCGGAAACAGCTCTTTTCGAAATAGCGTACTTTTTTCCGGGTTTTAAATTGGTATAGCAACTTGCGCTTGGCAAAACGGGTTTCGCTGTATGAGGGTAACCGTTCAGGGGGGTACTGCTGTTTGACTACGACGGCGGCCAATTCATCCCGTAAAACCGGCACCGACCCTGGGGCGATTCTATTCGAATCACCCCAG
>JAFGIB010000451.1 GCA_016929805.1 Deltaproteobacteria bacterium | reverse complement strand
CTGGGGTGATTCGAATAGAATCGCCCCAGGGTCGGTGCCGGTTTTACGGGATGAATTGGCCGCCGTCGTAGTCAAACAGCAGTACCCTCCTGAACAGTTACGTTTTCCTGGCGTAATGCCTCGGTAAATCGCCTACGCGGGTATCGACAAGGACTACAAAATGAGTTTTGAGGTAAAGTTTTGGGGCGTGCGAGGCAGCATCGCCTGCCCGTCACCGCATCACGTTCGATACGGCGGAAATACGAGCTGTCTCGAGGTGAGAGCCGGCGGTACGCTGGTTATTCTAGACGCCGGAACCGGTATCAAAAGCTTGGGCGATTCACTGCTTCAGCGAGGAATTCAGAAAGCTCATCTCTTGTTGACGCACGTTCATTGGGACCACATCAGCGGCTTTCCCTTTTTCGCGCCGGCTTATCAGCCCAACTATCGCTTCGAAATTAAAGCGGCTAATCTATCGCCTTTAGGCGGCGTACGTGAGGTCCTGGCCGGACAAATGGCCAAGCCGACTTTCCCCGTTCCGATAGATGCCATGCGCTCCGAGCTAATCTTCGAAGACTTTGCCAGGGGCGATAGCTTTTCGATTGCTCGCGATCTCAGGGCGCGTACGGCAACGCTCAACCATCCCAATGGTGCGACCGCGTATCGCCTGCAATACAAGGGGAAATCGCTCTGCTATGTAACGGATACCGAGCACGTGATAGATAAACCCGATCAAAACGTACTCGGTATCATTCAAGGCGCTGATCTCGTGATCTATGACGGGATGTATACGGACGAGGAGTTTACCGACAAAATCGGATGGGGCCATTCGACCTGGCAGGAGGCGGTGAGACTGTGCCGAGTAGCGGAGGTCAAGCAGCTCGTCGTTTTTCACCACGAACCATCCCACGACGACCGGTTTATGGCTCGAATCGAAAAGCAGGCACGAAAGGCTCTCAAGGGAACGATCGTAGCGCGAGAAGGTATGCGGTTAAAGATTGCGCAATAGCTCGAGCGTTCTGATGGCGCCGTCTCGCCCATAAATCCTTCACAGCACGATCGACCGTGCCTAGCGATAGGATTTTTTCAGCAACAGGTCACGGCGGTATTGCCATGCGGTCGCGACGCCGGCGGACTCGTTAGGGAAGTAAATACCAGCGATTTTTATACATTGACCGGTGGGGAATTTTCGAGCAAGGTTGCCGCGCAAGGCGTTGGTAACTCGTTTATCATCTCAGTTACCGCGGTCAAAACAGAGGAATTTTCCATAACCAGACCAAAGCGAGTTGATACGATGCGATTTTACACTACTTCGGTCGGCAAGAAAATCGTGATGGCGATAAGCGGTTTTATCGTCTTTGGTTTCGTCGTCATCCATCTCGTTGGAAACCTTCAAATTTTCTTCGGCCCGGAGACGCTCAATCGATACGCCGAGATGCTTCAAGGGCTCGGCGGCGCATTGTGGCTCTTTCGCGCGCTACTTTTACTCTCCATCGTCTTACATATCGTCGCCGCGACCCAGGTCACGCTTCAGAGCTGGCAGGCCAGACCCAAAGGCTATGCCGTCACGCGCTATCGGACCACGAGCTACGCCGCGCGAACCATGCGCTGGGGCGGGCCGCTGATCGCTTTATTCGTTGTATACCATATCCTGCATCTGACCACCGGCGGGCTGCATCCCCGCCCGGCGGGATTTATCTCGCAAGCGGGCGGGACGATCAACGTGTACAACAACGTGGTCTACGGATTTCAGATCTGGTGGACCTCCGCGCTCTATATCATCGCGATTCTCGCGCTCTGCCTGCACCTCTATCACGGCGTCTCGAGCATGATGCAGAGCGTGGGTCTTAACCATCCTAGATGGAACCAGTGGCGGCGGTTCGCGGCGGTGTTTTTCTCGCTCTTTGTCGCCGCGGCCGGCGTTTCGATTCCGCTGGCGGTATTACTCGGGTTGGTCCAACCCGTCTAGACGGAGGATAGCTTTCGATGAAACTCGACGCGAAAATACCCGAGGGAACGATCGAAAAGAAGTGGGACGACCATCGCTTTAAGCTGAAACTGGTCAACCCGGCTAACAAACGGAAGTTTTCTATCATCGTCGTGGGAAGCGGGCTGGCCGGCGCATCGGCGGCGGCCAGCTTGGGCGAGCTCGGTTACAAAGTGCTTTGTTTTTTCTATCAAGACAGCCCTAGGCGAGCCCACAGCATCGCGGCGCAAGGCGGCATCAACGCGGCGAAGAACTACACCAACGACGGCGACAGTATCTACCGGCTCTTTTACGATACGGTAAAAGGCGGAGACTACCGCGCCCGAGAAGCAAATGTCTATCGCCTGGCGCAGGTCAGCAACGCGATCATCGATCAATGTGTCGCTCAAGGCGTTCCGTTCGCGCGCGAATACGGCGGGACCTTGGATAACCGCTCCTTCGGTGGGGCGCAGGTGTCGCGAACCTTTTACGCGCGGGGTCAGACCGGTCAACAGTTGCTGCTCGGCGCCTATTCCTCGTTGATGCGACAGGTGCGAGCGCAAACCGTCACGCTCTTTCCACGCCAAGAAATGCTCGATCTCGTGGTGGTCGAAGGGCGAGCCCGGGGCATCGTAACCCGGAATCTAATAACCGGAGAGCTACGCTCTTTCGCCGCGGACGCGGTGGTGCTGGCGACCGGGGGCTACGGAAATGTCTTCTATCTTTCGACTAACGCCAAGGGTTGCAATGTCACCGCCGCCTATAGAGCATATAAAAAAGGAGCGGGATTCGCCAATCCCTGCTTCACCCAGATCCATCCAACCTGCATCCCGGTTCACGGAGAGTATCAATCCAAGCTCACCCTGATGAGCGAGTCGCTGCGCAACGACGGCCGGATTTGGGTTCCGCTAAAAGCCAAGGATGGCAAGCTCCCAAGCCTGATTCCCGAGGCCGAAAGAGACTACTTTTTAGAACGTCGATACCCGGCTTTCGGAAACCTGGTCCCACGAGATGTGGCCTCTCGGGCGGTAAAGGCTGTATGCGACGAACAGCGCGGCGTGGGCGAAACCGGCCTCGGTGTTTATCTCGATTTTAGCGACGCTATCCAACGCTTGGGCGAGCAGGATATTCGCGATAAATACGGCAATCTCTTTCACATGTATCAAAAGATCACGGCCGAGAATCCCTATCAGGTTCCGATGCGCATCTATCCCGCGGTACACTACACGATGGGCGGTTTATGGGTCGACTACAATCTGATGACGACCATCGACGGCTGCTACGCCATCGGCGAGGCGAACTTCTCGGACCACGGCGCCAACAGGCTGGGCGCCAGCGCCTTGATGCAGGGATTAGCGGACGGTTACTTCATCCTGCCCTATACCATCGGCGACTATCTGGCTCAAGCGGGTAACAGCCGCATCGCGGTCGAGCACGCCGAATTTCGCGGGTGCGAGCAAGCGGCCGAACAAAGAATCACGAAGCTGTTGTCGATCCGCGGCCGACGCTCTCCGGATTCGTTTCATCGGGAGCTCGGAAAGCTGATGTGGAATGATTGCGGCATGGCTCGTAACCAATCCGGATTACAGCACGCGCTGGAGCAGATACCAAAGATTCGGCAGGCTTTTTGGCAAGACCTCAAGCTCGCGGGGCCGGCGAACACGCTCAATCAAACACTGGAAAAAGCCGGCCGCGTCGCTGATTTTCTCGAGTTCGCCGAGCTGATGGTGCGCGATGCATTGGCGCGCGGCGAGTCTTGCGGAGGTCATTTCCGCGAGGAAAGCCAAACCGAAGAGGGCGAGGCCAGGCGAGATGACGGCGCCTTTTCCCATGTCGCGGTCTGGGAATACCGAGGAGAAAGCACAACGCCCGAGCGCGCTATCGAGCCGCTTTTGTTTGACTATTGTAAACCGAGCCAAAGGAGCTACAAGTAATGAACTATACGCTAAAGGTGTGGCGCCAAGCGCGCCCCTCGGAAAAGGGAAAGCTCGTATCGTATTCAGCTCATGGAATCAGCTCGGAGGCGTCGTTTCTGGAAATGCTAGACATCGTAAACGAAAGGCTTTTAGAAAAGGGCGAGGAACCGATCGCTTTCGATCACGACTGCCGGGAGGGCATTTGCGGCATGTGCGGATCGGTGGTTAACGGCTACGCCCACGGGCATCAACGGGGCACCACGTTGTGTCAATTACACATGCGGGAGTTCAGCGACGGTTCGACGATTATCATCGAGCCTCTTCGGGCGAAAGCTTTTCCGCTGATTAAAGATCTGGTGGTCGACCGGAGCGCGTTTGACAAGATCATCGCCGCGGGCGGATTCATCTCTATCCGAGCCGGCTCCGCGCCGGACGGCAACGCCATACCGGTGGCCAAGGAAATGGCCGAACGCGCCATGGACGCGGCTGCTTGTATCGGCTGCGGCGCGTGCGTCGCCGCCTGTCCGAACGCCTCCGCGATGTTGTTCACGTCGGCAAAGCTCGCTCAGCTCGGGCTGTTGCCGCAAGGACAAGTGGAGCGTGATTCGCGCGCGCGGGAAATGGTGCGAGCGATGGAGGACGCGGGGTTCGGCGCTTGTAGCAACCACGGCGAATGCGAGGCGGTTTGCCCCAAGGAAATCAGCACGAACTTCATCGCCTTCCTCAATCGCGATTTTATCGTCTCATCGATGAAATAAGCCTATTGGCGCTCCGATTTTCGCCGAGAACGCGAGCGAGCCGGCCGCTCGGATACGGCACCGCTCGAAATCCACTCCGGGAGCTCGACGCCCCGAGCCAGGCACTGTAGCTCGAAGAGCGAAACCGCGTCGAAATAGAAATCCCTTTGCATCAGACCGCGCAACTTGCCTTGTTGTAGTAGGTTTTGAACCATAACTATTCGATTTATCCGGTCCTTCATCCGACGCGGCAAGGCCATCGATCGGGTAAGGTTCTCGAAAAGCTCTTGTAGTATCCGGTCGGGCTCGCTCGCCGTTTGCAGGACCTCTTGGATCGGTTCTAAGAGCAAAGCCGCTAAAAGCACCGAATCGCTCGGAAGCCTTCCCTCTTGACAAATATTATCAATCGCGATTAGACGATTCCATAAGAGGTGGTCGCCGAAGGCGTTATCTTCAAGAAAAGCGGTCAAATCCGGGAACAGCATTCCCAACACGCCGACGTCCCACGCGAGGTAGACGGCTCGATGAGCCGCGCCGCTGCGCAATAATCGCATGGTGTCTTCCAGTAAGCGCGGTGGCGCGCTGCGCCTCAGCTCCAAGCGCTGGTCGACCATCGCGTCGTATACCTCCGGGATAATGCCGAAGTCGAGTTGGGTACAGAATTTGATAGCTCGCAGGATTCGAATCGGATCTTCGCGAAAGCGCAGATCCGCTCTTCCAATAGTCCTCACGACCCGTTTTCTAAGGTCTTGGACACCTCCCACGTAGTCGATGACCTGACCGTTTTGAATATCGTAAAACAGCCCGTTGATGGTGAAGTCGCGGCGCACGGCGTCTTCGTGAGGATCTCCATAGGTGTTATCGCGGCGAATCAGCAGATCTTGACCGTCTCGGTTAACCTGAGAAGCATCGGCGGCCCGTCTCTTTTCGCGTGTTGAATTCACAGCGCGCGAAGCGTGTCGGGTCGGTTCCGAAGTGGCATCGCCTTCCTCCGGGTTGCGCCGGAACGTCGCGACTTCGATTATCTTCCCGTTTGCGAAGAGAATATGAGCTAACCTAAAGCGGCGTCCGATCAGCCGGCAATTGCGAAACAGCCGCCTCACCTCCGTGGGACGAGCGCTCGTGGCGATGTCGAAATCCTTCGGTTTGCGACCGAGCAGCAGGTCTCTGACGCTACCTCCGACGAGATACGCGATATGGCCGGCTCGATTCAAGCGTTTGACCACGCTTACGGCGTCTAAATCCAAGCGTTTGAACGGAATCTTTTCGCGATATATCGTTGGATCAACCTGCATTACGGCGTCGTTTCTAATTACTAGCTATTTAGCTCAACGGTGAAAAAAACGTTGGCTTAAACCGCTTCGCTCGCGAAAAAGCGAGCCAGAGCAAGGCAAGCTCGCTTTTTTTGTAACCGTTCAGGGGGGTCTTGCTGTTTGACCACGACGACGGCCAATTCATCCCGTAAAACCGGCTTTCGTCCTCGGGCCGGCTCGTCAGGTACAGCAAGTACCATCCTCGCCGGCCCT
>JAFGIB010000450.1 GCA_016929805.1 Deltaproteobacteria bacterium | reverse complement strand
CGGCGGCCAATTCATCCCGTAAAACCGGCTTTCGTCCTCGCGCCGGCTCGTCAGGTACAGCAAGTACCATCCTCGCCGGCCCTGCGGACGCGCTCGGTTTTACAGGCGAATTGGCCGCCGTCGTCGCCAAACGGCAGTACCCCCCTGAACGGTTTCTATTCTTCTATCCCCAGCGCTTTTTTTACGGCGTTGACGTAACTCGCGGCGGTGACCGGTTTTTCCAGGTATATTCCCGGACCTGACAGCATCATCTCGTCGAAATCAGCCCTTCCCAGATCGTCACGGCTGTGACCCGTGACGATTATCACGGGTATTTTGCTCCATTCCGGCTTTTTCTTGAGCTGCCTATGGAACTGTATGCCCGATCCTTTGGGCATAACGATGTCGAGGGATATCAGGTCCGGAACCTGGTGTTTGACGCGCTCCAACGCCTCGACGCCGTTGAACGCGGTCATCACTTTGAAACCACTGTCTTCCAGCGCTATTTTCAGAAACCTGGAAACATCTTCCTCGTCGTCAACAACAAGTACCGTCTTTTCGGAATCATCAGCCATTACACACCTCCCATATTTTTCGGTGGAACCGGGAGCCGGTCGCGGGGCAGTTCAATCCTGAATTCCGAACCCTTTCCGGGTTCGGACTCCACGACCACTCGACCGCCGTGTTCCTGAACGATTTTTCTCGTGGTTAACAACCCAAGCCCCGTCCCTTTACCGCCTTTCGTCGTGAAAAAAGTGGTAAAGATTTTGCCTTTGATGTCGTAATCGATTCCGCTGCCGTTGTCGGTAACCCTGAAGACAAGCGTGTTCTTATCGTCATAGGCTTCGATTTTTACCTTCGTGTCCGGATTGCCGCTCACCTGACAGGCGTCAATCGCATTGGAAATCAGATTGGTCAGGCAGGTATGAATCCCGTTTCTGTCCAGCGGGGCCGGTCGGACCTCCGGGGAATATGAACCCGTCAATTCAATACCGAGCTTATTCGCCGAATCCCTGTAGAGTCCAACGATTTCCTCCACGAGCTGCTCCGGGTTTTCCATCTTGACGGGCGGTAGTCTACCCTTGGCAAAACCGAGAAAGTCCTTGACGAGCGTCGTCACTTTCTCGATGTTGCGCGCCAGCATATCCCAGCCTTCCCTGATTCTTTCTTTATCGTCTTTTTTTATTCCGGAACCGACGATATACATACCTCCCTCAACGCCCATGAGGACGTTTTTTACGGTATGGGCCAAGCCGGCCACGGTCTGGCCGACGGCGGCCAGCCTTTCGGCATCGATTTTGTCTTTTTCCATGGCCTTCATCTGCGTGATATCGGTTAGTATTTCCATAACATAGGCGCTTTGTTCGCCGTTCCTGGAAAGGGGCGCGGTCGTCACCACGTAATGTGTTTCCCTGTTGTCCTTATCGATGCCCACGTGAGTCGAGGTGTGTTCCTGCCCATCCTCGAAGCTCATTTCCGCCGGGCATTGTTCGCAGATACTATTTCGCCGCTTAAAGACCTCGTAACACTTCTTTCCGCCGCACTCCCCAAAGGTCTTACGCAATTTTTCGTTAGCTCTAACGACGTTAAAATTCTTATCCAGAACGGATATATAGCAGGGGACTCGCTCAAAAAGGATTTGGTGTTCCCGGTGATGATGCGCGACATCAACCACGTTCTGGGACATCTCGATGATATGGGTCACTTCGCCGTCGGGCCCTATTACCGGGGCGGTCGTGACCACGTAATGGGCGGGGTTTCCCTCTGAATCGAAGCCGTCCTCCTCGTGGATTCGGACTTTTTTATCACGGAAAGTCAGCATGGCCTTACAGTCATCGCAGGGAGCGGATTCGGATTTGTAGACTTTATAACACTTTTTATTTTCCCAACTTCCGAAATATATCCTGAAATTGTTATTGGCCTCGACGATATTGTAGTCCCGGTCGACTACCGCAATATTCAAAGGGCTGTTTCGAAAAAGCGACGACATGAGCGCCGGGCTGGAAATCGATTCAGACATGTGGTTTTCCTCGTGGTCCCGTTTATAAAACTAGTAAAAGGTGTCCTCCATCCGCCTGCTTAAGTCAGTACTCCACGCGTCCCTCATCCCTTCGCCGCGTTTCAATCGTGTTGCGCGTCGAGAAACGGTTCTTCATTTTTTTCAAGACGTCCCGAGTATTTTCTTTATAACCTCAATATATTTTTCCCGATCGATAGGCTTTTCAAAATAGTCAATCGGGGGTTTTATCTGGTGTTGTTTGTTTTCAATGAAGTCCTTGAAGGAAACGTCAACTCCGGTAACCACAATCACCGGTATATTTTTGGTGGATTCGTTTTTTTGAAGGTTTTTCAGCATTCGGACGCCGGTCTCGTTGGGCATTGTTATATCCAGGCTAATCAGGTCCGGTTTTTCTCGCCCGGCTATTTCCATCCCCTCTTTTCCGTCTGAGGCCGTGAGGGCGATGAATCCGTTGTCCTCCAAAAGGGACGAAAGGTATTTGGTAACATCCGGCTCGTCGTCGACAACAAGGATTTTTGCGGATTTGGTGTTCATGAATGGTTCCTTTCTCCTTCTATTCTTCCCACTTGATAAATGGTTCCTTGAGGTCGACCATGGCGTTTACGATAAGTTCCACTAACCCTCCGTATTTGAGTCCGGAATGCTTATCAGCCTCATAATAAGCAAATATATCCCTAATCTGTCCTTTACAGTTAGAACAGGGCGCGCAAACATACTTCTTCACCTCTGGCGCCGGGTGGTCACTGAAGGCATCTAGTATCTGTTTGAATTTCCTACGTCCTGAAACGCTAATTCTCCAGTCGGGGAAATTGTTGCCCGACATAATAGCGAATCCGCTGCCGCCTCCGCAGCAGTAATTATCCACTCCGTGGGGAGTCATTTCCCTGAACTGCGGGCATAGGTAACGCAGGATGCGCCGTTGCGGTTTCACGATACCCAGGTTTCTGGTAATGTTGCACGGATCGTGGAGGGTGACCGGGAAGTTGTTCTTAGACGGGTCAAACTTGATTTTACCGCTGAAAACGATTTCTTCCAAGAAGGGAAAGCAACTCTCCTTGGGAATGTTCATATCGCCTATCAGTATCCGGTCGGAAATGGTCATCATCGCCTTGTGTTGATGGCCGCATTCCCCCATGATGACTTTCTTCACGCCGAGTCTCTTCGCGCTCGCCGCGTGCTTGAGCGCGATGCGCGCCAATTGGAAGTCGTCGTAGAAAAGGCCGTAATTCACCCCGTCGTAGCTGGGTTCCTCGGAGGCGAGGGTCCAGTTTACTCCGGCGGCGTTAAGCAGGATGGTAAAGGCCGCCGGGTTTTCCGGCCAGGCCATGATTTCGCCAGCGTTATGGATCAGTAGTACGTCGGCATCCTTTTTGTCCCACGGGGTTTTCACCTCGAGACCAGTGATTTCGCTGTAGTCTTCATCGATGAAGTCCAAGTTGTCCTTAACCACGAGTTGGCTCATGCCCGTGGAGGAACCGACCTGGAGTTGTTTCATGGTGCCGCTTTCATGAAGTTCTTTGGGCGCCCAGCCGAGCTCTTGGCTAAACATTTTACGTAGCTCGTGGGTCACCAGGGCGTTATCCACTCCCATGGGACAGGACTGCGCGCAGCGCCGGCACATGGTGCAGCGGTAGCACAGTTCGTAAAGCCTAGATATCGTAGTCCAGTTCAGGTCGATATCGCCGTGCTTGAGCGTGGCCAGCCATTTAGGCCCTTTCTTGATGTATTTATTTACTAGGCGCCGCCAGATTTCCGCTCGGTAGGTCGGACGATACAGGTCGTTTTTACCGCTTTCCTCGTACACGGGACAGGCGCTGGAGCAGGTCTGGCACTTGGCGCAGTACTCCAGGGTGAGCGTTAGCGGCTGAAGGAAGCCCCAGTTATTTTCCTGGGTAAGCAATTTTTCTAGGCCGGCGACAAACTTGTCTACCATCTGCTTTTCTTCCCCTTCATCCTTGGGGCGCGGAAGGCTAAGGGCGACAAATCCATCCAGATTGCAGGTCGTCCGCCGTTTCTTTTCATCAGAAATTTCCACCCATTTCTTTTCGGCTTCAATCTTGTCATAGGGAGGAGGCAGGGGAGGGAGGTCATCCTTTTTTACGGTGGTGAGAAGACGGTCGCCGTTTTTACCGAAGTCCGAAATCTTTAATGACTTTTTCATTTTTTTACCTCCTCGGTCGCCACATCAACCCAGGTCTTTTTTCCCTGACCGTTAATATGGGGAGCGGACCAGGTTGTTTTTTGTCCGAGTAGTCGCGTTACCTCCTTTTCCATTTTGCCGCCCGCGGTCATGGGCTCATCGTTCCAGCGAATGTCGTGATAAAAGAAATACTTGGCGATAAAGTGCATCATATAGGTGAAAGGCAGGTAGATCAGAAAGGCGCAGGCCAAGAAAACGTGCAGGACCGCCGGAGCGGCCAGTTCGAAGTCGGGGTTGAAAGTGATCAGAGAGACGGCGAACCCGGTGAGATCGGCGACGAACCTCTGCATGCTAAACATGGCGTAAAGCCCACTGGCATAGATTCCGAGCAAGAATAGTAGATTAAAATAGTGGGCAAATGTTGAAAATGGTTTTACGTCCGGGTCGTTCAAGCGCCGGTAGAGAAGCCCCAAAACGCCGAAGCCGCCCATGAGATATCCCGTACCCAGTAGTACCTCAATCAATATGTTCAGCACTGAAGCAAAGGAACCGTTGAGACCGGAGATCGCTCCGAGAAACAATAACCCCACCGAGGCCCCGACCAGGTAAAGACCGCCGAAATGAAAGGGAAAGGAAAAATACCACAGATCCCTTTTATGCTTCCATATTCCTTTGAGGAATACGATTTCCTGGAACATGTACCAAAGCTCATTGGCAAGGGATTTCTCCCTGCGTTTGGTCCACCACTCATGATCCTCAAAGTAAGACCCGCCATAGTAGGCTTTTCCCTTTTCGTGCGGCACCGGGGCCAATTCCCACCGCAAATGCATGGGCATCCTTCTTATTTTCCAGGTCCGATATACAGCGCCGACAACGAATACCACGACGGCGGCGTACGACAGCAGTATCAGCATTGACATTCTCCTAATAATTCACTCTTCATTTAGAAATCAGAGCCATGGTTTTTCTGGCGATAACCAGGTTAAAACTTGCCGCGTAAGCCGGATCGTCAATTTGTTCTGCTTGCCGGTTTTGACCCTGCTGAACAGTTCATTTAAAACCCTTTTCAAGGTTGTCGCCGGCGCGGTTTCTACTGTTCGACATCGAACGGGCCAAGGAGAGTTCCTTACGCTCCGGGCGCGTGTTGCTAACCTTACCGGTACGGGTCATGATTTTCCGGTATGTACGTTTCCAAGCTAAAAGCATCGAAAGTCCTATAATCCTATAGTAATAGTAGGGATTTTGTCCAGTGATATTTTTGTAATACAGAGAACAAGAAAAGGAAGCGAAATGATAAGACTTTCAACCAAAGGACGGTATGCCCTTAGGGCAGTGGTCGAATTAGCGAACGTGTCGAAGAATGGCGCTCCCAGCGTATCGCTTAAGGAGATCGCCTCCCGACAGCAGATCTCTGTCAAATACCTGGAGGCGCTTTTTACTACGCTGAAAAATGCCGGAATAGTGAAAAGCCAGCGTGGCGCAAAGGGAGGCTACTTGTTAGCGAATCATCCTAGTAAAATCTCGGCGATGGAGATAATCGAGGCTATTGACGGTGAGATCTGCCTGGTTGACTGTTGTCTGAAGAAGAACGTCTGCAAGAATTCGAACAATTGCCCGACAGTCGGACTATGGAGGAAAATAAACGATATGATCATCGGGGAATTGAAGTCCAATACGATCCAAGATTTAGTGGAAAACACGGATTTGAAGAGATACGTTGGTCGAAGAAAACGTATCGAGCGCGACGGACGACAGCTCGCGAAGCGGCATGTTTCGGGGGGCAAGGACGAATAAAGCTGCAATTTTTGGAAATCAGCGGTGAAGGGCTAAAGCGGGAGTAGCTCTGGGGCGCCGGTGCCGTTCCCAGTGAGGGGACCGACCAGATTACTGTTGTTCGCTTTACACATACGAAACGGAAGAACCTAGGGGCGGGGCTCGTCCCCGCCTAAAAAGACAGCAATTGCACAGTGTTACTGTCGTATATGGCTGAAATCCGAAAGATGAAATGCATAAACGAAATGTAAAGCGGTTTGATCGGTATACAGCGAGCATTCGCTCAGTCACCAAAAGCACCGTGATGTCGAATCGATACGCGATCCACTCGCGGTGGTGAGATATCTCGGTCAGCCGGTTTATCGGGCCTATAACCCGGCGTCCGTCGGTTCCGACGCACCGCCATCCGTGGTCGGGGAAGAAAAGGAGATATTAATGCAGCAGCGCTGACCTGAAGGACATCCAAGCGCAAGTTCCAGCGGATTGTCTCCGGTACACGTGCCCTCGGACACACAGGCAATGTCGGCGTTAAGAACGTCTGCGACCATTTCATTTCCCAAAATCTGATCGTTTACGGATTGACACTGATCCTGATTGATGCAACACACCAGTCCGCTTTCGCAATTGGCCGCGGCATCGACCGGAGGTGGCAGCAAATTAACGTATTCTTCCGGTACTTGCGTTAACAGGTTACCTAGATCAAACATATCGGGAGTCCCTCCAACGCAGGGTTCCGCGGCATCCTGACATATGCCAGTCGCGGTAAATAGCGTCATCATACCCATAACTTCGAAAGCGGGTGAGCATTCTTCGCCAGCGCCCACTGTTGTTATCGTATCGTTTCCGTCCACGCTCTCCGCAGCACCTCCGGCAGCAGCTTCGGTACCAAAAGTAGCGGTATTTGGCGTTTCTTCGTTTGCGGTTTTGTCCCCGCTTTTAGTGGTTTTATCCTCGCTTTTTCCATCCGAGGGAGAAGATTCTGAATCCGATTCGCTAATACCTTCGGTGGATGGTACAGATTCTCCGCCGCATGCCAAAACGAGAACCACGGCAAAGGACGTCGAATAAAGCGCGATAGCGGACCAATGGGCGTTTGCTTTTTTTAACATCTCGATAGCCTCCGTTGTACGATTGTACGTAAGTACTCTCCTATCCATTGCTATCCGTTAAGTTAAATGCGCCGTCACAACAATCCGGTTGTATCGTGTCTCACCAGAGTTGAGACTACTGAAAATAAATCTGAAATCCCGTACCCGGGTTGAAGCTATGGCTCATTGGGTAAGAGGCGAAGTTGTTAGCCCCGCCACACAAGCCGTGCAAAACATCAAACTTAAAAAAAGAGTGCTGGTAAGTAAGCTACTTCCAAAGTTTATATCCCAAGTCTACCGTTTCCCCGCACTAAAGCTACTACAAAACAGATTAGATTTCTTAATGGACGTTAGGTCAACAATCTGCAAAGGTGTATGACCGTAAGGCGGCGATGAGTTTGGCCGGGTAGGCCCGTCCCATTGCTGGACCGCGCACCCCTAAGAACGGAGCGTGGAAGTTTCCCTTCGCACCGCTCAAGCCTTTGTAAGGCCGGTTGCCTGACCCGGTCTACATGTCTGTAGCCTTCGCAAGCCGCATCTGCAGCCGTCGTACAGATTTAAAAATGCTCTGCCAGTCGATGGCATCCCACGTCAAATTTGTTGAAGACGCATATACCTTAGCGCTAACGCGGTCGCGAAGAAAACGTACGCCGTCCAGCGCGAGGTGTACTGAAGAGATATCATGAACGGTGCGAGCGTCCGCGTTGGGTCCGTTTGTGCCGAGAGCGTCAATAAACTGCTCTCCGGCAATCGATCAGCTTTGCCCGGCGATCCCGCGCGGCACTGGCTTGGGCTCTATTATGCCTATGCCTTGATCGACGGCGAGCAGCTCGAGTTTGTCTACTAACCTTATTCGTGACACTCGTATTCTACGTACACCTGAATCGGTTCCAAGCTTGGTTTTCCGGCAGACGGCCTGACGCGGCCCAACGCGCCTTTGCTTCGGGCGTTAAGGTTTATTTAAGCGCGAAGAGAATCGGCACGATGACTTCTGTAGCGGCGACGGGAGCCGGCAGCGGCGCCGCGCGCTCCAACGCGCGCAACGCGCTTCGGTCCAGCAATTCAAACCCCGAGCTTCGGTCAACCCGCGCTTCGAGCACCCGGCCGTCGGCCAATAGCTTGAAACGCAATAAAACCTTCCCCTCCCAGCCGAATCTTCGTCCCGCGCGCGGATACTCGATGTAGCGTTCGATCGCGGCCCGGATGCGGCTCCAATGACTTGGCGGCGCGACTCTACCCGCGTTTGTAGCAGCCGAAGCCATCGATCTCGGCCCCGCGGGGCCGGTACTCATGCCGCTTGTATCCGTCTTTCCGCTGGAGTCTTGCCGCGTAGACGCCGACACCGCGAATTCAATACCCCCCTCATTTGGCAAACCCTCTGAGTTGCTCGAGGTTTCAACGGTATTTTCCGCGGTCGAGATTTCCGGCCGCGCCGGCTCCGGTCGCGGGTCAGGAGTCGTTTCCGCGGGCTGTTTTCTGAAAAGCGAACGTTTTTCGGGGCGTCTTACCGGCGTGACAATCGGTGCCGGTTCTTCAAGTAATGCGCTTGGGTTACGCGTGATGCTAGGCCTTGAAATCTCGACCTCGACCGGCTGAAGGCGAAAGTTAGACGCCGGCGGCGATTGTAAAAACGACGAATGACATATCGCCACACCCAAGCCGGCGTGCGCCGCCAGCGACAGCGCCAACGCGATACTCAGAGCGTTCGAGACGGACACGGGTGCATCTTCTTCGCAGACGAGCGCGGCGCGCGTCGATGTCGGCCGGTGATAAAAGCGATATTGTGAAACGGTGATTCGCAACGGTGTTGGTGTTCGGTTATCGGAGGGCCCAACTCCAGAAAAAGTCCGCTCGCGTTTCTCGCCCGCCCGGGCCGCGAGCGCGCTTTCTTCATGACTCCGCCGCCGCCCGGCTCTAGAGCGTGAACGAATGGGTTTTCTTCTAGCGCATTTTCGCGCGCCGTGGTAAAGAAAATGTTACTTTTTTTTGATTCGTATGCAACAAGAAAAACGCTCGTTTGGAAAATCGTGTGAGCGGCAAATCCTACATCACTTCTGACTTCCTAAAGCGCGAGCAGCGCAAACGGTTTTTCTTGCTGTTTTTATCGGCGCTTATCGCGCTTTTGGTGCTATACGCCATCACCCAGGGCGCATATCGGATCAAATTCGGCAACCTGCTCTATTCCCTGGCGGGCTTAGCCGAGGGGGTCAATCAAGTCGTCGTTTGGAAGATCCGTTTGCCGCGCATCGCCGCCGCGCTATCCGTGGGGTGGGGTTTGGCCTTGTCGGGGCTTTTCGTCCAAACCCTATTGCGCAATCCCATCGCATCGCCTTCCACGCTCGGTATCAGCCAAGGAGCGGCTTTCGGCGCTTCTTTGGCCATCATCTTATCGCCCGCGGGGCTGTTCTCGGTCACGGGATTTGCATTTGTCGGGGCCGTCGCGGCAACCGCGATGATCCTGATCTTGGCGCGCATTAAAAGTCTATCTCCCGAGGCGGTTATTCTCGCGGGCGTGGCCCTCTCCTCGCTCTTCGGCGCCGCCACGGTTTTTATCCAGTACCTGGCCGATGAGACGCGATTGGCCATGGCGGTGGTCTGGTCGTTCGGCGATGTCGGCCGGTCGAATTGGGCTCAGATTGGGACTCTAACTCTGGCAACCGCGGCGGCTTGGGTTTTCGGATTCGCGCACCGTTGGGACTTTAACGCGCTGGAGAGCGGAGAGGAATCCGCCAAGGGGCTCGGGGTGAGCGTGGAGCGGTTGCGTTTTCAGGCCATGCTGATCGCGGCTCTGGTCTCGGCTCTGGCCACGGCTTTCCACGGGCTCATCGCTTTTATCGGGCTGATCGCGCCTCACATGGCCCGTCGCTTCGTGCGCGCTGATCATCGATTTTTATTGCCGGTATCCGGAGCGCTCGGCGCGCTGCTTTTACTCGGCGCCGACACCCTAGGCAGGTTGTGCATGGGGTCAGGGGCGTTTCCCGTGGGCGTTCTCACCTCTTTTTTGGGCGCACCCCTGTTTTTATATTTACTACTAAGGGGGGCGCGGTGATGCTTTCGGTGCGCGATCTCGATTTCGCCTACAACAGCCATCCGATCCTGGATGGGGTGAGCTTTGAGCTTTGCGCCGGCGATATTCTGGCATTGCTCGGGACAAACGGCGCCGGAAAGTCAACCCTGCTCAAGTGCCTCAACCATATCCTCAAGCCCCGGCTGGGGACGATTCTACTGGAACAGCAGGAACTCGGCCGGATGAGTCGCGACGCGATTGCGCGCAAGACGGGCTATGTGCCGCAGAGGTCGGCCGACAGCCATCTGAGCGTGTTCGAGGCGGTGCTGCTCGGTCGCAAGCCTCACATGCGCTGGACCATGAGCGCTCGAGATTACGCGTTGGCGGAACAGATCATCGGGGAGCTGAAGCTCGCGGACGTGGCCCAACGTCCGGTCTCGGATTTGAGCGGAGGCGAGCTACAGAAGGTGGTGATCGCCCGCGCCTTGGCGCAAACGCCTCAATTGCTCTTGTTGGACGAGCCCACGAGCAACCTGGACCTCAAAAACCAGTTGGAAATCATGTCGCTCATACGGGGTATCGTTAAGCAGAAGAAGCTGGCGGCGGTGATAGCCATCCACGACCTCAATTTGGCCCTGCGTTTTGCCGACCGGCTCGTTTTACTCAAAGACCATCGGGTTCACGCCGCGGTGCGCAACTCCGATCTCACCCCGGAAATCATCCGCGAGGTCTACGGCGTTAACGCGGTTTTAGTCGATGTATCCGATCACACCGTTGTGGTTCCCCTATGAGAGATCCGAGGGTGTCGTGAAGCGCACCAGATTACGCTTGTTGAGCCTGTTTTTTGTCTTATTCATCATCCGGCCCGCTTCGGCCCAAAGTCTCACGTTTACAGATATGGCGGGACGCGAGCTGAGCGTGTCTATCCCTTTACGACGAATCGCTTGCCTGGGTCCGGGGTCGCTTCGACTTATGGTCTATCTGCAAGCCGGCGACAGAATTGTCGGCGTGGAGGAGATCGAAAAGAAACGTCCCGCGGGTCGCCCCTACATCTTGGCCCATCCCGAGATCGCCCGGCTGCCTCGGATCGGTCCGGGAGGGCCCTCGGGGACCAACCAAAAGCCGGATCTCGAAGCGTTACTGCGGCTAAAGCCCCAGGCCATTTTTGTAACGTATCTAGAGGCGTCTCAGGCGGAGGCGTTGCAGCAGACTTTGGGGATTCCCGTGGTGGTGCTTCGTTATGGTCGCTCCGCGACTTTCGACGACGCGGTTTTTGAGTCTCTCCTGCTGGCGGGAAAGCTCATCGGCGAGCAAGAGAGAGCCAAAGAGCTTTTAGACTATATCCAGGCGCTGCGAAGCGATCTACAAAAACGCGGCGCCGATTTCGCCTCGGAGCGCAGGACGGCCTACGTGGGCGGGGTTTCTTACCGAGGGGCTTACGGAATCGAGAGCACGGAACGAAGCTACATTCCCATGCTTTGGGCGAACGTGACCAATGTCGCCGAAGCGGTAGAAACCAAGCTCGGCAGCCACGCGTTTATCGACAAGGAAAAGTTGCTCGCCCTGAATCCGGGCACCATCTTCGTCGATGCCGCTGGTCTCGAGCTGATCGGGGAAGACTACCGAAAACATCCCGACTTTTATAGATCGCTCAAAGCCTGCAAAAACCGCCGCGTTTTTGTCCTGCTGCCGTTCAACAGCTACTCGACCAATATCGAAACCGCTTTGGCGGACGCGTACGCCATCGGAAAAGCGCTATATCCTGAAGGCTTTCGCGATATCGACCCGGAAAAAAGGACCGACGAGATCTATCGCTTCATGGTCGGTCGTTCGGTCTATCAATCCATGAAGAAAAGCTTCGCGCCGATCGGATCCTTGGCGCCATTTTGCGCGACGGCGCAATCAAAGCCGCGCGAATAAGAGAATCGCTTCTCGACAAAACCCCGCCCTGTACGGCGTTCGAGGTTGAAAAACTCTTTTGCAATATTATTATCAAGGAAGGAATCACGCCATGAACGCTGAAGAAATTATCGCCAGCGAAGAGTTCGCAAAATGCCGGAGTTTTCACGGCCATATCTGCCCGGGCCTGGCCCTGGGTTTCGTGGCGGGGAAAAGCGCTCTCAAATGGATTAAAGAACGCCGCGCGGTAGATGAAGAGGTGGTTGCCATTGTCGAAAATGATTCCTGTTTTGTCGACGCCATCCAGGTGCTGACCGGATGTACCTTTGGAAAAGGCAACTTGATCTATAAGGACTACGGCAAAATGGCCTTCACGCTGTTGAGCCGCAAGGCGGGAACGGGAGTTCGTTTGTCCCTGCGGCCGGACGCCTTTGCGCCGGACGAACGGCACGCGGCGCTGCGTCAGAAGATCGTTCAGGGAGAGGCTGACGAGCAAGAGCGCAAGCTTTTCCAAGAGCTTCATTATCAGCGAACCTGTCAGGTGTTGGGGACCCCCGGCGAAAAGCTTTTTCGCTTTACCGAGGCGAAAGGCGGTGTTCCGCAAAAGGCGCGCATCGCGCCTTCACAACCCTGCGCGCTCTGCGGGGAGCCGACCATGGAGAGCAAGCTCGTAGAGCTCGACGCAAAACGCGTGTGCCGCGCGTGCGCCGGCCAGTAAGGGCATTAATTCGTTTACCGTTTCGTCGACGCCTTGCCGCCCCGGTCGAGCGCGTAAGGAATGCCTCGAAATACCACGGATAAACGGCCTAACGATGCGGGTATGGTGTGATAATCCCAAAAGTAATCGGCTTTGAGCGAGCGCGCGATAGCCATCAGCTCGCTTTCGCTGTGCATGCGCAAGGCGCTCACCACGGTATCCCAAAGCCCGACCACCGAGGTCAGCGGTACGATATAGGTCGTGATGAATTTGAGCAGCCGGTCGCGCTCGGCGAGAAATGGATTGGAGAAAAACGCGGGCAGACAACAGAGCATGGTGCGAAACGCCGGTTTCAGGCGGCGCGGGAAAGGTTCGAGCATAAAAAGCGGTTTCTGTCTTTCCACGCAATCGCCTAATATTCGACCTACGACGTCGGGGTTGAAGTGATGAAGCCCGCCGAATATGGTGCGCGCATCGTGGTCGTATTTCTCGGGTATATGGGCGGCATCGATCGGCTCGGGAGCGACGCGAATGTGTTCGGGGTCGCTCTCGGCGCTTTTCCTCATGGTATCGAGGTTTGGAAATAGATCCGTGATCAGAAACTCGGGCGGCGTCATTCCGTGCTGCTTCATGGCATTGACCATAATCGCGACCGGCGCCCCCGAACCGCTGCACAGATCGATCATCGATCGACAGCCGGTTCTCCTACAAAAGTCAAAAAAAATTGAATAAACCGGTTCGTATTGTTTGCTCCAGCGCATGCCGCGACCCAATGATTCGGTGACGGTATCTCTCAGAAATTTCGGGCACCAAGCGCTCTCGTTAAATTCAAAAGCGTGAATACGTTGCATTTGTCACACTGCCGATCGAATCATCCGAGGCTCACATCGTCCCCGGCAAAAAGGCGCGTAGCTGTTTGGACAGGGGTTGAAAAGGGTATGGCTTTTTTTTGCAACGTCAAGGTAGACATCCGTCGTTCGTGGCACGGTTGCATAACACGACGCGGCCGTATCCGCCTCCTCCTCCGGAACCTCCGAAATAATCGATAGAAGGTTCAGTCGCGGGATTGCCGTTGCCGCCGTTTTCGCCGCTACTCGTCGATCCCTGGCCTCCGGAATAGTTACCGGATGAGCCGTTCGAGCTACCCCCATTGCCGCCGTTGACTTCGATTGTAGCGCTATCAATTAGATTTCCCGCTTCCACGCGAATCGCGCCGCCCGAGCCGCCGCCCCCGCCGCCGTGGAAGTTTATGCATCTGTTCGGACCGTTGCCGCCGTTGGCCCGCAGCGTGCCCGAAAGGGTCAAGGTGCCGCCGACCGAGAGTTGAAGCGCCCCGCCTCCCGCTCCCCTACCGTTACTCGTGCAGCCGCCGCCGAAGCCACCGGGGCATCCACCGATAAGCGGGATGAGATTCGGCGTGCCGCGCGTGTTTCCGCCGGAACCGCCGCTACAATCATCTCCTCTGCCGCCAAGCCCGCCCGTGGTGCCGTAACCGCCTCCACCGCCGCCGCCGGTTTCATCGCCGCAGTCCGCGACATCCCCGCCCTGAGAGGTCGGAGAGACCGCATTGCAATTATAGTTGCCGCCGGCGTGCGCCGTGGTGTTGTCCGCGCTCGTATCGATCAGTCCGGCAACGGTCGCGTCTCCGAAAACCACGAGCACCGCGGGTCGGCTACCCCGAATGCGCAAGACGCCCCCATCCGGGATGTTCAGATCGCGCATCGCCACGACCGCCAGCTCCGGCCCTTCGGATTGCGCGTGTAGCGTGATCTGAGGTTTATTCCCCGAGCACCAGGTGGTGAAGCTCGGCGTGTCGCTCGTATCGAGCACGGCCGCGCAGTCAAACGTGGTCGTCTCATCGGCTTGTCCCGGGTCCAACGCGGCAACGTCGATGTTTGCCGGCAAATAACCAAGCCCGCATCCCGATCCGTAATCCGTGCTCAGCGCATTAACCGGGCAGCCGTCGAGGCAATCCGCCGTGCCGTCGCCATCGCTATCGGAAGAGCCATCTTCCGCTTTTCCGCAGCCGCAAGCTCCGGGATCGGTCTTTTCCGGGTCGTCCGGGCAAGCGTCGTTGCAATTCGGCGTCCCGTCATCGTCTCGATCCTCCTGCGAGTCCTCGAAACCGCAACCGCAGATCCCGGGTTCGGTCTTCGCGGAATCATCCGGGCAGAGATCGTTGCAGTCGGCAAACCCGTCGAGATCGCTATCTTCATCGGGCTCGCCGCAGCCGCACTGGCCCGGGTCGTATTTCTCGTCATCGTCTGGGCAAAGGTCGGGGCTGACCTCGCAGACGAAATGCCACGCGTCGTCGCAGTCGGCGTCGTTCCAGCTTCCGGCGGTAGATATCTCCGCACAGTCGTCGGCATCCGCGTCTCCCGCTGGTTCTTCATCACTCCAGTTCGCGTATTGCGAAAGAGCGCTCGAGCCCGATTGCGAACCGAGCCAGAAAGGCACGGCATTGTTCGACCATACCCAGAGCTCTTCCCGAGCGATATCATTGGCGCCGATCCAGGAATCGCCCTCAAGGTGGCTCATGACAAAGTCGTTTTCCTCCTCGTCATCGATATGGACGAGGTCGCCTCCCTTTCTTACGCCGCATTTGTCGCGCGCGTCCATCCAGCTCGTGTCCTCGGCACAGAAGAAGTATTCGCACTCTCGAAACTCATGCCGCGTACAATTGGCGTCGGGAAAACAGGGCCCGTCAGGTGTGATCTCGTGTTCACACCCGTTGCCGTCGCTATCGTCGCAATCCTCGAAGCCGCTCTCGCAGGCTTTTATCTCGCAGGTACCGTCCAGCGCGCATCGCGTTTCGCTCGTATGGGCGAGCGACACATCGCAGTTATTGCCGCAGGAGCCGCAGTTTTCCACCTCATCTAAAGCCGTTTCACAGCCATTATCCGGGTTTCGGTCGCAGTCGCCGAATCGCCCGACACATTCGACGATGAGACACTCACCTTGATCGCATCGCGCCTTGGCGTTTGAGAGGGAGCACAATAAATCGGTGTCACCCTCATCGGTTAGACCATCGCAATCGTCATCCTCGCCGTTGCAACTCTCGTCGCATATTACAGGGCACTCCGCCGTCGCGTCCGGATTCGGCCTGCAATTACCGTCCGCTGCGGCGTCCGCCTTCGGATTACCCCCTTCGGGCGAGCCACCCGCGTCACGCGTCTGGTTTGACCGCTCGCCGGCCGCGTCCTGTGAGGGAACTGCACGGTCGTTCGGCTCGCCGATCAAGTTGACATCATAGACGCTACATGAGGTTACGGACAAAGTGCACGTGCCCGCGATGGTGGCGAGTGAGATCCAGCGAATCCGGTAAAATGGGAAAGCACACGCGCCGCGCCGCCTCTTCGCTTTTGGCCTCCATCCGTCCATCGTATGGATACTTGCACCGAGTTTGAAACCCGTCAACAGCTCAATAGTCACATCGTGAGGCGGTATTCGCCTGCCACCTTAAACAAGGCGTTTGCGATCCGCGGTGCTCATTCCCCGAAACGCTTCATCATCGCCTTGTGCAGCAACCTTTCCCACTCGAAATCAACTCGACGCTGGATCTGCTCGATCGCTTCCGCGCTCAGGTGCGAGAAGCGACCTTGCGCCTTGAGATAATCTCGCACCGGCACGCCCTCAGGCTCTATGTTGATGTAGTAATTATCCCCGGCTTCGATTTCGTAGATGGGAAAAACATTGCACTGGGTGGCCATGCGGGTGACTTTGATCGATTGGTCGGAGGGTATGCGCCAGCCGGGAGGGCAGGGCGATAGGATGTGAATGAAGCGCGAGCCCTGGATGCGTGCGGCTTTTTTGAACTTGAAGATAAGGTCATCGGGGAAGGCGACCGAGGTGGTCGCGGCATAGGGGATCTTATGGGCGGCCATGATATCGGCCATGTTCTTTTTCGGGGTTTCCTTTGGATATTTTTCCGGTGTGGTCGTCGTCCACGCGTATTGCGGCGTGGCGCTCGAACGCTGAATGCCGGTATTCATATACCCCTCGTTATCGTAGCAGACGAATAATACGTTCTCGTTGCGTTCGACCGCTCCGGATAGGCTCTGTAAACCTATGTCAAAGGTGCCGCCGTCCCCCGACCAGCCGAGCACCTGGACGTTTTTTTGCCCCGTGATATCCAAAGCCGCTCGCACGCCCGAGGCGACCGCGCCCGCGGCTTCGAAAGCCGAATGGATAACGGGCACGCGCAACGAGGTATACGGAAACGCACCGGCGATGATCGACCAACAGCACGCCGGCAGCACCACGATGGTTTGCTCTCCGAGCGCTTTGAGCGCCAGGCGCATGGCCACCGAGGCGCCGCATCCCTGACAGGCGGAGTGACCGCTGATGAGTAGCTCCGGTGCGGGCAGTCGAGGTTGCCGGCTATCGCTCGACATACAGCGTCTCCTCTTTCAACCCCCAGAAAACCAGGTAGCCCTCTTCGGCTTTTCGCTCGAGAGCGTCGTCGATGAGCGCGTTCAACAAAGCCAAGGTGATGTCGCGGCCTCCCAAACCGGCTACATAGCCGAGGATCTCCGGCCGATCGGATAAATCGCAGAGCGCCGCCCGGATCTCCTGCGCGAATATGCCGCCGCAGCCCACCGAGAGATTGCGGTCGATCACCGCCACGCGTCGCGCTTTACGAAGAACTCGCCGAATCGCGTCAACCGGAAAGGGTCGAAAGAGTCGCAGTTTCACGATTCCGATGTTTTGTCCTCGACGGCGCCGCTCCTGTACGACCACGCGCGTCGTCGAGCTGCTGGCTCCGGCCGTGACCAAGATCAGCTCCGCGTCGTCGCAATCGATGGTTTCCAGCGCACCGTAGTTGCGACCGAAGCGCCGGCCGAATTCAGCCCCGATCTCGTCCATCAGAACAAGCGCCCGATCATGCGCTTGTTGCATCATGTAGCGAAACTCGAAGTAGTACTCCGGAGAGGTGAGACCTCCGAAGGCCGCGGGGGTTTTCAAATCCAATTTCGTCCGGGACGCGAGCGCTGGAAGGTACGCGTCTACCTCGCTCTGATCGGGAATCTCAACCGGCTCGGAGGTGTGCGATAGAACAAACGCGTCATAGACGACCATCACCGGCATCGAGAGGGATTCGGCCAATCGATAGGCGAGTAGGGTGAGATCGAGTATTTCTTGATTCGATTCGCAATAGAGCTGCAACCACCCGGTGTCGCGTTGGGAGAGCGCGTCGAGCTGGTCAGGCCAAATCGACCAACCCGGCGCCATGGCGCGGTTGACATCGGCCATCACCAAGGGCAATCGAGAACCCGCCGACCAATGGACGAGCTCGTGCATCAAAGCCAATCCTTGGGCGCTGGTGGCGGTAAAGGTTCGTACTCCCAGGGTCGCGGCGCCGATCACCGCCGCCAGGGCCGAATGCTCTGATTCGACCTTCAAGAACTTCGCCGCGAGCACCGCATCGGCGCACATTTCCGAGAGCATCTCCACCACCTGCGTTTGCGGCGTGATCGGATAGGCCGATATCACTTGCACGCGAGCGAGCTTCACCCCGTAGGAGACGGCGTGGTTACCCATGATGACTTTGCGCTCACTCATCGTTGATACCTTCCTCGTCCGCCACCATATCCAAGGCGCCGCGCGGACACTCGGTCGCGCATATGCCGCACCCCTTGCAGTATTCATAGCGAATACTAAATGTATTATCCGGTTTTTTTTCGACCGCGGCGTCCGGACAGAAAATATAGCAATTATCGCAAGCGGTACAGACGCCGCAGTGAAAACAGCGTTTCGCCTCGACCTCGGCCGCGCTTTGAGCATAGCCCAGGTTGACCTCCTCAAAGCCCGCGACCCGTACTCGCACGCTCAGCCTAGGCGTTCGCGCGCGCTCCTGTTTTTTGAAGTAATCGGGGTTGATACGATCTATGGCAATGCTGCGGTTGTGCCCCGGAGTCTCTTTGCCTAGATAGCGCGTGAACGAGAGCCCGCCGTCCGCGACCCGAATCGCCTTCCAGTCGGCCAGTCGCCCGCGCAGATCGGAATCGATGGCGATGGCGGCGCGTTTTCCCGACGCGATTGCCGAGACCACCGTCAGCGTGTCGTTGCTCAGGTCTCCCCCCACGTAGAACTCTCCTTGGTCGCCGCTTTGGATAAGAGGAAACGCTTGCTCTCGGCACAGAGCGGCGTCGTCGGGCATGGCGCTCGCGTGCTCGCTTTCGCCGACGGCCACGACCACGTGATCGGTTTCGATGATCCATTCGCTTCCCGGTATCGGTATCGGACGGGGCCGGTTCGACTCGTCGGGCTCCGAGAGTTTCATCTTGACCGCCTCTACGGCCACGACGCGATTGGCGGTATCGACGATGAATCGGATGGGAAGCGAGAGAAAGCTCATGGCCACGCCTTCGCGATCCGCCTCGTCGACTTCTCCCGCCAGAGCCGGCATCTCGGCTCTCGTGCGTCGATATAAGAGATTGACATCGCCGCAGCCAGCTCGAATCGCCGTTCTGACGACGTCGATGGCGGTATTACCGCCGCCGATGACAACCAATTTTTTTCCGATATGCCGCGGGCCTTCCGTATTGAACCGCCGCAAGAACTCGAGGCCGCTTTCGGCGTTCTGCGCGTCCTCTCCCGCGATGCCCAAAAGGCGCGATTTCCCCAGACCCGGGGCGAGCATACGCGCGTTAAATCCGCGCAGAGCGGACCAGGGAATATCTCGGCCGACGCGTACGCCGCTTTGTACTTTCAAGCCGAGCGCCACTACCCGGTTCAACTCCTGGTCGAGTATTGCGCGGGGCAAGCGGTATGGCGGAATGCCGTAGCGAAGAATTCCACCGAGTCTGTTTTCGGCTTCGAAAAGGGTCACTTGATAACCGAGACGGAGCAAGAAATAGGCCGCGGCCATTCCCGCGGGGCCGCCGCCCACGATGGCCACCGATTCTTTCTGTCGCGGGCCCCCTTCAAGTTGCAAATCGAGATCGGCGGTCTCATCCGCGATAAAGCGTTCGGTCAGTTGTATCGCGAGCGGGCTGTCATACTGTCCGCGATTGCAGGCCGTTTCACACGGGTGGTAGCAGACGCGTCCGCAAATGCCGGGAAAGGGATTTTCGTCGAGTATTTCGCGGATCGCGGCTTCGTATTTTCCTCCTTCGACTAGCGTCATCACGCGTTCGACCGGCATAGCGGCCGGGCATCCCACTCGACACGGCGGCACCTTGTTCACGTATCGAGGCTTGAGATAACGCCACGAGCCGGTATGTATAAACGCGGTTGTGCCCTGAGATATCGGAGCGATGGGCAAGGGAAAGCTCGGGCCGAAACGGATCGGCTCGGACCGTTCACTGCCGCCTTGTCGCTCGGCCGCCGACTTGTTCGGCGCCGGAACACTTACGTTTGATCCATCCCCGATAACCGCATGACTTTCCGCGGTCGGCTCGTCATCTGCAGCGAGACCGCCTGTCGCGGCCACGGCGGGCTCGATTGTTCTTACGGGAGCGCCGGTCGTCGCCGTTTTGCCCGGCTGTGCGGTTTGGTTCGGTTTACTCACCCGCTTCACCCTTCATCGCGGTTCCGACGAAAGCCTGCATGCGCGCGTAAGCCTGATTCGAAGCCGCGATATTGGCTTGTCTCTTTATCGGGACTTCGTCCTCGATCGCTTTACACAAACCTTCGATGGTCGCGAGTTGAGAGACCTTGAGAAACGCCGCGGCCATGACCGTATTGACGATCGGAGCCGTTTCGCTTCCCAAACCGTGATCGCCGGCGATCTGATTGGCGTCGATGGTGTATACCCGATAGCCTTGCAGGCTGCTGAAGGATCGGGCGGAGCGAGCCGAGTTAATCAAAATAATGCCGTTCGGCTTTAACCCCTCCGTCACCGGGGCGACCACGATTAATCTCTGATCAAGGACGACGACGTGATCGGGCTCGGCGATGTCGGTTCGTAAATAAATAAACCGATCATCGACCCTTAAGAACGCGGCGACCGGCGCGCCGCGACGTTCGACGCCGATGGCTGGAAAACACTGCACGTACTTGCCTTCGGAAAAAATCGCGGACGCGAGCAGCTTTGAGGCGATGACAGCTCCCTGTCCACCACGGCCGTGGATCCGAACTTCGATCACACGTAGCTTCCTTTCGCGTTCATCCCAATCGGGTCTCAGGCATCGCTGGTATAGAGCACAACCAACGCCTTGGGTTTTGTATGGCCGCGTCCTTTCAACGCGTGGGGCACTTGGGATTCAAAGTAAAGCGAGTCGCCCTGTTTAAGTAATATAATCTTGTCGTCGATCTTCGCCTCAACTTCGCCTTCCAAAACGAAGAGAAATTCCTCGCCCTCGTGTTCGAGCGCCGGAAGATCTTCATCGATATCGATATCGAGCTCGATCAGAAACGGTTCCATCTTCTTGTCACTCTTGCGGAAGGCGAGGCTTTCGTATGCATAGCTCAGAGCCCCCTGGCGATGGGACAACGATCGGCGAATCCGTTTGCGCTCGTTCGCGCGCACCACCTCGACCTTTATCTCCGAGGGCTTCTCGTCAAAGAAATAACTGACGTTCACCTGCAATGCATGGGCGAGCTTGACCAGCGTGCCGACCGGGGGCGTGGTCACATCCCTTTCGATTTGAGAGATGACCGCGGGCGTTAGATCGACTTGTCGCGCCAACTCGTCGAGCGATGTTCCTCTACTGGTCCGTAGAACCTTCAGTTTTTCCCCTATGCTCAGTCCACCGGTCACGGGCCCTTGGCTCATCGGCACTCCTCCATTGCGCTTTTACTAATTCTACCTCAATTTTTCTATTATGAAAGTCAACTCGTGTCGCGCTCTATCTTATTTGCGATACCTTCCAGCGAATCAGGGCGACCTCGGGCATGAGCTCATATCGGTCGCGCCGAATGCGTACGCGCACATAGCGACTATAGAGCCGCGCGCTGTGGGAATCCGAGACCGTGTGCCCGTCCAAAAAAATGTGAAATAGGCCGCCTTTCGCGGTAACCGTTTTTCCTCGTCCGTCAGCCATTCGCTTTCGTCGTGTTCCCACCCCCAGTCCGACCGGGCTTCGAAGCGGGTAGGTGTTTGCATCTCATGGTTGACGCAGTAGTCATATAAAGACGTTCCAGGATCGGGTGTGTATAGCTATAGTGGTGTGGTCCGTGTCCGAGGATTTACGCCGACCAACCGGAGCGTCACAGACTATAGGAAGCCGGAGATCAGCTTGCCGGACGATTCGTGCCGCGGCCAAACCGTTTCGGCTCTTTCGCCCCGTCATGCAACTGATGCCGACCTATAAACGAGACGCTATCGGGGCCTTTGTCAGAGATCGCTTCCAATCGGCCCGCCGCGCGCTGATCGATAGTGTAAAGGTTTACACTGAAAGACCGCGAGCCTCTAGTTAACTGCCGATATACAGCAACGCGAGCGGCAGGCGCTTGGTAACGCCCGCGATGCCCCCCGGTTCGCGGATATATCAGAAATACATCAGTCACGAAACCAACTCCTTTTGAATATCTTTTCCATGATCTTAACCTGCAATCGGCTCCGTGCCAGCTCCGGAGTCTGACCACAGATCTCTCTGGGTGCGTTTTCTAGTTTTGGCAAGTATATCAGCTTATGCGCGTAAACCTGTACCACTTCGTAGTACTCATCCATCAGCGTGATGATCTCCGGAAAATGACGCTGCATGGGAGGCAGGCCGAGCGCGCTGACAATTACCCGCGGCGGTTGATGCAGCAAGCGGTAGACGATTTCGCGAGGAACGAGTTTCTCCAGTTTGCGCCTGCTCAGTAGATCGTTGATCAGTAGATAGAATAGATAGCGATATCCTCCGGCGAAAGGGAGCGTTTTCGACTGGTAATTGATCAATTGGTTTGATGTCAGTATTAATACCTCGTCCCCATCCCGGGTTAATAGATCGACGCAAATCGAGGTGCGATTGGTCGCGATATCCCAATCGTGATCCGTGATATGATTCGAAGTGCTGCCGACGCCTTTGAGCTTTTTGGGCCTGAACTTAATGTAGCGCAACCGCTCGCCGTACCAGTCGCCGTTATCGCGAGCGAAGACCTCGAAATTCGGCGCGATCGCAAGCGTCGAGCATGCCCATAGCACCGTAAAAGCCAAGAGGCTTCGAACAAGCTTCAAACGCCGACGAACCAGCAGCTTCTCTATGTGAAAGAGCAGGAGAAACAGCACCGGAACCGCGGCGATAATCGCTTGAAACATATGCGCTTCGTCCGACCGCGGGTAGATGACAAAGGCGTGCAGCGTATAGAAAAGCCACAATCCGCTGAGTTGGATGCGCGCGCGTCGCGACGCTTGCTGCCCGCTCGGGTCTCTGGCGAGCCGGTTGTACAATAGCAGCCACGCGAGAAAAAGCGCGGTGAGCAGCCAGGGCAACTGCAGCCAATAATAGGTGCTGAAGGCTTGATAGTAGCTTTTGGCGCCCGGGGCGAGAAACGGCTGTTCGTAGTGCATGGATGTCAGTATGGCGTATTGCTCCGATAAATAATCTAACCCGCCCTTGGGCCCGTAGTATGCCAGGAAGAAAGCCGACCAGGCGCAGAGCGTGCTCGCGAGGTACAGCAGCCATAGCTCGAGGTGGTGCGCGATGGTTTCCTCGGCCCGGTGTCGCCGCGCGATTTCGCGCGCGGTCCAGGCGAGACAGATGAGTAACGGCAGACCCAGATAGAGGAAATACATGGCATTGAAATGTTTGCTGATATAAGCCAAGAAAACGATTCCGTAGGCCAACAATCCCGCGATTTGAGCCGCTCGAAAGCCACGGTATCGGCCGCGAGACTCGTTTCGTTCCTCTTGTTTTCGGCCCGCGCGTTCAACCGGGACCGGCGCCCAATAAAAGGTGTAGAATAATCCCGCGGCGAGTAAAAATACTCCTGTATTGATCTTGGTCCAAAGGATCATTGCGGTCAGCAGTCCCGCGACAATGAGGTTGATCCGCCACCGGGCGTACGGCGCGTATAAAAGCAAATACCAGACGACAAGCACCAGCGGGTACGAGGTGTGCGATGCGTAGGGGGTATTGAGAAGCTGCCAGTGTTGGCCCAATAAAAGAACGGAAACCATCGCGCTCAATAGCGCGAAAAAAATATTTCCGAGCTTTGCGACGAGTTTGAGCGTGATCCCGATGGTGATGACCTTGAGGACGATCATCCATAAATTGACCCCCCAGGCTTGTTGATCGGCTAAGCGATAGAATAGATAAGGAAAGAGCCAGTTGAGCGGGCCGTATAGATCGATAAAGTTCCAATAGGGAAGCCCGCCCTGGCACATCTCTTCCAGGTAGCCGAGGATCAAGGCGCCGTCGACCGTGTTTGGCGGAAGTCTGAAGCTTTGCGCAAAATAGAAGAGCACGAGCGCGAGGCCCAAGAGGCAGCTCGAGACACGAACCATCCTGGATATCAATTCAGCACCCGAGTGAAATCGTCTGATCGGCATTGCAGGGATCAAGAGTAAAAAGCGCGGGGAGCGTTCACAAACGCTTTTTACAGACAAAAAGCTTGATATCACCCAGCTTGAAAGGCACGACTTTTTCGCCCAAGAGGTTGCCGGCGACCAGCTTTCCGAGCAAGTCCGCTTTCGGCAATCCAAGGGTTTCCAGCTTATCGAAGAGATAACTGAGATTGACCATGTGGCAGTATGCGAACGACTCCATGATGGTAAAGCGAGATCGATCGAGCACGTCGGAGATAGTCTCTTCGGTAAAATAATAAAGATGCATCTCCATCAACCAAGGCCAATGCTTGCCCGTCAATTTCGGAAACCAGTTGTCGATCATCAGGGTTGAGAAGAGAAAGGTTCCTTGCGGCTTGAGAAGAGAGTTTATCTTTTTTAGCTCTTGTATCGGATCCGCCATGTGCTCTAAAACGTCCCACAGCGTAATCACGTCAAAGGTTCCGATCTCTTCCGGAAGGTCGCCTAGAGTTCCTCGAAAGACCGGAGCGTCCACCAGCGAGCGCGATACCTCTACCGCCCAAGACGAAGGCTCCACCCCCACGACCTCCAGCCCTTGATCCCGGGCGACCTTCAAGAACGCGCCGCAGTAACTCCCCACATCGAGCAACCGCTGGCCGGGCCGCGTATAGTGAGCGACCTTCGATAAGTTATATTCAAACATCCGCTCTCGAACCCGGACGTTCTTAAGATAGGTCGGATCCTCAACTTGAACGTACTCTTGAACCAGCTCTTTGGGGTTGAATTTCGGCCTCATGAAGATCATGCCGCATTGTAGGCAGCGCAGGATTTGTCCGTGTGTACGTACGGAGTGATGCGCGCAACTGTAGGGTGCCCGATCGCGTATCGACTCCGTTGGTTCCCTGGGCGGAAAAAGCTCGATATGGTGAATACCGCCGCAATTTCCGCAAGTTATCAGAGGTGGAGGATAGACAGTCGAAGATGTAGCCGGGCTGAGATCATAATTGATCAGGCGACCGAGGGATAACCTTAAAACCGTCAGTATCGCTCGATAGATCTCCTTTTTCGAAATCTTGGACTGTCCGGTCAATCGGTTCTCGAAATCGATGGGAAACTCGGCCATTCCCTCCGCGATTTGAGAGATTCGATAGATCGACTCAACAGCGAAAGAGTATCCCTCGGACTTGATACGGTTGATATTCAGCCGTTCCATCAGAGGCAGACGATAGCCGCGATATAGCGTGGTGTTTTCTTTTAGCCTAAGCCCGACCCCTATTTGTGCGACGAGATTCGCCGCCCGACTGATGAAAGTGCGATACAGACCATAGTTACAGCTACCTCCGTCGACGTATCTCGAACCCGTGACAAAATCGAACTTTCTAAGATGGTCGACGAAATTCGGTAGATACCGAGGGTGATGCGAAAAGTCGGCATCCATGGTTATCAAAGAATCGTACTGATGGTGCCGCGCGTAGAGAATCGCGAGCTTATGAGCGGAGCCAACCCCCATCTTTCTCGGGCGATGAATAACGCGCAAACCGGTGCGCGCCTTTGCCAACGAGTCCAACCGCTCTCCCGTCCCGTCCGGCGATGCGTCGTCGATAACTAAAATATCAGCGTTAGGAAGGTATTCTCGAATCGCATCGATCAGCGCCGAGGTATTGCCGGCTTCGTTATAGGTTGGAAAAAATACCAGGACTTTGTTCATTTAGAGGAAAACTTCTTAAAATAAAAAATAAAACACAAAAAGAAAAACATGAATAAAAAACACCGCGCCGCGGTTACGTTAGAAAAGGGTTGTGTCAAAATGGTTGCCTGAAATCAACGCTCTCGGATCTAGGGCGAGTCCCTTCGAGGTCTACACATATCACGTTCTTTTTGGTTTGAGGGAAAATAGTTTTTTGGCCGATTATCAGGCGTTCTCAAACCGCGCGTGCTATTGACCTCAACCATTCCCCGGTTTTCCCTTATCCTTATGGATCCAAACCCGAACCGGTGAAGTGATCGTGGAAAGATCCGAACGCGGCCGTTCGACCGCGATGCGGATTACGCCGGTTTGGCTGAGATAGTACATGTCCTTCTTCAAGAATAAGAGCACCATAGCCATTCCTACCTTTGTTTTTCTTTTGTTTGTCTACCACGCAAACAAAACCGTTATCGAAGAGGGCGACGCGATTGCGAATACGACGCTGCCGATTGCCCTGCTGAAATACGGCTCTCTCTCTTTCACACCGGAGACCTCGCCGAGAAGCTTTTCGTGGATCGTGGCTGGTCAAGACATCGAAAAACCGTTCATCACCACGGTTCATTCCTGGGATGAGATTCTCGAAGGAAAGACTTACCGCGAATGGCAGAACATGGGCCACGTGAAATTGAGAAAGCCCGCTTACTACATCACTTGGTCGGAAAAACGACAAGTCTACGTCAATACCTATGGCCCGGTCTCCGGGCTGACGCTTTTGCCCTTGTCCGCGCTTCTCTATTTTGTGGATCGGAATATCGGCGAAAAAGAAGAGCTACTGCTCTCCGCCGCGAAACTTCACGCGTCCGCCTTGGTGGCGATTTCGGCGATCTTTATTTTCCTAATAGCGGCGCGTTTTGTCAGCACCGGTCAAGCGCTTCTGATCACGTTTTCGTACGCTTTAGGAACCTGTGTATGGAGTATTTCGAGCCAAAACATCTGGCAGCAAACCGTCAACCTTTTCTTCATCGTCATCGGGATTTATTTTCTGATCAAGGTAGAGAAGCATAGCGCCTTCGGCGCTTTATCAGGACTGATGTTCGGGGCCGCCATGGCTTGCCGCATGACCAGCCTTTTGCTATTGGTATCGGTCTTTGTTTATCTCTGTATCTATCATCGCCGGTCAGCGGTCTATTTCGCGCTTACCTCCGCTCTTTTCCCGGCTTGCATCGCCTGGTACAACTATTACTTTTTCGATAGTCCTTTTACCTTCGGCCAGAGCGTGGTGGGCAAAGAGCTCGCCCTGGAAAAAACCGGTATTGAGGATGTTTGGCAAACACCGCTCTGGTACGGGGCGCTGGGACAACTGATCAGCCCCTCGCGGGGTCTTTTCGTCTTCTCGCCGTTCTTGGCATTCAGCCTGTGGGGCATTTTTAGGATTTGGTGTAGGCCGATCGCAAGTCTTGGCGCTGCGAACAAGGAGGCGGCCGATTCGCCCGCGCATTCGAGAACGCCGGCGGAGCCGGCGCAAAGCGAACGCGCCGCGCCTGACGAGTCGGACCGGGGAGGGAGGCGGCTTTCGATGGAGCAAGCGGCCGGTGTCGCATCCGACGACCGGCGAATAGCCAGCCATCGGATCGATACGAATTACCGCGTTTTTCGACCCCTCACCGTCGGAGCCATCGCGATCGCGTGCATGCAGTTCAAATGGTTCGACTGGTGGGGCGGATGGACCTATGGCTATCGGCCGCTGGTGGATCTCGTTCCACTGCTGATGATTTTCATGATCCCGGTCATCTCCGTCGTGGTCAGGAACAAGCTTCTTTTATCGATCTATTCCGTCACTCTGGCATGGTCGGTTTTCGTGCAGGCGCTTGGAGCGATGAGCTACGACAAGGCCGGATGGAACGAGCGCTTGGCGTATACGGTCGTACTGCCGGGCTGGGACAGACGGATATTGTTCGACCAAGACGAGGCCATGCGTTTGGTCCAAGAACACGGCGGCGAGTATGTAGGCACCTACGGGTGTAACATGGACTATCAATTTTGCCGGCACCGCTTGTGGTCGATTACGGATAATCAGATATGGTATTATATTACGCACTATTCCGAAGCGCGTAAGAAACGCGTCGCCCCGGGATGGGATCAATTGTCGATTTTTACCTCTACGTTGCAAAAAACGTCGAGCGGAAACGCGAATAAAGCGATGAAATAAGGGCGTGCGGAACTTTTTCTGGACCCGAGCTTTACGCACCTTTAGCTCACGCTATTTTTTGCGAGCGAAGCGCTTTTCGCCGACGGATTTTTTGCACCGTTAGGACTCTCCGCAAAACAAACGATCCGTTTGCGAACGCGTGGGCGGGTGCGCTCACGGCTTTCGTCCTCGGAAAAATCCTCGAAATAGCGCTGCTCTGATGATTCTATACATCTCGATCGAAAATTGCAGGCGTCTTACGGGCGCTGGGGTTCAGGGTCCGTGCTCCGGCATGGGCCAAGCCGTTCGGTAGCGGATCCTTTTCAGGCTGGGCCGAGTTGCGGGAAAGCGTGGCTGCAATTCTTTTGGTCGCACTGACCCTCAACCCCAGCGCCCGTCAGCTCCCTCACGAACCGAAGAAAAACGAATGATATGTGATGAATCATCAGAGCGCTGCTATT
>JAFGIB010000001.1 GCA_016929805.1 Deltaproteobacteria bacterium | reverse complement strand
TACCATCCTCGCCGGCCCTGCGGGCGCGCTCGGTTTTACGGGCGAATTGGCCGCCGACTTGTTTGCCCCCCTGAACGCTTACTTTTTAGCCACCTAATCGAACCAGGCCAAAAAACCGCGGAATGACAAACGCAGGCGACGAATCGCTACGCGAACGAGCGAATCGAAGAACCGCGGGTTCTTTTCCGTGATTCGACCGTGGCGCCGCCAAGCGGGAAGGATAGATTCGATTTATTACCACGAATTCTGCTTTTTTTATCGGTATCGGGTTATCCTGACGTCAGGTAAGAGATGATATCGACCGGTTTTAGCGCTTCGCTCTCTCGACGCGAATCGGACAGGGAGTTGTAAAGCACATGCCAAAAGGCGCTGAACTGCTGATCGCTGACAGCGTGGACCGCGACCGCAACGGGTTGCGTAAACTGTTCGAAAAGGATGGCTACGTCTGTTCGACCGCTAAAAGCATGGAAGAAGCGCGAAATGTAATTCAGCAGAAATTTTTCCCCGCGGCTGTTGTCGACCTGGATTTTTGTTCGCTCAACGGAGGGCTCGATCTGGTGCGCTTTATCCGCGAGAAATCGAGACCGACAAAAGTGGTGCTATTGACGGGACGTAGAACCTTCGAGGCGGCGGTCGAATCACTGCGTCTCGGGGTGGTCGATATCGTCAATAAGCAGCCCGATCAGGTCTCACGCCTCAACCGGTCGGTTAAAAACTCGATCGATATTTATCAAGCCGGCGATAAAGACAGCCTGCTGCTACGCGAAGTTCAAACGGTGATAGACGCAGCGATCAAAATCATGATGTCGATGAGTCGTAGAATTTATGAAGATGAGTCTTCGTCGAGCGGCTCGGGCCAAGCGATGAAACCGACGATACTCATAGTCGACGAAAATCAAAGCTTTCTCCAGGAGATTGCCAATCTTGTATTAAACAAAGAGTGGGAAGTATCGATAGAAATGAGCGGCGGCGCCGGCTTGGATAAGGCGACGACGTTTTCCTTCCAAATCTTGGCGGTGTGCGATCAACTTACCGATCTCCCCGGGCAAACTCTGATCAAGTCGATTCAAGCGCAACAACCTAAATTGATCGGACTACTCTACTCCAAGGCCGAAACCGGTTTTATCGATCGCTATGAGGCGGGTAAATCCGTCGCCTCGGACAAGCCATTTTCGGGAGCATCGCATTTAGTCGAAAAGCTTTCGTTGGTCACGGACGAGCTGGCGACAATACAGCAAGAACGGCGTTATCTCAGGGCTTTTAGAAACGAGCACGGCGATTTTCTAAAGCGTTATGCCGAGCTCAAGATCCGGATCGATTCATTGGTAAAGTAGGACGTCTATGGCACGTCGGAACGACTTGCCCGCCGTTATTACCGGACAGCAACCCGCCGGCGAACGAGTGCGCCTATCTTTCGCCTTCGGGCTGCGCGGGCAAATCATCCTGGTCCTGTGTGCTGTTTTCGCCGTATCGGTTGCGTTGCTGGCGATAACGTCGGTACGCCTTACGCGTCACGCCAAGGAACGAGACCGAATCGCGTTCGCACAAATCATCGCTCGCGGTCTCGCCGGCGCGCTCGACCAGATTCCCGAAACGGCCGTCGAACGCGTGGATGCGGTGGTTAAAGAGGTCTTGCGGAACGTACCGAGAAGCTCGATTCGAATTCGTCGCGAGGATGAAACCGTCTATGCTTACGGTCCTGCAGCGCAAACCGATAGCGTCGAAATCACCCTCGCAAGGGGCGACAAGCTCGAGCTCTGGTTACCGTCTCCGCCGAATAGGTCGATTTCTTCGCTAACCGACCTTTTGATATTTTACGTGGCCCTTACCGGCGTGGGCGTCGCGTTACTCACCTATCTCGCTTTGACGTACTGGATCGTACGGCCGCTCGAGCGCCTAATTCAAAACGCCGAACGACTGGCGGCTGGAGCGCTGCAAGCACGCGTTCCGGTCAGCGGCGCGGCCGAAGTAACTCGGTTAGCGATAACGTTCAATCAAATGGCGGCCCAGCTTCAGGCGGATCGTGAATCCCTGGAGCAGCGTTTCAAAGAGCTCGAGCGATCCGCGTCCGAGCTTAAAACCGCGCAACAACAAATCATCCACGGCGAGAAACTGGCGACCGTCGGACGCTTGGCGGCGGGAGTCGCTCACGAAATCGGCAATCCGCTCTCAGCGATTTTGGGTCTTGTCGAGTTGATACAGGCCGATACGCTGTCGAAAGATGAACAAGCGGAGTTTCTAAAACGTATTCGCTCGGAAACCGAACGGATCAATCGCATCATCCGCGATTTACTCGATTTTTCCCGCCGTGGCGTGGAATCAGAAGAGCTGGGAATGACCAGCGATCTCAAGCAGGTCATCGACGACGCGGTGAATCTGGTTAGACCGCTGAAAGAGATGCGCGGAGTTGAAATCGTGGTCTCACGCCCAAAACGACTTCCGCGGGTCATCGGCCCGCAACACAAGCTCACTCAAGTCGTTCTCAACCTTTTACTCAACGCCGCTGACGCTTTAAGCGGTAACGGTAAGGTCACCCTACAGGTAGAAGGAGGCCAGGGCGACGATTTCGTATCGCTATCGGTCACTGACAATGGGCCGGGAATCGACCCCGAGGTCATGGATAGGCTTTTCGAACCCTTCACCACCACCAAACCGCCGGGGAAAGGCACCGGTCTTGGTCTCGCGGTTTGTCATACGCTGGTCGAAAGCATGGGCGGTCGATTTACCGCCGCGAATTTAGCAGAAGGGGGCGCTCGCTTCGAAATACGGCTTAGAGTTCAGAACTCCTGATCTCTGGTATGAGGTAAAGAACAAGGCTCGCAATCCCGGCTACTCTTCCAGCGGAAAGGCGTTGTCAACCGCCGCCCGTTCCGCGCTATTCGTCTCATCGGTTGCCTTCGCGCCGTCTTCACCCCGCAGCGAAGCGAGAATAAGCCGTGCTTGACGCCGCGTCGCGCCCGCTTCGAGCAACTGCTGGACGCCGGCCGTTCGAATCGCGTCTAACGACCCCAAGCGACTCAATAGCTTGGAGCGCGTCTTCGGCCCCACCCCCTTTATCTCATCTAGATCGCTGCGCAAGGTCGTTCGTTTGTCCCGCTTGAGACGCAATCGATTCGATACCCGGTGAGCCTCATCGCGCGCGAGCATCAAAATTCGAGCAGCCGGGTCTGATTCCCGCAGATCGATCGGATTCTTCCTACCCGGAAGATAAACGCGGTCGACCAATTTCTGACCGCGGGCATTCGCCTTCTCCTTTGCCAGGGCGATTACAGGAACATCCTCGATTTCTAGCTCCCCAAGCACGGTGAGCGCGACGCCCATTTGACCCTTTCCGCCGTCGACGATCAAAAGATCCGGCAATTCCCAGCCGGGCTCCGAGAGGCTGGCCCTCTTGAACCTGCGAGAGAGCGCCTCGTACATGGCCCCGTAGTCATCTCCATCGCTCACCCGGCGAATAGTAAAACCGCGATAGCTCTTGGCGTCGGGCTGACCGTCTCTTAACGCGACAACGGCGGCGACGGTATCAACTCCGGAGCTATGCGAAACATCCACGCACTCGATTCGTCTCGGCGTGCTCGGCAGATCAAAGCGTTGCATGATTTGAATCAACAGCGTCTCCACCTCGGCGACGGCTCGCGCCTTCTCCTGGTAAGCGTGTGCCGCGTTCTCCATGGCCATGCGCAACAGCCTCGCTTTGGAGCCCCGTTGCGGCCGCGTCAACTTAACCGGCGAGGCGCGCTCGGTTGAGAGCAACTCCGCCAGCCCTTGCTCGGCCTCGATGGATTCGGGCAAGATGAGCTCGTCGGGGACAAAACTACCGAGCTGATAGTACTCGCTTACGAATGAGCTCAATAGCTCGTCGTTGGGCAGATAGGCGTCGCGAAGCGCGTAAGTGCGCACGCCCATAACCCTTCCGCGGCGCGCCATTAAAACCGCGAAAACGATTCTGTCCTCTTGCCGAAAGTACCCGAAGACGTCTTGATCGATATTGGAGACCAGCGAAACGCACTGTTTTTCCAGGGAAGATTTGACCGCTTGTATCTGGTCTCTGCACCTAGCGGCGGTTTCGTATTCCATGGCTTTTGAGGCTTTCCGCATTTGTCGCGTCAGGTGTTGCACCAGCTCGTCGTGCCGGCCTTCGAGAAAAAGACCGACGTTGATAACCTGTCTGGCGTATTCATTCCGGTCTATCCGAAAGACGCACGGCGCCTGACAGCGTTTGATCTGGTACTGAAGGCAGGGTCGAGTGCGCGATTGAAGCTCCCGATTCGTACAAGTTCTCAACTGAAAATAGCGATTGACCACTCGGAGAATACTGCGAGCCGAGGACGCCGAGTGATAGGGTCCAAAATAGCGCGCGCCGTCCTTTTTCGGTCTGCGGACGACCTCGAGCCTAGGCCAATCGTCGCGAGGATCCAGACGTAGCGAGATGAAATCTTTATCGTCCCGAAGCTTGATGTTGTAACGCGGCTGATGCTGCTTGATAAAGCTGTTTTCCAGCAGCGCCGCCTCTTTTTCGCTGGTGGTTACATAGGTTTCGAGATCGCCGAGCTCCTGTTCTAGCCGCCCGATGAAGAAGCGCTCATCCGCCGAGCCTTGCTGAAAATAGCTTCGGACTCTCGCGCGAAGATTGGAGGCCTTGCCGACGTATAAAAACTTTCCCGCGCGATCTTTAAAGATGTAAATCCCCGGCGATACAGGCAGACAATTAAGCTTAGCCTGTACGCAAGCGTCCATTTACTCTGATAACGCCCGCTCCATGAGCGCGGCGATCTGTGCCTTGGGCGCCGCCCCTACCATTTGGTCGAAGACGTTTCCGTTCTTAATCACAATGAGTGTTGGTATTCCGCGGATGCCGTGTTTCCTCGCCACGTTCGGGCTTTCATCCACGTCGACCTTGGCTACCTTGAATCGGTCTTTATACTCATCAGCGAGCTGGTCGATAAGCGGTGCAACCACATGGCACGGACCGCACCAGCTCGCCGAAAAGTCGATCAATACAGGTAGAGAGGATTTGAGAACCTCGGAATCATAATTGCCGTCGTTGACGTGGATAACATTGTCGCTGGCCATCGGTCTCTCTCCCTGAAACTTCAATAATTACAAGATCTCTTGTGTAGGTTAATTTTCTATATCGAACCCTAAAAGCAGGCGACGGTGCTGTCAATCCCATTGTGTAACCTCTCACGAACCGAATTAAACAGCCGCCCCCGAATATACGACCCGCGCCAAAATACCGGTATTATAATGCGGAGCAACGATCTCGTGCTACTATATTTTTCTGCCTGTAAGCGTTAGAGCAGCAATCGAGGCGGCGGCCAATTCGCTCGTGATATCGAGTTCGCCCACGGGGTCGACGAGGATGCTGCATGCCGTACCGGACGAAGTCGGCACGAGGACGTAAGCAGATTTTACGGGATTATTAGGCCGCCGTTGTAACCAAAGGGCAATACCCCCGCGAACAAGCTGAGCTTTTGAGGCATCCCATGGGAGTGAATCGCTTATTTTTTCCGCAGGAAGCTCTGGACCACTGGATGGATGAGGAGCGTATCTCGATAGAAGGCGAGATCATGTGCCTAAAGGCTGAAGGTGGGCGTTTTAGGTTGGAAAGCGCAGTACGGTTCATCTCGGAGGTTGGAGGGGGCGGCGACCGTCTAGACCTGTTAGGAAAAGTAAAAAGCGTCAAACAGCTCGAAGAAATTGGTGGGGAGCTGTGCGCGGGCTCTGTCATCGTCGGTGATGACGCTTACGAAGTCGTCGAAGGTTTTTTAGCCGAGCTACTGCTCGATCGAAAACCGATCGTCAGCGGAACCTCGATGGAGGCCGCGACCCGAGCCGCGGTGGGAGACGCGGTGTGCGACGATGAGGTAGACGCGTTAACGCGTTTTTTTCGCCAGAAACGCTAGCTCGGGATAAGCCCCCTTTGAATAGAGGTTTACGCTCGTGATCTTTTTGGTTTTTATCCTGACGATCGTGCTGTATGCGGTGGCGGCAATCGCCTTTTTTTTCCGTCTATTAGGTCGCAGTCAAACGCTGGAACGTCTCGCTTTTGGCTCTCTCGGCCTGGCGGTTGTGGCTAACATCGTTTTTGTCGTCTGCGACTATTTTGCGAATGACAACCTATTGATGAGTCATATCAACGGAACGTTGGCGACTGCCTCGATGCTGATTTCACTAGGCTACTTGCTGCAAATGCGTCGCCATCGTCTGCCGGTTTTGGGAACCTTTGTCGTACCGATCGCGTTGCTTTTTCTTCTGGGAGCGGGTTTGCCGAGTCAAGGACATCGAATCCCCGAGGGGATCGGCTCCGCCTTGATAAAGTTGCATATAATATTCAGCACGCTGGGCGTTGTGCTCTTCACGCTCGCTTTTGCCGCGGCGGTCGCCTACTTGATTCAGGAAACGTTGCTACGCAGCAGACAGATCAGCGGGGTATTTCAAAGGCTGCCGGCTTTGGACCTTCTGGATACCGCCGGTTTTCGCTTCGTTACCGTCGGTTTTCCACTATTTACCATCGGCATCATTTTAGGAAGTATCACTTCTTTGCGCATCGGCGCGGGCCTTTTCAACTTTTCGGCGTCGCAGGGATTCGCGCTTCTCGCCTGGCTGTGCTTTGCCTTTATTTTATTGACGCGCGCGATCGCGGGATGGCGGGGACGTCGCGCCGCCTTGGGAACCGTCATGGGATTTCTCTGCGCTGTCGCGACCCTCTTGGGCTATCTGCTTCGCAACGCGGGAGGGTGGTAACCTTGCCCGCCGAGTGCGTCGTAATCGGTCTTTCCCATCGGACCGCGCCGGTCGAGCTGCGGGAACGGCTCGCGGTAGAAGGCGACCTCATCGCGTTGGAGCTGCGCCGCATCGTCGAGGCGGCTCAACTGCAAGAGTGCGTGCTGATATCGACCTGCAACCGCGTCGAGGTCGTCGCGGTTTCGCAGAACCCTACAGCGACGTTCGAGGCCGTCGCTTCCCATCTCAACGGCCGCCTCACACCGGACCGCGTCGAACCGTACCTTTACCGCCTGCGAGGAGAGCGAGCGACACGTCATCTGTTTCGGGTCGCCTCGGGCCTTGAGGCCATGGTTCTCGGAGAGCCCCAAATCCTCGGCCAAGTCAAGGAGGCCTACGGCTACGCTCGCGCGTTGGGAACCGTCGGAAGCCTGCTGAGCCGATGCTTTGAACGTGCGTTTACCGTAGCAAAAAGGGTGCGCACGGAAACAGACATCGCAGCCGGGCAGGTTAGCGTGAGCTCGATAGCGTGCCAACTAGCGGAAAAGATCTTTGGAGAGTTGCAGGATCGCCGGGTTTTACTCGTTGGGGCCGGAGAGATGAGCGAGCTGGCGGCGGGTACCATGAAAGCGCACGGCGCACGGCTCTATATCGTCAATCGCAATACCGAACACGCTGAAAAACTAGCGCAGAAGTTCGATGGCATTTCACGACCGTTCGAGTCGTTGCCCGATGAGATCAGAGAGGCTGACGTGGTTATTTCGTCAACCGCGAGTCCCGGCTTTGTGGTCAGCTATAATCTGATGCAGAACGTGATCAAGGAACGCAAGCGGCGGCCGCTATTCTTCATCGACATCGCGGTTCCTCGGGACGTCGATCCGCGCGTAGACTCTTTAGACAATGTCTTTTTATATAACATCGACGACCTCGACAAAGTCGCCGCGTCAAACCTAGAACTACGCAAACGCGAGATTCAAGCCGCCGAGGCGATCGTCGACGAGGCGGTTATCCAGTTCGAAAAATGGAGGAACACTCTCGAACTCACGCCGACCATTGTGGCATTAAAAGCCTACGTCAGCGCGATCGTGCTGGAGGAAAAAAGGAAGACCTTTTCGAGGCTGTCGTTGCTGAACGCCGACGACCAAAAGAAGTTGGACGCGATGTGCGACGCGATTGTCAACAAGCTGTTGCACATACCTTTTTCGCAGCTCAAGCGAAGCGGGGCGAACGGCGATGAGGCGCAGCTTATCGAGGCGACACAACGGTTATTTCAACTCGCGATTGGGGACGCGTTTGACGATCGGACAAAGCCGACGGAGGCGGAAGAGCTTGCCGCGAAGCGAGAGAAAGGTATCGATGATGGATGAATCTAAGGGCTCGCGCAAAAATAACTTCACATTTGGCATCCCATCTCGGGGCCAACTGTCTCATCTCCTCAATCGCGGAATCCTCGACATGGCGCTGCTATTGCGGCGGTTCCGCTCAATGATACTTCTGGAGGATCGATGAGACGTGCTCTACGGATCGCCACTAGACGAAGCCCGCTCGCCCTGGCTCAAACGCGCTGGGTGGCGCAACGATTAAGCGAATTTCATCCCGAGCTTGAGGTCGAAGAGGTTTTGATCACCACCAAGGGCGATAAGATATCCGACGTTCCGCTGAGCGCGATTGGAGGCAAGGGGCTGTTTGTCAGCGAGATCGAAACCGCGGTACTCGAAGGCCGCGCGGATTTGGCGGTCCATTCGCTCAAGGATATGCCCGCGAAGCTCGCCGAGGGTCTCGAGCTCGTGTGCGTACCGAAACGCGAAGACGCGCGCGATGTTCTGGTCAGTAGAAATGGCTGCGCTCTCGAGGAGCTCAACGCCGGGGCTCGGGTCGGAACGAGTTCGTTGCGCAGAAGGGTTCAACTCTTCGGGTTACGGTCGGATCTCGACTACGCGACGATCCGAGGCAATGTCGATACCCGGCTCGACAAGCTCAACCGAGGCGAGTACGACGCGATCGTTTTGGCGTACGCCGGCCTGCGCCGGCTTGGTCTCGAGCAGAGGCCGCTTCGACTCTTGTCGGTGCATCAGATGGTGCCCGCGGTCGGTCAGGGTATTTTGGCGCTTGAAGCGAAAACTCGGGACGGAGAAGTCAAAGGGTTGTTACAGGGCTTGCAAGACGAGCACTCGAGAATCGAGATGGTGGTGGAGCGCGCCTTTTTGGAGGAGATTGGAGGCGACTGCAATGTTCCGTTGGCGGGCAACGCGCGTTACGACGCACAAAGCCTCAGGCTACAATTCAACGCCATGGTCGGGTCAACGGTTTCGTTTAGACAGCTACGCGCGGGGTCGGAGTGCTATCTCGCGCAGCCGGGCGTATCGCCGCGGGCGCAGGCCGAGAAGGTCGGCCGAGAAATCGCGCAACGGCTTTTATCGCAGGGTGCTAGAGAAATGATCAGAGAGGCACAATCGATTTCAGACCCCGGCGCGTCCGATCTCCGTTTTCGGCCGGCATAGCCGCATTCGATTCCGATATGATCGCGTAGTTGCCTCTTTATCCGCCTTAACGTTGCAAAAAACGTCGAGTGTAAACGCGAAAAAAGCGATGAAATAGATTCGCGCTGTTTTGCGCGAGCCCTTAGAACCCGACCTGCATTTGCGTACGCGCGCGATAGTCGTCTCGATCGTCGCTCTCGCGGTATTGACGCAGCCAGCTCGCGTCGGTCTGCCACTTGAGGTCGTTTCCGACAACATATACGGTTAGGCCCAGCGTCACCTCTTGATCGGCTTTTAACACGCCCGCGTTCCTATATTGGTTTGCGAGAGCTTCCCGCGCGGCGTCGTTTTCCTCCGCGTCGATAATGGCAGCCGCTCTATCCGCCGCGTCCCGTCGTAACTCTCCGCTAAAATCGACGCGCGAAAACCGCGCGGCGATTTCCCAAAAGCGATCAAAACGATAAGCCGTTTCAGCCACCACGCCCAGCATCGCCAAGTCGTTTTCGGCGCTCTGCGTCATCCGAGAAACGCCGAGATAGAAGTTCGCGATCACCGATAAACCGTACGCCTTCAACAACACCTCCGGCGATAGACGCAGCATCATATCGCGAGTCGCCTCCTGGCCGACCGCCCGGTCGATATCCCTGCCGCCGACCGTGTGCAGGTTCGCTACGTTGTCCCAAGCCACGCTCAGGCTTTCGACGTGCCGAAAGCCGGTGCGCTCGGCGTCCGAAGGGTTGTAGGGATCAGCGTCCGGGCTGTTGTGCTGAACGCGAAGCTCGATCTCCGGATGCCACTCGTCAACCGAAATACTGCTTTCCCGCGGTAAAAACGAGGCGCTCGGAATCTTTTCACAGTAGATCGCATTCGCCACTTCAACCGCTTGTGACTTTCTCAAGTTCTGTCCGGAAAATATCGCCAGCGCATACTCAAACCTGGGTTTCGCGTCGCTGTTATGCAGCATAAGTCCGAGCTGTCGATCGGCACCGAAGTATTGAGTTTCGTTTGCCCATTCAGCCAGCAGCGAGGAAGAGAACGACTGCTGGCGATAACGCGTAAACGGTTCTTTGGTTTGACCCAGGCGTATCTGTACCTGGTCTAGCAAATGATACTGGCCCCAGAAATCGAGTATCTCCAATGATTTCGGCACGGTATTGATCTGCAGTTCTACCTTGAGCCGGTCGTCGAGGAATCTGCTTTTAAGATACCAACGAATTCTACGCGGCTCGACCTCAAATGAATTGTCCCGTTCTTTTCCTTTTCCCATATCCTTGTTGAGGTCAGTGGCCAGTAGCTGCGCGGTGAACGCCAATCGAATCGTTCCGGCGCCGGTTTGGATCTCCGCAGGACCGAGCTTTTCCGGCCAGCCGGAATCGTGCTTTGTCTCGGTTTTATCCTCCCGGCTTTGCTCGGGTTTTGGTTGCGCCTGAGCCGTGTTGGCAATAATCCAGCAAAGCGAGATGACGATCGCTATCGCTCGATACGATTCCCGTGTATTGCCAAAATAGCCGGCTACCCGCGGCTTGGAATGAGATACTCGTTGTCTAATAAAAAATTGATGCTTCGATAGATAAGTGAAAATTGACAACATATCGAGCCGATGCTCCAAGTCAAAGGCATTGATAACGCGATAACAGACATAGCTTTATTAGAAACCACCCGCGCCGCGCGAATGAATTCACGTTCAGGCTTGCCTGATAAATAGGGCTATCATAGCGTCTATACAATATTCCTAGTAGAACCTTCCGCTAAAAAGCAATAGTAAACCTTAACGTTGCCAAAAACGTCGAGCGGAAACGCGAAAAAAGCTCAGTTCGCGCTATTTTTTGCGAGCGAAGCGCTTTACGCCGACGGATTTTTTGCAACGTTAAGGTAAACCTTAGAACTGTTTTTACGAGCCAATACACCCGCTATTGTTCTGCCGGCCGACGATTTACTCCTCGTCGCAAAAAGCACCCGGTCCCTTCGAGGATCGAAACCTCCTCGATTCGGGTCCAGCCCTGCTGTCGCGCTCTATCAGCGGCCTCTGCAGATAGACACCACGCTGTCATCCGCGGCCCCCAGCCCAAGGAATCGCGTTCCTCTGCCAGCGCGTCGACCTCGACGGCGTTGCGCAGAACGCAGCCGGTCAAGGGCAACGCTCCCATAACAACGCGAGACGCCGCGGTGACAGGTAATGGGACCTCGACGACCTCGGCGCCGCTCATCTCTAACATGGCGCCCATCTCTCGAGCCGGTGAGACAACCACCACGCGTTCGCCGAAAAGCGGACGACGCTCAAACCAGTTGAGTTGCTTTGCATGGCGCACAACGGAGCCGATGACAAAAAGAGCCGGCGGTTTCACACCTGCGCGCGCGACAGCGGTCGGAAGGTCCGACAGCTCGCTATAAACCGCGCGATGCTTCGAAGTCGTGCCGTAGCGAATCACAACCGACGGCGTTTTCGCATCCATTCCGGCTTGAAGAAGCCTATCCACAACGTTGGCGAGATTGGTCACTCCCATATATCCGATAAGCGTTGCGTGAGAATCGCCCGCGAGCAAATCCCACCTCACACTCGGGCCTTCGTCCTTAACGCTTTCGTGCGCCGTGACCAGGGTCACCCGCACGGCATCGCGGCGATGGGTTACCGGGACACCGGCGTACGCCGGCACCGCGACACCCGCGGTAACGCCCGGAACCACCTCGTAAGGTATATCGGCGGCCACGATAGCTTGCGCCTCTTCGCCTCCCCTACCGAACATATAGGGATCGCCGCCTTTCAGTCTCACCACTTTTTTCCCCTCTCTCGCCAATCGAATCAGCAGCGCGTTGATCTCTTCCTGGGGTACAGGATGGTTTCCCGAGTGCTTGCCAACGCAGTGCAATTCGACGCGTTTTGGTAAATCCGTCGGAAGCGCTGTTGCCGCGAGCCTGTCGTATACCACCGCGTCCGCACCCATGAGCCGTTGTCGGCCTCGAACGGTCATAAGACCGGCGTCTCCCGGCCCCGCCCCGACAAGCGATACGAAACCGCTTCGCGAATTATCGGACGTTTCCTGCTGCAAAATGCCCTTTGGTCCTATTTCGCTCGTCACCGGCCGCGAAAGCCATGCCGCCTGCTCCGCCTCGGTCGGCACGCGCGTCGTCAACGCTCCAACGGCGACCGTTTCGTCGAAAAAGCGGTCGAAAACCACCTCCTGTTCAGCGGAGGTCAGCTTGAGCTCTCTAACGGACTTTCGCAGTCGCGCCGCGGCTCGCATCCACTCGGCCCACTCGGGTCCGAATCGCTTTTCTAAAAGCTGACGCAGGCGTCTGACAACGAAAGGCGCTTCACCCCCTGACGCGATTACGACCTGAAGAGATCCGCGTATTAGTCTCGACGGAAGATGAAAGGCGCACAGCTCGGGGTCGTCCGCGACATTCGCGAGCCCGCCCGCTTGTTGCGCGTCATCGAACACTCGTTGATTGACGTCGCGATCGTCGGTCGCGGCAAAAACCAGAGAATACGCGGCCGCTTCCGGCGAGCGATACGCGCGGAGAGCTAAATCACCGATCGCGATTCTCGGACATTTACATTAGGCAGCCTTCTTGAGGTCTATCAAGCGAAGAGGTTGAGGGTTTTGCT
>JAFGIB010000449.1 GCA_016929805.1 Deltaproteobacteria bacterium | reverse complement strand
CTTTGTCGGTCACCGCGCTCAAAAATCGGTTGATGAAGAAACGCTTGGCGCAACAAAAGCAGAGGACTGTTCCCGAGCCGAATTCGCAGAGTGAACGCGCGGCCGAGCCGAAGGATTACAAACCCAAGCTCCCCCCGCCTCTGCTGACCGAACCGAAATTCGAATCGCTCTCCGATCTACAACCGAGGCAAGAACCAACGCAGAACGAGGGCTTACCCGCCGTATCCGTAACGGCGGCCGCTAGTGCGCAAGAAGCCTCGCCGCCGGACGAGCTCGAAACAAAAGGCGAGAAGGTTCGATCGACGCTTCCGCCCCCGTTCAGACGCCAAAAGCACGGCAAGCTCGAAGAGGCAACCGAAGAGGATACCGCTCAAGCCGACGAAATCATCGAGCCCGCGGCGCCGGAGAGCGGCGTCGAGGGACAACTCGATACCCTATGCAAACAGATGCAGCAGGCTGTTGCGGCTCGTGAAGATGAACGGGCTGAGACCATCTCTCGCGAGATTCTGCAGATCGCGCCGGGCAATCCGCAGGCCTACAGCTTTCTCGAGACGCGCTATCGGCGAAAGCAGCAGTATCAAGAGTTAAGAGAGCTGTTGTTGCGATCGACCCAAGACCCCGAGCTTTCGTTGGACAACCGCAAGTTGCGATTGCGCGAGGCCGCGGGGATTAGCCAAAATAAGCTCAAGGATATCGACGGGGCGATAGAGAACTGGAACAGCCTATTGAATCTCGATCCGGACGACGGCAACGCGAAACAAGCTCTCAAACGCTTGTTGCAAAGCGTCGAGCGCTGGGACGAGCTGGTCGCCATGCTGGATAAAGAGGCGATGGGCACCAGCGATTCGGAGCTGGAGGCGGACCTAATCGAACAGATCGTCTTGCTCCAACGAGAAAAACGTCACGATAAAGAAGAAGAGATCATCGCTCTCAGACAGCTTCACGCGCTTAGACCGAACGATAAAGAGGTACGCAATTCGCTTTGCGACGCGTTGCTCGAGGTCGGGCGCGCGCGAGAGGCGATCTCCTTTCTCAGAGAACGAATCGCCGAGTCGAAGGACGGCCGGACCGCGGTGCAGCTTTTGTATCGGCTGGCCTCGCTGCTTGAAAGCGACGTGGCTGATATCGAGCAAGCCTATCAGGCGTATCGGCAGATTTTCGCGATCTCGGCTGAAGAACGCCGAGCGCTCGATAATCTCGAGCGCATCGACGAGCAGCTCGGCAGGTTCGATCGCTTGTTGAAAACGCTCGAGCTACGCGTCGCGACTGAGCCCAAGGAAAAGCTGGCCGAACTGTACGCGCGGATGAGCGCGGTCGCGGAAAACGAGTTGTCCGACCTCAACACCGCGGCGGACTACTTGAACCAAGCGCTCGATCTCGAGCCCGGCAACAACCAAACCCTGACGAAATTATTGGACCTATTCGAACGAAGCGAGCGCTACGACGAGATGGTCGAGCTGCTTCGAGAGCGGGTTAGGTTGGAAAAAGATCAGGAGAAACAGGTCGCGCTCTACCGCCGGATAGGCTCGTTGCTGGCGGACAAGCTCGAGGACGAGGAAGCGGCGGCAAAAATATATCGAACGATTATCCGAATCAAAGCCGATATCGATGCGTTGAGATTTCTCAGGCTGTACGCCCTAAAGCATGACGACGCGAAAAGATTGGTCGCGGTCTTGGAGAAGCTCATCGAGGTTGAAACCGACCCCAAGGAATGTCGCGATCTCTTGTACGAGTACGGGCGGATCTTGAACACGCGCATGAAGCGGCCGAAAGAAGCGATCGCGGTTCTTCAACGTCTTCTCAAAGAGTTCGATCCCCGATTCGAGCCGGCGATCGACGAGCTTCTAGTAGCCAGCGAAAAAATCGGGAACCCGTCGCTGTTGGTCGAAGCGCTTGAACGGCAGCTCGCGATCGAGCCCGATGCAAAAGCCAAGGCCGATCTGGCGCGGCGCATCGCCGAACTCTATCAGTTGGAGATCAAGCAGCCGCAGGGCACGATTTCGGCGTTACACGAGTGGATGCGGCTCGATGCCGATAATCCCGAGCCGAGGCGCCGGTTGAGCGAGTTGATGGAAAAGGCGGGAAGCCACGCGGAGCTGATACCCGTGCTCGACGAGCTTGCGGTTTTGGAAACCAAGGAAGAAAAGCGTAACGACGCGGCGATCAAGGCGTCCCAGTTGCTCTTCGAAAAACTACACGACCCGGAGGGCGCGTGGAATAGACTTGTTCCCCTGGTCGAGCGCGGCGTTTTTAAGGCGGATGACGCGATCTCGTCTCTAGCCGTTAAATCGAATCGACTCGACGCGTTATGCGATCTCTTCGAAAGAACGGGAAAGTACCGCAAGCTGATCGAGATCCTTTCCCGACAAGCCGAGGTCGAAAAAGATCCCCAAAAACGCCTCGCCTTTTATCGGCGGATCGCGCGCGATCGATTCGAACGGCTGCAAGACGAGCGCGGTGCGGCGCAAGCGTGGCAACACGTCCTTGAAGTCGGCGAAGACGTCGAAGCGCTTGAGTTTTTGCGCCAGCAGGCGATTCGCAACGATGATGTGGAGCAGCTTACGGACATACTCGGACGATTGGCGCCGCTCGAAATCAATGCTGGCGAGCGGCGCGACCTGATGTTCGATCGAGCGCAACTATTGACCACACGGCTAGGACGTCCTCAAGAGTCGATCGCGATTCTGCGCGATATACTCGATACGCTCGATCCCAAATACCAGCCCGCGATCGACGCGCTCATAAGCGCTTGTGAAGCCGCCGGCGACATCAAGGGTCTCGCCGCCGCGCTTGAGCGACAGCTCGACATGGAGAGGCATTCCGACGCTCGCGCGCAGTTGGCCCGGCGCTTGTCGGAGATCTACCTTTCGGATCTAAAAGACTCGCAAGCGGCGATTCGCGCCTTATGGCTTTGGGGTCAAGCGGAGTCGATCAACCCGGAACCGTATCGCAGGCTTCGAGCGCTGTTACAGCAGACCGATCGGTTTGAGGAGCTGATCGCCGTTCTCGACGAGCTCGCCCAACTTGAAACCGACGAGACCCACGGTATCGAAGCGGCGCTCAGCGCGGCCGATCTGACCTATCGCCGGTTGATGGACACGGACGGCGCGTGGAGGCGCTTGGCTACGCTGGTCGAAAAGGGATGCGAGGCCGCGGACCAAGCGTTGATCCGCATCGCTACAGAGACCAATCGGTTGGGCGATCTGTACGACGTGTTTGAACGCGCGGAAAAGTATCACGCGCTCGTCGCGTTGTTGCACCGCGAGGTATCGGCCGAGAAGGATGCGGAAAAGCGCGTTGAGCTACATCGACGCATAGCCAGGCTGCTGACCGATCGCTTACAAGACAGCAGCGCCGCGACCGAAGCCTGGCGTAGCCTACTGGAGATTCGCGATGACAAAGAGGCCTTGGGAGCTTTGCGCTTTGAGGTTGCGAAAAGCGACGACGCCGAAGCTCTGGCGGACATTATCAAGCGCATGGCGGCGCTCGAAACAGACGGGGCCGAACGTCGGGATTTGCTGTTTGAGCACGCGCGGTTGTTGAACGAGCGTCTTAATCGGTCCGGCGAGGCGGTTGAGATACTCAAACAGATCCTCGAGCTTGACCCCCGCTTCGAACCGGCGATCGACCAATTCGTGGCCGCCGCGGAGGCGCTTGGGGATCAAGCGAGCATAGCTGACGCGCTGGAACGACAACTCGCGATCAACCGCGAAGCGAAAACCCGCGCTGATCTCGCGCGGCGTTTAGCCGAGCTGTATTTGTTGGAAAACAACCCAAAGCGCGCCATCGCCGCCTTGATGGTCTGGGCTCAAGCCGAGCCGAAAGATCCCGAGCCGCGGCGCGAGTTACGCGGGTTATTGGAAAAGGCGAGGCGGTACAGAGAGCTGGTGGCGGTGCTCGACGAGTTATCCGAGATGGAGCCGGAAACCGAGGCGCAGATCGAAACCGCGCTTGCCGCGGCGGAATTTGCCCACAAGAAACTGCGGGACCTGGAGGGGGCGTGGAACCGCTACATCCCGCTGTTGCGACACCGGGTGAGCCGAGCCGAGGAGGCGCTGCGCAAGATAGCGCGCGAAAGCAGGCGAGAAAAGCAACTGGCGAGCATCTATACGGCGTTGGCGCAACAGAGCACCGAGGCGGAGCTGTCTGCCGCGCATTGGTATCACGCGGCGGAGATCTTTGAGACCGATCTCAATCAGCCGGAGCAAGCTTTGGAAGCGGCTCTAAGAAGGCTGGCCCTAGACCTTGCAAACACCTCTTATCTCGAGGAGGTCGAACGGCTGGCGGTCAAAGTAAACGCGTGGCCCCGCCTGGCGCAAGTATACAGCCGGATGGTCGCGCAAACCGAGGAAAAGCGAGACAAGGTCGCGCTTCTGGTCCGGTATGCCGACCTGCTTGACGAGAAGGCCAAGGACGCGGCCGCGGCGCAAAAGACCATCCTTCAGGCAAGCGCGCTCGATCCGGACAACGAGCAGCTACTCGATCGAGCGCAGGAGCTGTCGTTGCTTGCGAACGACACGCATGAATTTTACGAGGCCTTCGAGCGCCGCTATCAAAACGCGAGCTCCGACAGCGAGCGCGTTCGATATCTTTTGCGGGTGGCGCAAATCGTCGACACCCGCCTGCGCGACCGGGAACAGACAAAAGAGCTTATCAAACGGGCGGTCAAGCTAACCCTTAACGCGCCCGAGCTCGCCGAACAGATCGAAAGCGCGGCGCGGGCGATGGATAAAGAGCGCCCCGATTCGGCTGAAAGCAACCTCCTGCGAACCGTGGTCGAAGGCTACCAGGCATTGCTGTCGAATCGAAACGACAAGCACGACACGGCCCGGGTGCTTCGAACCGCGCGACTGCTCTCCGGCGAGCTCAAAGACGACAGTAGCGCCTTTGATGTGTTGCGCCGAGGATTAAGCCGTTATCCCGCCGACCGCGAGATCTATCAAGAGGCCGAAAGGGTCGCCGTCAAGATCAGACGGCTCGACGCTCTCGACGCGCTTTTGGCTCGAGCGCTCAATCAAACGATGGATAAGGACACGACCATCCTGATTCTGGAAAACCGCGCGCGGCTGATCAAGGATCGGCTGAATCGCTACGATGAAGCGGCTGAGGTTTACCAGATAATTCTCGATCTCGATCCCGAGCACGGCGAGGCGCGGCAAAGCTTACTGTCATGTCTAGAAAAAGGGGGCCGATACCTCGAGCTCGTACGAATGATGGAGAAGCAATGTTCCGCTATCAGCGATCCGCACGCGCAACTCGAGCTGATGAAGCAGATCGCGGTGATCTGGGAGCAACAGCTTTTGAATCTGTGGGAAGCCATTGAGGTTTGGAAAAAGATACAAGAAGCCGCCCCGGACGACGCGGCGGCCGCCGAGGCGTTGCAGCGCTTACAGCAGGTTTCGTTGCCCTCGATTCGTCCGAAAAAATAGTAATTATAAAAAAGTCGTTGAGAAAGAATCGGTATGAGGCCGTTAATAATAAGCGGAAAATCGACGAGGCGGCGCGATGCCGGCTGACGGGGACAGACCGAGCACCGGACTTACGGCGCTCGATCGTTTGTTTCACGGCGTCATGCCGGGAGACAACATCGTCTGGCAGGTATTCTCCGTCGATGACTATCTCCCGTTTGTGGCGGCTTATTGCCGACACGCGATCAGGCTCGGCGCAAAGCTCGTCTATTTCCGCTTTGCCCGCCATCGGGAGCTGATGGAACAACGCCCCGGCGTTGAGCGCTATGCCCTGAGGCCCGAAGAGGGTTTCGAGCCTTTTGTCACTGAAATCCATTCCATTATAGAGGAATCAGGCCCGGGAGCCTATTTCGTTTTTGACTGCCTATCGGATCTAGTAGTGGAGTGGGGTAGTGATCGGATGCTGGGAAACTTCTTTATGCTCACCTGTCCCTATGTATTCGACCACCGCGGGGTCGCCTATTTCGCGCTGTTCAAGCACAGCCATTCATATCACACCACCACGCCGGTAAGCCAAACCGCTCAAATCATGATCGATGTCTATCGCTACAACGGGAAGCTTTACCTGAGGCCGACGAAGGTCGAACAACGCCATTCGCGAACCATGCAAATGCTGCACCTATGGGAAGATGAGGCGTTTAATCCGGTCGAAGACAGCAAAACCTACACCACGATCATGTCCGAAATGCCTTGGGATCGACAGGAAGGCGCCAGCCACTTGCTCGGTTTATGGACCAATACCTTTCGTCGCGCTAAACGTCTGCAAGCGGCGATCGACCGTGGCGAATCGCCCGCGGAAGAGGTCGATGCCTTTACCCGCCGCTTGCTTCTCATGCTGATCGGCAAGCGAGAAAGGCTTTATGATCTCGCTTGTCGCTATCTCGCACTCTCCGATGTAATAAAAATCCGCCATCGCATGGTCGGCACCGGACCCATCGGGGGAAAATCGCTCGGCATGCTTCTGGCACACGCGATTCTTCAAAAGACGGATCCGAAATGGACCGAGCTGCTCGAGCCGCACGACAGTTTTTTTATCGGGGCGGACGTCTTTTATACCTATTTGGTGCAGAATGGGCTGTGGTGGATAAAGCAGAAACAGAAAGATCCGCAGCTTTACCTGAGTGGGGCCGAGCTGGCTCGCCATCAAATGTTGAAGGGGACTTTTCCGGACTACCTGGTCGACAAATTTACCGACGTGCTCGACTACTTCGGCCCGGTGCCGCTCATACTTCGCTCAAGCAGCCTACTGGAGGACAGCTTCGACAGCGCGCTTGCGGGAAAGGCGAAGAGCGTTTTTTGTCTCAATCAGGGCTCGCGCGACCAACGTATCGCGGAATTCATCAACGCCATAAGGACCATCTACGCGAGCTACATGAGCGAGGAGACGCTCAAGTATCGATCGGCGCGAGGGTTGCTCGAAAAGGATGAGCGCATGGCGGTTTTGGTGCAGCGCGTGTCGGGCGTGTTATGCGATAAGTGGTATTTCCCGCACCTGGCGGGCGTGGGTCTGTCGTTCAATCCGTATGTATGGAACGAAACCATCGATCCGGCCGCGGGAGTGCTCAGGCTGGTATTCGGCCTGGGCACGCGGGCGGTCAACACGACCGGCGGGGATTTTACTCGGCTGGTCGCGCTAAACGCCCCGTTGCAGCAGGTTGAGAGCGCCTTTACTACCGAACGCGCCTATGCCCAGAGAAAGGTGGATATTCTCGATTTGGAGCGATACGCGCTGAGAACCGCGGATTTCAGCGAGGTCGTGCAAACCTGTCCGAGCGTGCCGTTCGAGCTTATAGCCTCTCGTGACGCGAGGCTTCAAAGTCTCGCTATGAACAAGAAGAGCGACAGCGTTTTCGCCTGGTCGTTGACGTTTGAAAAGCTGCTGACCCAGACCACGTTCGTCGACCGGATGCGAGAGCTGTTGTCGATCCTTCAGCAGGCCTATGAAAACCCGGTGGATATCGAGTTTACCGTGAATTTTCAGAAAGACGGATCGTATTGCATCGGTCTGGTTCAATGCCGGCCCACGTTGGTGCAACGAGTGGGTATATCGGCGAAACCGCCGGAGACGATCGACTCCGGCAGGCGCGTGCTCGAATCACAAGGGCCGGTGATCGGTCGCAGCCGAGAAATGCGCGTCGACCGCTTGATCTACATCGTGCCCGCTTTGTACGGGCGGCTGATGATCAAAGACCGCTATAAAGTCGCGAAGTTGGTCGGAGAGCTGACCCGGCTTGAGAATAGAAGAGAACCTCCGCGTATCATGCTGGTCGGACCGGGACGATGGGGAACGACGACGCCCTCTTTGGGCATACCGATCTCTTTTGCAGAGATAAAAAGAACCCACGCGGTCTGCGAAATCGTGGCGATGCGGGAAGGGCTGACACCGGAGGTCAGCCTGGGCACGCACTTTTTTAACGAGCTTGTGGAGACGGACATCCTCTACTTCGCCTTGTACCCGGAAAGAAGAAACGATTTTCTCAACGAACCGCTCTTAGAGAGCTTTCCGAACCAATTGCCGGCTTTATTGCCCGAGCAATCAGCGTGGGCGCCGGTGGTTCGCGTGTTGGATACGGGATACTGTAACGACGCAAAGCCCCTATGCTTGATCGCCAGCGCGCATAGACAGCGCGTGCTGTGTTATCAGCAATTATAGAAGGTCAAATAAGGACGTAATGATGAGCGAAGTACGAACAAAAAATGCCCAATCGCGAGGCCAGAGCGATTTTGCGCAACGCTTCGCCTTGCTCAGGCAGCGGCGAGGTCCCTTTTGCCTCGGTCTCGACCCGTCGCCGGAGCTGCTGAATGGCTGGGGTTTAGCCGATGGCGTCGAGGGGCTACGCCGGTTTTGTTTTACCGTGTTGGACGCGGCGGCCGATCAGCTCACGGCGATCAAACCGCAGTCCGCCTATTTTGAGCGCTTCGGCTCAAAAGGCATAGCGGTGCTTGAAGAGTGCCTAGAGGCGATTCGCGATCGCGAAAGCCTGGCGCTCTTGGATGTCAAGCGCGGCGACATCGGATCGACCAATCAGGCTTACGCCGAGGCATACCTGGACGCTCGAAGCCCGCTGAAAGCCGATGCCATAACGGTCCACCCCTATCTCGGATTTCTCGCGCTCGCCCCCTTTGTCGAGCAAGCCTCTCTGTCGCAAACCGGGCTATTCGTCGTGGTCCTCTCATCCAATCCAGAAGGTCGGGCAATCCAGAACGCGCGCGTGTCCAGTGATACAAGCGTGGTACAAAGTCTGTGTGACGCGATCCGGGATTACAACCGATCGGTCTGCCCTCAGTCGACGGGACCGATTGGAGCGGTGGTGGGAATAACCGCCGAACAAGCCGAAGAAACCGTCGAGCGCCTTGCCGGCAGCTTGATTCTAGCGCCGGGCTTGGGGGCGCAAGGGGGAGAGTTCGCTCAACTCGGAAAACGGTTCGAAAGGGCGAAAGACCGGGTTTTGCCCGCGTCGTCCAGAGCCGTGCTTTCTCAAGGTCCGAATCTGAAGCCACTTCGGGAATCGATCAAACAGCATCGCGAAAAATCCTGGGAGGCGTTAAGCTAACCCTGACGTAGTAAAAGATCGCTCGGCGTTTGACGCGGTTCGAAGGCCCCTAGACTAGCCTCGACTTTGGCGATTTCTTATATAAACCTGCCCCTGCCCGTGCCCGTTTTTACAACCGGGATTGCTTTCCTTGCGTGGTGCAATCGTGCTGAAAACAATACCTTTCTCATTTTTGAGTTACTTGGGCACGGAAACGGATCCACTTTTTTTCCAAAAGGTCACGTATTCTGAAGTTTGGCTTCCTAGCGATAATGGCGAAGCAGTCGGCCGGATACCTCTCTGATAACCGGTCCGTTCAGTTTCCCACGCGAATTCCCCGCCGTTCGAGCAGTGTTCCTTCAGCGCGATACAGTTCGACCAAGGCGCTGCGGTAGTCTACTAATGCTTTGATCTCGGCGATGCGGCTCGATAATAGATCGCGCTGCGCCTGAGCCAGCATTAACGCGGTGCTCTCTCCCACGCGGAAACGCTCTTGCTCCACCAGGACCTTTTGCTCCTGCAGCTTTCTCGTGGCTGCGCTGGCGCTGATCTGTTGGCGGGCCCGTTCGACCTCGGTCGCCGCGATTTGTACCTCGAGCCGAACCATTTGTCTCAGGTTGTCAAGCGCGCGCTCGGCCTGTTTCCGCGACGCGAAGGCGGCCCGATTCGCTCCTTGGGCCGCGCTGCCCTGAACCATGTAGCTCAGACTTAACCCACCGAGTATATCAAAGGTATCTCCGGTGAGCTGCCGAAACGAGCCGGGAAAGTCCGCGGCGAAGCCGGTCTTGCCGAGGGTGATGAAAAAATCCAAACGCGGCAACAAGCCGTTGCGAGTGACCACGGTCTCCAACCGTTTTTCTTCAAGCCGCAACAACGCTTCGTTGATCTCCGCGCGCGAGCGTTCGGCCAGCTTGAGCCTTTCGTCCAAATCGTCGACCGGTTCGGGTTTGAGCGACGGGTCGCTGGTAGCGATTAACTTGCGTCCGAGATCAGCGCCTACTACACGCAATAAACGCAAACGCTGCTGTTCGAAGATACTTCGGGCCTCGATCAGCTCCTGCTCCCGTAACGCCACCTCGGCGCTTGCCGCGGCCGACTCCATCTGCGCCAGGGTTCCCACCTCGATTTCCTGCTCGATCTCGTCGCGTTGCCGCCGCGTCACCTCGAGCGACTCTTGGTAGATGGCGATTTCGCGTTCTGCCAGCACATAACGCCAATAGGCGAGCTCGGTCTCGGAAATAATCGTTTCGGCGTATCCGCGTAGCTCGTGGCGACTCGCCTGAACCTCGAGATCCGCTTGCTCGATCTCGGCCAGGTTGACCTCGGGGCCGAAGCCTCGCAGCAATGCTTGGGTGACGGTCAGCCCAAGGCGGGCGCGCTGTTGCTCGGGTGTGCGGCTGGAAGCGGAAAATTCGTGCTCCACGCTTGCCTCGAGCTCGGTGCCGGTTGAAAATTTTTGCCGTACGCCCAACACGCTGGAGGTCTGGCGACCTTCAACGTCGAATTGCTCCTCGGTGGAGCGCGCGCTTTCGACCGTGCGTTCTTGCCCGTATTGGAAGTCCGCGAATAGCTCGGTGTCAAATTTCCCTTGCGCGCTTTCGGCAACGGCCGCTTGCACTTCCGCGGTCAGCTTTCGGACCCGCAGATCGCGGTTATTTCTCAGTGCTGAGATCGCCGCTCCTTCTAGCGAAAGCTCGAGCGGTCCTAGACCGGATAAGCGGGTATCCGAGTCGTCGCGGTTTGAAGAGCCGACCGCCGGCGGTTTTACCGGCTCGGGGTCCGGCGGTAGCGGTAACGTAGGCTGTCGGGGACTCAACGCGTCGTTCCCCGCGCACGCAACGATAATCGCCGCCAGCAAGCATAGCGCCGGCTCGATTCCGAAGCGACCGGTCATCCGTCGCTCCTCGCTCGCTTCGCGTGCACCAGCGAGTAGACCGCGGGGATCAGCAGTAGCGTGATGGGGGTAGCACCGACCAGGCCACCGATCACGGCTCTGGCCAGGGGTGCCTGGGCATCGGCGCCCTCGCCGATGCCGAGGGCAAGCGGCAATAAGCCTAGAGCCGTGGTCAGCGTCGTCATCAGGATCGGGCGCAGACGGCGTCGCCCCGCCTCCGCGACCGCCCGATTTACTTCCATGCCTTCGCGCTTCAGCCGGGCCGCTTGGTCCACGAGCAAAATGGCGTTATTGACCACGATACCGCCGAGCATGATGATGCCGACGAAGGACTGAACGTTTAGCGTCGTCGCTGTCATAAAGAGCGTGACGAGCACGCCGATAGCAGCCACCGGAACCGAGAGCATGACGATCAGCGGGTTGATCAGCGATTCATATTGCGACGCCAATACCATGTAGACGAGTAGAACGGCGAGCAACAAAGAAAACAACAGCTCGGCGAATGCTTTCTGTTGCTCTTTAAAGTCTCCCGCGACCGTTAGCTCGTAACCCGTGGGACGCGCGACCTCGCGCAGCCGTTTTTGTAAATCCACCGCCACCTCGCCCAAGCTTCGGCCGGCGACATTGGCTTGAACCGCGACGATGCGCTGTTGGTCCTTTCGATCGATCAATAAAGGGCCGCGACTCGCGCGAGTATCGACGAGGTTCCGTAGGACCACCTGTTCGCCCGTGGCGGTGGTCAAGGTGAGACCGAGAATTTCATCGATCGACAGCAGCTCGGCGTTTCTCAGTTTGATCCGGATCGGATAAGCATTGCCTTTGGCGCGAAACTCTCCGGCTAGCGATCCGGTTACCGCTGTTTGCAGCGCCTCGGTGACGTCTCGGACGCTCAGACCGAGGTCGGCGACCTTTTCGCGATCGATGCGAATTTCCCTTTGCGGCGCTCCTGGATCACGCGTGGTATCCACGTCCGTGATTCCGGGCACCTCGCTCGCGATCGCCGCGGTCCGCCGCGCCAACGCGTCCAATGTCTCAAGCTCAAAACCGCGCACCTCGATGGTCAGTCCCTCATCACCTCCAAGAAGTCGCTCCAGCAGAAATTGCCCCTGCGGGGCTCGCACGCGAACGCTCATTCCAGGAACGCGGCCTTCGAGACGCGCTCGCAGCTCCGCGGCGATCTCGAGATTCGAACGCTTGCGCTCCCCAACCGGCGCTAGTGAAAGGCGGATTTCTCCGCGGGAAACCTCATTGGCACGGCGGCCCGAGGCGCCCACGCTCGTAACCGACGAGACCATCTCCGGTACGGCCTTACGCACGACCTTTTCCATTTCGCGCGTTTGATGATCGACGATGGCAAGACGTGTTCCGATTTCCATTTCGCCCGTTACTCGCACCTCGCCTTCATCGCTCGGCGGCAGAAATTCGCTGCCGATCCAGGGATATAGGGCAAAGCTGGCAACCAATAGCGCGAGCGAGACGGCCACGGTCGCCGTCCGATGCGTTAAAACGAGATCAAGCGATTTACGATAGCTCGAGGTAGCGCGCGCCATGGCACCCTGGGCCGAGTTGATCACGCGCTCCGCCAAGCGGATCACGGCTCGAGACGAATGCGTCTCGCGCGCGGGAGCCAGCTTCGCCATCAACATCGGTACCAGGCTCATGGCGACCAGCAGCGAGCACAGCAGAGAGAACACCACGACATAGGCCAGCTCTCTAAATAGTATTCCCGAAACTCCACGCACAAAACCAAGAGGTAGAAAAACGACCACCGTGGTGATAGTGCTCGCGACGATCGCCGGACCTACCTCGTTGGCTCCTTGGACTGCCGCGACCGCCGCGGTCTCACCGAGTTCGTCTCGACGGCGGAAGATATTCTCAAGCACGACGATAGAGCTATCGACCATCATACCCACGCCCAGCGCCAGCCCTCCTAGTGTCATCAAATTCAGGGTGAAGCCTCCGAAGTAAACCAATGCAAAGGTCGCGACCAGGGAGATGGGAATCGCCAACGCTATGATCAGCGTGCTGCGCAGGTTTGCTAGGAAAAACCAGAGCAAGAGGATCGCCAGCGCTCCGCCGTAAAGAACCGAACGCGTGAGATTGGCTATCGAACGCTCGATGAAGTTGCCTTGATCGATCACCGGGACGATCTCGAGTTGCGGCATGGCTTGGTTGATCGCGGCGACCTCTTCCAATACCCTGCGGGAGACCTCGACGGTGTTGGCGTTTGCTTGCTTGCGTATGGCGAGGCGAATACCGCGCTCTCGGTTGACACGAATGATTCGGGTGAGCTTCTCGTAGGTATCGCTGACCGTTGCGATCTGCTCGACGGTTACCGCCGCAGCGTCGCGCACCGCAACCACCGTTCGGCGAATCTGATCGAGGTCAGTAAATTCGGCGGGCGCGCGCAGGATTACCTCGTGCCGGCCCTGCTCGAGTTGACCTACCGGAAGGTCGAGATTCGCGTCGCGAATAGACTGCAAAACCTTGTTTAGCGGCAGTCCTAGCGCCTTAATCCGATCCGGATACAGCTCGACTCGTACCTCTCGATTGAAGCCGCCCCACAGATCGACCTGCGCGACGCCGGGGATTCGCGAGAAGCGGTGTCTGATTTGGTCCTCGATGACCTCGGTCAGCTCCACCGGATCCAACTTGCTCGAGATCCCGAGGATCAGAACCGGAAAACTCGTGATATCGAACTTGCGTATCGTCGGACGGACGATTTCCTCGGGCAGCTCGTTGATCTCGTCCTCGAGCTTGCCGCGCACGTCCACGGCCGCCGTATCGATATCGGTTCCCCAGACAAAGGTCACCTGAACATTGCTGATCCCTTCAGAGGACTGGCTGGTTATCTCTTCCACGCCCGGCACCGTGGCGACGATTTCCTCGACGATCTGCGTGACCAGTCGTTCCATAACCTCCGGGCTCGCCCCTTCGTATTCGGTTCGGATGCTGAGGGTGGGTAGCTCGATTTCGGGCAATAGATCGATTTGGATACGCCAGAGCGAAATCGTTCCAACGACTATGACGATCAAGGTCACCATGGTGGTGAGCACCGGCCGGCGCTCGCTGAAGCTCGGCAGGTTCACCGCGAGCTCCGATCGGCCGGTATAAAAACGGAAGAGCCGTTATCCAAAAGCTGCTGTCCCAGAGTTACGACTCGACCGCTGAGTCCCTGGCCCAGAATCTGAACCCGTTCGCCGTCCCGGATGCCCACCTTCACCTCGCGCCAGAAAACGCGCTTGTCTTCGGCATCGATCAGGAAGATTCCGGTCGCGTTCGCGCGCTCGGTCAAAGCCGCGCGTGGGACGATCGTGGCGTTTTCAGCGCGTTCGAGCTCTATGGTAGCCAGAATAAACAACCCCGGTTTCAAGCGGTGCTCGGGATTGTCGATTTGCACCTCCACCCGTGCTTGCCGGGATCCGGGCCGGAAAATCGGAGCGATGCGCTGAATCTGTCCTTCGAACCGGTAGCCGGGATAAACGTCGGTCGCGAGCGATACCGATTGACCGACCCGTAGCCGAGCGTAGTCGCGCTCGGGAACGAAAATCACGCCGATGATAGGATTCAGCTCGACCACCGACATCAAGGCGGTGTTGGCGGAGACCGTCTCTCCCTCGTCCACGAAACGTTCCGCGACCACGCGTTGGTCATCGCCCGCGGTCCAGTTCGCCGCGACCCGGGTATAACTCAGCTGGATTCGCGCGCCCCGCACAGCCGCCCGCGCGCGCGTGATCTGTGCTCCGGCGACCTCGAGCCGCGCCTCCGCCGCCTGAAAGGTTGCCCGCACGGAGTCCAACCGGGTCTCCGAGGCAATGCCGCGTTCGCGCAGCGTCGATACGCGCTCTATCTCGCGACGGGCGATTTCGAGCGCGTTTTGCGCCTCTACCCGGTTTGCCGTCGCAACGGCTAGATCAGCTTCTGCTTGCACAACCCGTTGACGATACTCGTCGTCATCCAACTCGACGACCACTTGCTCGCGTTTTACCGGGTCACCGAGATCGACGTAGATCCGCTCGACGCGGCCGCTGACTTTGGGCGAGACGACGAACTCGGCTGCTGCTTCGAGGCTGCCGTTGAAGGTGCGTTGCAGGACGATTCGACCGTGTATAATCGCCGCCGCCTCCACCGCCGCCGCGTTGTTGCTTTGCCGCTTCTTCGCGTCCGCGCTACAGCCGGCTATCGCCTCGGCAACGGCTAAAATTAGTAAAAAAAAGCGTATCGGGCTCAGCTCGATCGAATGCTTCATCTCGTTCTTTTAGAGCTCGCGCAAAAATACTTTCACATTTTTAGCGCCCGGCTCGGGGTCAAATGTTTTATCGACGACTGAGCGGAACCGCAGCAACAGCGGCGCTGTTTCGAGGATTCCGCGATTGAGGAGATGAGACAGTTGGCCCCGAGATGGGATGCGAAAAGTGAAGCCATTTTTGCGCGAGCCCTTGGTGGCGGCGCTCGGCGACAAAACCGGTCTTGTCACGGGTTTTGGCGAGAACGAGGGAGTCGGAGTTTGCATCGCGCCGGCGGGTTGTGTGGAGTTGTTACTATTTATAAATTCGCGAGTAATCCGGGAAGAATAGACTTTTCCAGCGTAGATGTAAAGAGGTCGTGGTGAAATGGACGCGGGCCGTGAATGATCGAATATCCTCCAGTAGAAGCCATCACGCCGGATCGGCCGTTCTTGTTTTTGATCCGGGACCGGCCTACGCGAGCAATCCCGTTTCTAGGACGCGTGGTGAATCCTTCGTAGCTTCGCGGGCGATTTACTTCGCTTTTTGCCTGCGAAAACCCCCGCTCTTACCGCCGCTTTTTTCCAGGAGATAAAACGGCCCGAGCTGTATGCTCTTATCTAAAGCCTTACACATGTCGTAAATGGTTAGGGACGCCAGCATTACCGCGGCAAGCGCTTCCATCTCGACGCCCGTACGAGCACGACATCTTACCGAGGAAAATACCTCGATAGCCCTTTGTCTATCTCGGTATTCGAAGCGAATATCGATCGCGCTTATCGCCAAAGGATGGCAAAGGGGCACAATCTCGGAAGTCTTTTTCGAGGCCATAATGCCGGCGATCTTCGCGACCGTTAGGATATCGCCTTTTGGCCCGTCGCCGCTCTTTATCGCGGCGTACGCCTCGCGCGAAAGGGTTACTTTTCCGTACGCTTTGGCTTCTCGTTCGCTTTCAGCTTTAGCGGAAACATCCACCATTCGGGCCCTGCCTTTTTCGTCGATGTGGCTTGGTTTCACGGCTTATATCTCCTAATATTGCTTATCGGCTCGGTGCGCGATGCCGCGCGATCAAAAGTTGATTCAAATCGCGAGCAGACCTCCGTTTGAAACGGCTCGTAACGACATCGGATGAGTGGCAACCCTGAAATCATACTATTTTCAACCCCGTCGGAATTAATTTAGTGGGCGTCTAACCCGTGCATCATATAAAGCGTATGCTCAAGGGTTTTGAAAATCTCCTCCATGTACTCTCGCACCGCCGCCGCGCTTCCGGGCAGGGTGTATAGCTGGGTATTTGCCGTTACCGCGGCGATGCTGCGGCTGAGCAAGGCGAAGGGATTGCCGGCGCCATATTTGATACGTATGTTCTCCATTATTCCGGGAAGCATTTTCACACCGAGGCCGGCGACCGTTTCGGGCGCGATGTCTCGCGGTCCCACCCCCGTGCTTCCAATGGTGAAAATTACGTCCACGCCCTGGGCTATCGACTCGCCGAGCGTTTTACTGAGCGTATCCGCGTCGTCTGGTAACAAGGCTTTTTGAATACGGTGGTGCCAGCGTTTACCGGTAAAAAACCGTTCCAAAAGCTCGACCGAGAGCGCGCCGGAACGGTCCTCGTATTGACCGGCGAACGCCCGATCGCTCAAGGTCACGACTAGAACCCGCAGCGGCCGCGACACATAATCGACACGGTCGCCGGGCCGAATCTTTCCCGGCTGTACGACTCGACAAAAAATCCCGTCGCCTGACATAATGCACGCGTCTGCCTCTCGGAAGATAGCGCGGTTATGGCCTTGGCACTTTTTGCCGATCTGACTCAGCTCGAGCACTGCCTCACCTATGTAAAACCGGTCCAATACGGCGGTGCGGTCGAGCTCGAGACCGCGGACCGTGATGTTTTCCGCAAGCTCCCCGGGAAGCACTCGCCGTCCGGCGCGCTTCGCGAAATCGTCGATTCGCTCTTGAGCCAGCATACTCACCTGGCGATTCCACGGCCCGGCATGCGCGTCGTCGACAATTCCGTGCATATCTATAGTTATCTCGCCTACCGGTCGCTTCATCTCGCCTCTTTGCCGGGATATATTGACCGAGACCACCTCTCCGCTTTGCGCCATTTTCATCCTCCGATGCCGTGCATCCAGTTGTGCGAGCAACGGCCCCCGGACTCGGGTTTGAGCTCGATCGCCAGTCGCAGCGCCCGTTCTACCCCAAGCTCGCGTATACTGAAGCTGAGATCGGAAAAGAGGCAGGGCCGGATGCTCGCGTCGCTCGATAACCGAAGCCGGTTACAACGACTGCAATCGCCCCTTGAGCTGCCGGAAATAACGGAAAAACGGCCCGCGGCAAAATCCATAAATGGAATCGTCCGCAGCTCCAATTTCTGGGCGATCGCGTATCGTTGCACTGAAAGTAGATCCGAATGCTGACAAGGACCGCCGACGACGCAATTGAGCTTGATCGGTTCCAGACCCGCCGCTTTTGCCGCAGCGATGCCCGCGAAAACCCTGCTGATATCGCCGCCGCGCGTCAGATCGCGAAAGCGTTCCGCATCGGTCGTGTCTAGGCTGACATTCACCCTTTTGAGCCCGGCTCGCGCCAGACTGAAAGCCATTTGCTCCAACAATACGCCGTTGGTACTCAAGGCGAGATCGTCGACGCCGTCAATTCGGGCGATTTCAGCGACAAGCGTACAGATATCGCGGCGCACCAGCGGCTCGCCGCCGGTAAGCCTTACCTTGTTCATTCCCATGCCGACCGCGATTTTGACTACCTGAATGATCTCTTCAAAAGTAACTATCTCGTCGTGCCGCAACCACTTCACCTCGTCAGGTTGTATACAGTAGCGACACCGAAGATTACAGCGGTCGGTCACCGATACCCGTAAGTAATCGATTATGCGCCCGAACCCATCTATCATCGAAACTCACCTTCTTTGGGCAATAAAAGTACCTTGGCGCCCGCCTTTAGTAGGCTCAGACCACTCGTGGAACGAAAAGCAACCGTCTGCGACCCGCGGCGCGCGCGTATTCGCCGAGCGGCGAAACTCGAGCTGTCGTATTGCTTCTACCTTAACGTTGCAAAAAATCCGTCGGCGTAAAGCGCTTCGCTCGCGAAAAATCGCGCGAACTAAAGGTGTGCTCGCTTTTTTTGGACCTCACTTAGGGTGCACAAAGCTCGGGCCAAAAAAAAGTTCCGCGCACCCTTATTTCATTGTTTTTTTCGCATTTCCGCGCGACGTTTTTTGCAACGATAAGGTCTACTCCGTTAATTACCTCGTTCGAAAGCGTCAGAGGGCGTTACGCCTTTGTCAACGATCAGCAACTCTTCGGCTAAAGAGATCGTTGTTCCTCTAGATAACATCGACTGTGTGGATTAATAGCTGCATGATAACGCCGATGCAAGCCTCGGCGACCCGATATTTCCGTTTTGTTATAACGGGAGAGTTAATAACAAAATTATGCCTGGCTCGTGAATATCTTTCCGTGGTAGGGCTCGCGCATCCGCGGCGTCGTTTCTCCTGCAAATCTCTCTGCTCATCGATAGTCGCCGCTTTCGACAACCGCGCCGTTCGAGTTTCGCGAAGCTGGACGTTGGTTTTTTTCGACCTAAGACTAAGCGCATCGAGCATTGCCTCGTGTATAGGGCTTGGACATTACGCCCGGATAGCGCATTTCAAAACGCGACGTGATCGACTCGCCGGGAACTCTCCTCGATAATGCACAAAAAATGATCGGTGTATCCCGTTATCGTCATGGTAGCCGTAGGGATTACATTTAGGCTTTGGGTGTTTCATAACAGCTCGAAATCTTTTACGTTTTTCGTCGATCGTTTCTAATACGCAATGAATGGTCGCGTTAGCGCAAGCGGCTCATTAAAAAATCGCATAAGTTTTCCTCGTATACTCCCCAAAACAGAGCGCCGAACGTACAATATATTATTGATACTGTAATTCAAGACATGGTTGAAAAGGCTCTCACTAAACGTATCGTTCCGGGAATTCGCGTCTGCGTGGTGCTGAGCCTTTCTTTTCTGGTTGCCTGTGGACGAATTGAATTCGAGCTAAGTTCCCTCAGTAACGGATCTAAAGATTCACAAGACGGGTCCGGAGGCGCTACTGACAGTGGCGGCACGATCCGTAGTATAAACGGCGATAGCGGGATGGCCGGAGCATCCGGGGGCGCGAGCAACCCCGAGAAAGATGGTGAGAACGCAGGTATGTCCGGGAGCGCTGGCGACGCGCAGGTCGATAGCGACGTAGGGGTCGATAGCGATACAGAGGTCGATGGCGACGTAGAGGTCGATAGCGATACAGAGGTCGATGGCGAAGATTCTGATGACGCCGGTTGCTCAGCAACCTGTGAGAATCCGCACGGGACGGCGGAATGCATCGATGGAACTTGTGTCGTTAGCTGCACCGGTGACTACGCTGATTGCGACGGCCCCGCCAACGGTTGCGAAACAGACCTCAGCGCCTCCCTCGAGAATTGCGGTTATTGCGGCAACGCTTGCAGCGTGGATAACGGTACGCCGATATGCGCAGACGGCACCTGTGAGATCGCCGACTGTGATTCGGGCTATGACGACTGCGACGGGTTATTCACAAATGGTTGCGAGACCGAGCTAAACACGGCGAGCGATTGCAGCGGATGCGGCGACACCTGCCCGGACGGCGGCGAAGGGAGTGTGCCCGTTTGCAACGCGGGCGTGTGCTCCACCGTCTGCGATCTGAGCGGCACCTTTGCAATTAAAGTCTCAGTAGATGTGACCTGGGAGCAAAGGCAGTGGATTAAAGAGGGCAGCGGGACCGTTTTTCTGTGGAGCATGCTACAGGGAGCCCATAACGGAAACAGCGTGACCGGCACGCTGCTCGAGTGCGGCGTGATAGGGCCCCGCGTCGAGAGTAAAACGCTACACGGGGAATTCTATAGGCTTACCTTCCCGAATGAATTGTTCGATCAAACGACATCCTACTTGCCGCCCGGCTCGGCGACCAGCGCTACTCTCGGTAGCGCTTTACCGGACGCGACCTTCGAGCTTACTCGCACCTCGCTCTTGATGGGTGCGACGATGACTGATCCGCTTGACGATCCGTGGCCGAGCTCGGCATCCGGGCTCGAGGATTTCGATACGGACGAGGACGGCAATCCAGGAGTATCGGCCGTTTACGCGAATAGCGCGGGCGACATCTATCCTCCGCTCGACTCCTCGCCCCTTCATCTTCACGCAAGCACGACCTTTGCCGCTAACCGCGCCACCTATGCATTGAGCGGGACGCTCACGAGTTGCACGCAATCGGCTGGAACAGCCGACGTGACGCACCTTGACTTACGTATCTTCGGCTGCGTTCGCGTGGAAGAGTCGGAACTGTGCGATACGACAGAGGCGGATATACTAGACATTAACGTTCCAGTATACGATATCAGCGCGGCGAGCTATACTCTCGTCAGGATAGACGACTCGGCAACGTGCGCGGATGTCCGCGACGCGCTGCCCTAAAGCGACCGCCTTGCTCGTATCCGTCTAACGCTTTTTGAGTTTTTCACTTTTTTTTATTTTGTAGAGTGACGGTTTGATCGGTTGATCCGTGCGACAAGACAACCGACGTCGAGATAGCGAATTGACGATGAGGTAGCTTGAATGCGCTTTTTTAGACAGACAAACGAAATCGACACACGTCGAGGGCTCCCGGCGTCAGTCAATGACTCACGGGCGCCGAAACAGAGCAACGGTTCAGCGATTTATTATTTTTTAAAACGATGAGGAGATAATGAGTTATGAGCGACAAACCAAGCGACCCGTCCTCGCAAAGATACATAGAGATGCTATTCAAAAGCAACCGGCTTTCCGAAAACGCGGTTCGGCGGGCGATCAATACACTGGAAATCGAAGCGGGCAGCTACGGGTTAGATGCGGGGTGCGGGGCTGGATTAGTGACCACTTGGCTCGCCGAAGCCGTCGGTCCCCGGGGACGCGTTATTGGTATCGATAGCTCTTGCGATATGGTCGGTTTCGCTCGAACGTTCGCTCGCGAAGGGAGCTGTTCTACTATAATCGATTTTCGAGAAGGCGAAATTTCGAGTCTACCCTTTGATGACAATACCTTTGATTGGCTTTGGTGCAAGGACACCTTTTGGCCTGCAAGCGGCGTCGCGGACCCGATAGCGGGAATGCGGGAATTGGCTCGAGTTGTACGCCCGGGAGGGAAAGTAGCCCTTCTATTTTGGTCGGCTCAAGGCCTCTTACCGGGGTACCCGGCGCTAGAAGCGCGTTTGGCGGTAGCCATGAGCAACGCTATTCCCTATTTGAAAGATATCGAACCAGAACGCCACTTTCTCAGGGCGCTTGGTTGGATGCGAGCGGCTCAGCTCACCGATCTAAAGGCACACTGCTTCGCCGACAGTGTTTACGGACCGCTCGACGAGCAGTTACAAAAGGTCATGAGGGATATCTATGATATGTTTTTTAGAGAACTCGAGGCTCATGTCTCGACAGCGGATTGGTCAACGCTTCAAAGGCTGTGTAATCCCGAGTCCAACGACTACCTGGCTCGGCGCCCGGATTACTATTTCTTTTTAAACTACACCCTATTCAGAGGTGTGGTTAACTGAGTCTTTCTCCGGGGCACGATCGCGTTCGTGCTCCTGGATCCAAATCACACAGTCCAACCGGAACTTGCAATAAGCCTTCGGCGATAGGCAGCGACTACCGCATTCGGGGCAAAACCATTGCTTCGTTTTCTGGCAGAAGTAAACCGCCTCGCGCTCCGGGTGGTTCTTACAGTTCATGTCCTTCTCAATAAGTTGTCTATCGCATCATCGCGAATATATTCATGATACTCGCTTCGGTCTTTGTCCAAGCATTGCCGGCGGAATACACCGCCGATCGACTCCAAAAGGATCCGCGCGTCGCTTTTAGAAAATGAACCTTAAATTTCGCGCAATTTTTCGCGAGCGAAAGCGGTTTACGCCGACGGATTTCTTGCAACGTTAAGGCGAAATGTAAGCGTTCAGGGGTCAAACAAGTCGGCGGCCAATTCGCCCGTAAAACCGAGCGCGCCCGCAGGGCCGGCGAGGATGGTACT
>JAFGIB010000448.1 GCA_016929805.1 Deltaproteobacteria bacterium | reverse complement strand
TTCGAATCAATGCCTGAATGTAAGACATGAAGACAATACAAAAAACAAAAACAGCTAAGAAAACGACGAAAATTATCGGCGCGGTCACCACGTATCACGGCGACGAACATCGGTACCTACGCGGATACAAGGTCATAATCATCGCCGTACTGAAGAACGCGGCGAAACCCGACATAGATGTTGATGGCCCTGAGTACGCCAACATCAGCGACGAGGAAGAGCTGCAGCGCGCCGGCGGCGTAACCGCCGACGACCGAATCGAGGTGAGCCCGTATCTTGAGAAAGAAGGCCGATATAGCTTCGTCTCTAGCGATCCGAGGGCGATTGACCTCGCTTGCTTCAAATCACTCTCGCCTCAAACGAAACCCCGGAAAACGAAGGGAACGAATCGATGAGCATACGCAATAACAAATCAAAGCGTAAGAGCCCAAAGCGATACCCGGTACAGTTCCACGGTGAGACCGGATATGTGACAGTTCCAGGCTCAGGCGGCCTTGAACCGGGACCGGACGACGAAACCGAATTCGAGAAGTTTCTGGCAGAAGCGATCGAGGCTTACGCCGAAGCGAGTGAGACATCCCGACCCCAGATCAACACGTTCGCTGAGACGGGCGTACTGACGAGAAACCACGGGCTCGTCGTACGTATCGGCGAATCGGAATACCAGATCACCATCGTGCGGTCCCGATGAGGATCGACACATTTCCGTGTGACCTAGCCGGCGGGGATGGTCCTTGCCGACCCAACCGTAGAGGGAGAATACGATGAATACGACAACAAAAAAGCAAATCGCGAAGTTAAACAAAATGAAGCTCAACGAGCTACAGGCTAAGTTCGCTGAGGTTACCGGCGAGAAGAGTCGTAGTCCGAATAAAACCTTTCTTATTCGCCGAATAACCGAGACGCTCCAGCTCACGAACGTTGCGGCTAAACCGAATAAGGAGAAAAAGCGCGAAGTTCAACCCAGTAGAATACGCAAACGCGGCACAAACGGACAGGTTACCGACCGCCAAGTGCTACCGATCCGTATGCAGACCTCCTTGGTCCAGAAACTCGACGCGGCACGCGAAAGACTCGGGCTCAAGAACCGCACCGAACTGTTCCGCCGGTCGCTATATGAGTACCTTTGTAAAGCCGGCGAGACCGAAGTTGCGAAGCTGCTTTCGGACAACAGCTAACTTTCCAAATCCGAGCGGCTTACCGACTAAGCCGAGAAATAACATTCGCTAAACCAAATAATAGGAAAAAGTAAACCCAAAAGATTTCCGCGGCAATCGTGCCGCCAATAACAAGTGAAGCCCGCGGTGCTGTAACACCCGGGCTTCTGGCCCATAGGAGGTTAGTCCCATGAGCGATCAAAAGGATATCACTATCAATGCATCTGTACACTCGCAGATGTGGGGAGAGAATCCCAATTCAGACGTACTCGAAGAGGCTGAAAGGAACCTGATTGAAGCAAATTCGCCCGCAGGTAGGCGTTTAGCGATTGTCATCGCAGAGTCAAAAAGACCGGGTCTTCAGATACCAATTACCGTACATGCCCAGATCGTCTGTAGTCTAGCGCGTGCAGCGATCATGATCGGCGAAGATCCGGATGACGAAGCCCGTCAAATCGTCGACCTAGTCGAGCAAATGTGCAGCGAAAACGACACGGCCAAAGTGTCGATACCGGAACTACCCGACGGGATATCGCGCCCTGTTCGAAAAGCAGTGGATCTCGCATTACGGTTTGTGTTCACGCCCTACAAAACTCCCGAGGAAGCCTATTTGCTTGTTTCCGAATTACTCAGGGCTATTAGACATTCCGCTCTAAGAACGAATAGCAATCCGGAGGTAAATATTAATAGGTGTGCTTACGAGGCTTACGGTCGGCTGTTTATGCGGCCTGCGTGTAATAAGCCCGGATAACTGTAAGCAGAGTAGGACGAATACCGTAGCTATGACCCGATAAGACTCAAAGCGATAAATAACGCCGTCTGGCATTCGGGTTAATAAGCGCCTGCTAGTAGCCAAAAATGCGGGAGTTGATTTCTACCTGAACACGGTCGCAAACGAATTCTTTATTCAGGTTCGCTGCGGTGACGACGGCGGAACCCATCAACCGGACAGATTGTGCTTTCTTTCGGTGACTTATAATGACTTGGAGAATTTGCCTTGATGGGTCTCACTCGGAGCCTTACCTACCGCAACACTACGAACGTGCTTCTCTCAGGCCAATCGATGATAGGCGGGTTTCTAGGCACGAAAGTACCGAATCATATTGGAACGATCCTCGGCCGCGTCGGCGCGCATTCCTACTAATCCTTGTATTCCTGATATTATTTAAAATAGCGATTTGATATTGGTTGTTCGAATACTCTGAACGCAGCTCAGTCCTTCTGTACTGGGCGCCTGTTGCGATTAATTAGTAACTACCTGTAATTCCGAGGGTTTCTTGAATCTATGCATGCAATACCTTTGAGAGAATATCGCGCAAATCTCGAACGCCTGTTTTACTTACGCTCTGGTCGCTACTCGCCCCGGCAACCTTATGGGCATTTCGCGGTGTAACCGGCGACGATATTCCAATGTTTACTAGAGTAATTACTCTCGACGATTCTATCGAAAAACGTTCTCTATACAAACGACTGATTCGAGATTGCTAATAATCTAGTTTTTTGTTACGCAGTTACGACAATCACAGTGGAGTGAGCTCGGTGAGATAGAGCTTCTTCTATTGTATGTAGTTAACCAGGGAGCCCGGCCAGATGACATCCGAAGCGAGGTGCCGGAGCGGTTGTCGTCTTATTACTTCAAGAAACTGGGGAATGGAATTTAGGAAATGAAAACCACCGATTTCAATCTTATTCGCCGATGTTCGTTTGGAATTCTATTTGTTATAGTTTTGTTAAGTTGTTCGAGAACTGAAAACGAGCAACAGAGAACACCTGTTCAACGACTCGCTCTAACAACGCAAAACGATGCTGAAGCCGCCTTAGACACAGGCATTGAGTCGTCCGCGCAGACCGCGAGTAACGATTGCGTCGGTTGTGCCATCGGGATTGGCGATTGTCCTGAAGGCTACAACATCATCCAGGGCACATCAGAAGATGATCTTTTGGAAGGTACCTCTGGAAGCGACTGTATTCTCGGCTTCGAGGGGAATGACATTATCCATGGCAGTTCCGGCGATGACTTTATCGCTGGTGGTCCTGGTGATGATCAAATTGTCAGCGAAAACGGTAAGGACACCATCTACGGTGGAGATGGGGACGACACGATTGTAGCGGGCAACGGTACCGACAGCATTATTTATGGGGGAGACGGCAACGACTGGATCGAGGCGTCGAATGGAGTGGACACGTTTATCTACGGGGAAAATGGCGACGACGTCATCATCGGCGGAAACGGGAAAGACACAATATACGGCGGCGATGGAAATGATCTGATTTCCGGCGGCAATGGAAAAGACAACCTTTTCGGCAATGAATGTCACGACGTTGTTATAGGAGGGCTTGCTCCCGACACCGTAGACGGGGGTGAGGGCTATGATGCGTGCGACGGCGTCAACTGTGAGCGTCCTGAAACCGAAGTTGATGATTGTAGCAGTGATTACGAGTGCCCCGAAGGTTATTGGTGCGTGGCTTCAGTGGGGTTATGCGTTTTTACCGAAGTGGCTCCGAATGTCGACATTACATGTGATAACATCGACGACGACTGCAACGGGGAAGTCGACGAGGATTATCCTCAAGATCCGACAACCTGCGGAATTGGCGCCTGTGCAGCGACAGGCAATATGATCTGTGTGGATGCAGAGGAGATCAACACCTGCGTGCCGGGCGACCCGGCGCCTGACGACGCCACTTGTAACGCGATCGATGATGACTGCGATGGGGAGACGGACGAGGACTATCCACAAGACTCGACGACTTGCGGCATAGGCGCTTGTGCGGCAACGGGAAAAATGATCTGTGTCTCCGGCGA
>JAFGIB010000447.1 GCA_016929805.1 Deltaproteobacteria bacterium | reverse complement strand
GCCCAGTGCGGTAGTTCCGCACGCTGGGATCTGTGCGGGGGGCGGCCCAAACCCATTGTGCTAAGGGCCGTCCCTACCGCGACCGATGAACGGCACCATTGGATCGCTTGCATAAAATATAAACTCGCGGTCGCGCTTGCGCTCTCTAGTGCACTCGGTTGCTACCAAGCCGGCAACGGCCCGGGCAGCGGCGAGACACACTTTTTGCGCGGCTGTTCCGAAGACGGAGGGTGCGCAAGCGGTCTCGAATGCGTTTGCGGAGTATGTACTGTACGCTGCGACAAGAACAACGCGTGCAAGGATCAAAGCGAACTGGCTAGCTGCAGGCCGAGTGATTGCTCCGAAGAGCGGGTTTGCGATGTAGAATGCGTCAATGATGGAGATTGCACTTTATTGGGCTCGGACTACACTTGCAAAAATCAACATTGCCGATTTCGACTCGTGGATATCGAAACAACGGATAGAACCGATTCGGGACCTGACGAGAATAAAAGCCCCAACCTCGAATGTCAGCCGCCGCATCGTGACAAGACTGTTGTTTGTAGCGGAGAACCGGATGAGTTGAGCCCGCCGGTTCAACCACGAGATGATGACTTGAACTCGGCTCAATCGTCGTGTAACTCAGACAGTGAATGTACTGCCTATGTTGGTGGTCATTGCCATGATCTTCAGGACGACCTGACTTTGGCCATAAGGCAATGCGTATATGATGCATGTTATGTAGACGCACACTGCGGCGAAGAGAAGGTATGCGTATGCGGCAATGGTGTCGTCGCCAATCGGTGTGTAACGGCAAACTGTCTTGTTGACGAAGACTGTAGCGGCGAACAGGAATATTGTAGCCCATCGCCTGGCAGTTGTGGTCCAGATTTCGGAATTGGAGGGTATTTTTGCCACAGCGAGAACGATGAATGTTTTTGTGACGCAGATTGTCCTGGCGACGGCGAATATGGCGACGGATATTGTGGCTATGACACCACCACCGGCTCGTGGAGCTGCAAAACGGAACGATGTGCCGGAAGACCAGGTTGATTCGTAACACCCAGGAACAACAGGTCTTAGATTCTTGTCGTTATAAATCCTCGAACCATTTGGGAAGATGATATCTGTCCATCAAAGATGGTAAGAGGCTGTAATGGGAGGGTGTCAGGATGCGCGTAGGAAGGCTCGTTCTGATTCAGGTTGCGCAATCGATTGGTGACCGCCGCCCTCCCGAATTATCCGTATCTATTTCTCCTAGTCCCCCAATCAAACCACCCGGTGAGTCGTAGCAAACAGGAAACGGTCGGGGGGATTTAGTGTGCTATGTCGATCAAAACTACCCCGGCGAGTCGTTGCAATCCGGAAACGGGCGGGAGGATTTAATCCGGATTGCGGTCTTGGAGAATGTCGGCGGGGTGTAAATCGGAAACACGAACTCCGATTCAGATCAACGGGATTGCAGTCATTGAGAATGGCGGTGGGAAAGACCTCCGCTTCGTTGTGCTCGGTCATTACGGCAAAACCGGACTGCGGTCGCGGAGAATGGTGGGGGGAAGAAGCGTTGGAGATGCACGAGCAGAGCCGAGGAATGTTCACGGTTCTGGTTCTCCTTCGAAAGGATCAGGATCTTCGCGAGCAATCATTTTCTTACGGTAACGTTCTATCTGTCACCGCTACAGAAGACCGTGCGCGCTGATATAGCTACTTTTCCTTACTTTGAATACGTTGCGCCACTAGTGGCATAGAAATTAGCGTGTTCTATGGACGGGCAAGTTGGTCCTGGGATAGCCTAACCTTAAAATTTGGGCGGAAAACCGTTAGACGGAACGAGGATTCCTTCCTTCTTATACGGTTTATCGAGCACGGCTTGGACGGATGACATGCGCTATTTTCGTCTCATCGCGAGCAATTACGTCGTGTGGAAGGTCCTCGTCGTCTGGCTCCTTGTCGCTTTCGCGGGGGTACTGATCGGAGCGCTCGTGCCGCTTTCTATCCGCGCGCAGGCTAGCGATCAAGACGCGAAGCCTGCAAGCGGCGCGCAGGATCAATCACAGGGTAGCATCCCGGTCCGCGCGGAGAAACCCGATTCCGAACTGGAGGAGCTGCTGGATATGGGGCTGAAGGAGTTGAGCGAGATCGAGATCACGAGCGCGTCCAAGCATACCGAATCGCTTGTAAACGCCCCGGCTACGGTCCGCGTAATCACGGAAGAACAGATTCGCGAACGGGGCTACCTCACGCTGGAGCAGGCGTTGGCTGATCTGCCCGGGATGCAGTTCCGCAATCCGTTGAGCCTTAATAGCTACGTGTTCCTCCGCGGCGTGCCGAATCAGAATAATCTGGTGCTCGTGCTGGTCGACGGAGTCGAGATTAACGAGCTAAACTCGGGCGGGTTTTACGCCGGCGGTCAATACAACCTGGCGAACGTCAAACGCATCGAGGTCGTATACGGGCCGACGTCGGCGCTCTACGGTACCAATGCCGTGTCGGGCGTCATCAACATCGTCACCAAAGATCCCGAGGACGCGCCCCCCGGGCTACAGGTCGGCGGCTCCGTTGGCGGATTCGACACCGGCCTTGGCGACCTCCAATACGCCTACTACGACCCCCAAAGCCGCTTCGGCCTTCGAGTTTCGGGCATGCTCAAGACCACGGAACACGCCGACCTGACGGGAAGGCGCAACGACTATATGTGGACCCCGGACCTGGAGCTGTTTGAGGATGACCGCGCCCTCGACGTCAAGCTCCGCTATTGCGACTTCCTGTTTGGGCTCAATTATCAGAACCGGGTCTCGTCCGCCGCCACGTACAATCGATCGATGGGCACGATTTACCATGATCATGACACGTATTGGAACCTGCGGTTCGTAAACGCGTACCTTCAGCACCGCGTCGCGCTTACCAAAGAGGTGAGCCTGCAGTCCAAGGTATACTCCCGCGAGGCCACGGTTTTGGACGACTCCGTCCGCGAGATCACCGAGGAAGGCCAGTTCGGATTCTTCCGGCCGAACTACCGGATAGGCGCCGAGACGCTGATCGACGCCCGCCCGTTGCGCGATCTGAATCTGGTCGGCGGATTGGTGTTCGAGTACGACTGGCTGGCGGAGGCCTACGCGACCAGCGAGAGCGAGTCGCCCGAGGAGCGGCCACCCCGGCCTTCGTGGCCCGACCTGACGGAGAACTACCTATTGAGCGGCTACCTCCAGGCGCAGTATATGCTGATTAAGCTCGTACAACTGACCGCCGGGCTGCGCTTCGACCATAGCAGCGTCTATGACAATGTCGTGGTCCCAAGAACCGGTATCGTATTCACCTGGGAGGGGCTATTCGCGAAGCTCCTGTACGGCGAGGCCTTTCGCGCCGCCAAGCCGTGGGACTATACCGATGGGCTGGGAAACCCCGGGCTGGACCCGGAACGGATGCGTTCGGTCGAGCTGTCGCTCGGTTACCTGTTCAAGGAGCTACTGCGCCTTGAGACCAGCGTATACTTCAACCGGCTCTACGATGTGCTCGGACAAGAGACCTTGGCGGGGGCGGAGGAGCAGTGGCGCTGGGTGAACGCGGGCCACATCGACACGCTGGGCTTGGAAATCGGCCCCGAAGTGAGGGTGGGGCCGTTTCGCTCGTTTGCGAACTACACCTACACGCGCTCGCGTGACCAGGACGGCGCGCCGGTGCCCGAGATTGCCGAGCAGGGAGCGAATCTTGGCGTTGGCTACCGCTTCACCGACCGGATCCACTCTACCGTCTGGGGCCAGTATTTGGGGTTGCGCCGGAACCCGAAGGTGATCGCTGCCACCGGCGACGACCGAATCGACCCCGCGTTCGTGCTGAACGCCTCGCTGTCATTTCTGGATCTGCGCGGCTTCGACTTCCAGGTAATCGTTCGGAACCTGCTCGACCAGGCCTACTACCACCCTTCCAACCGGCCGCCGGACCGCTATCGTCAACCGCAGCGCACGGTCCTGGTCAAGGCCGCGTACCGGTTTTAAGAGGGCTTGCATGGACCGAGTGTATAGCCAAATGATGGGCGCCCTCATACGGATAGCAGTATGCGGCGCGTGCACGTTCCTAGCGACGGGGCAGGTTAGGGCCGATCAGAAGGAATTCAAGGTCAAGGTGGCCTTTATCTACAATTTCTTAAAGTTCATCGAGTGGCCCGGCGACTCGATGAACTCCGCCACGGAGCCGATCGAAATCTGCGTAATCGGCACCGGCCCCATACCCACCATGCTAAACGATCTCTCTATTCGAAAAGTCCAGTCACGACCGATCGCGATTACGCACATCAAGGACCCGCAGGCCCTGCCCCCCTGCCATCTGCTCTACATCAACCGTTCGGAAGAAGTTCATCTACCGACACTCTTGCAACGCATTCAGCGCACGCCTGTCCTGACGGTAAGCGACATGCCGCGGTTCGCGCATAAGGGAGGCATGATCGGCTTCGCGATCGAAGAGAACCACGTGAAAATCGAGATCAGTCAAAAATCGGTTCGTCAGGCCGGCTTGAAGGTCCGCGCCAAGCTCCTCGAGATCGCGAGGCTTGTGCCATGAACGCACCGACCAAGCGCCTCGGATCTATCAGCAAGCTGCCGATCTCCAGGAAGCTCATACTGATCGCCATGACCTCCACTATCATCGGCCTACTAAATCACCGATCGCGATTCTCGGACATTTACATTAGGCAGCCTTCTTGAGGTCTATCAAGCGAAGAGGTTGAGGGTTTTGCTGT
>JAFGIB010000446.1 GCA_016929805.1 Deltaproteobacteria bacterium | reverse complement strand
TAACGGAAATGCGGGAAGAGTAGAATTGTACGGCTGAGATGTAAATAGAAACTCGATGGGAGGTGGGGGACCGATTACGTCAGCAGCAGTTGAGAAGCAAACATCTCATTTCCAGTCACTATCAGATTCGCTAGCCGCTGATCCGGTCTGTCATCTACTGGTATGTACTGGGTCTCGCGAGCGAGATGCTGCTGCCGGCCTCCTTCGCGCTTTCGGCGTCGATGCGATTGGCGGCTCGCGATTCAAGGTAAGGCCTGCATCTCGAGGAGATAGCCAGCATCAAAAATGGAAGATCGCCATCACAGACGGAATTTATGGCTTCGACGACGGAAATGGATGGTATTACCCCGCGCTTCGAGATTCTCTCGCGGAAAAACTTTGCGGGATGCCGGAAGCGCAAGTCAGGGCGCTACAACGGCATTCGGAACTGTCCGTGCTCGCAGGTACGGAGCTGATCCGGGACGTCCTGACACTTCCCATCCCGCGCCGCGGATACCTGCGTACGTTCCCGCTGGAGACCGAGGATGAACGAAGAACTCAGAGCGTTCAACCTTCCAACCGTCGGGACGCGGTCGTGTTGGGAATGAGCTTAGAGCGCCAGACGGAGATCGCGCTTCCGCTGGGAGACCTGTCGCGTCACGCCTTCGTCGCAGGTGTGACGGGGTCTGGGAAGACGATTACGATGTTCAATGTCCTACAGCAACTCGCGACCGAGAATATTCCGTTCATTGTGCTTGAGCCGGCGAAATCCGAGTACCGAGCGCTCGCGGGTTTTACTGAATTGTATAGTAAGCTTCGAATCTACACTCCTGGACGCGATGGCCTTTCACCCCTGAGATTGAATCCGTTCGCCTTTGAGCCTCATATTCCGCTGGCGACTCATATCAGCGGTCTGTCTGCAGCGTTTACGTGCGCTTTGGACCTATTCAGTCCTTTGCCTACCATACTGGAAGGAACACTTTGGGATTTATACGAGTCAAGAGGTTGGCGGGAATACGACCTGGGTTCCGCCGAACACAGTTTGCCGCGCGTTTCGGATCTCGCGGATGCTGTTTGCTCTAATATCGATTCCATGGGATACGATCCAGAAGCCCGAGACCGATTGAATGGCGCCATCCGATCTCACTTCATCAGACTATCTCGAGGTAGTGTTGGTAGACTATTCGATTGTGGACGTTCGTCGCCGTTGCTGGCGGAACTTTGTAGTACATATAGCGTCATCGAGCTTGGTGCGCTTGCGCAAAGCGAAGCTAATTTACTCACGATGTTCCTTATGACGGGCATACGCGAATACCTATCGACGGCTGTGGGACCCATGCAACGACCACGTTTGGTGATGGTTATTGAGGAGGCTCATAATCTCGTACCAGCGGTTCCAGACGAACAGTCGAGTAACGAAGCGACAAGCGCGAAGGTAGAGTCATCTCGATATGTATCTAACATGCTTGCAGAAATGCGAGCGCTTGGTCTGGCGATTATTGTCGTGGACCAGACGCCCGCCGCCGTCGCGCCGCAAGTCGTGAGGAATACGAACCTCAAAATAGCACACCGTACGGTGGCTCGAGAAGACCGCGAAACGCTGGCCGACGCGATGCTAATGCACCCAGCGCATGCGGAACTGTTGGGACGTCTTACGCCCGGTCAAGCGTTTATTTATGCGGACCGGTTCTTCAGGCCGCATCTTGCTTGCGCTCCGTTAAGGGTCCCGGACTTGTCGCTATCCGGTACGCCGAGGGATCGCGATTCTTCCGTAACGCCTCCGACGGACGCGGACGTGCAAGAGTGGATAGCAAAACACGATTGGTATAGGGACTCCGTCGGCCGGCGGATAGAGGACATGGACGCGAAGGTCGCGAGTATCTATCCTACTATTATAGTCTTTAGTAAAGCGATCACGGATGCGGCAAATGAGTTAGCAGTTTTGATTAACGATATAGCGAAAGTTGAAGGCGGCGACGCTAACTCAAATATGGAACGCCGAACGCGTTTCGATAAAGCGCGCGAAAGTTACGTTCTCGCTCGGAACCGTCTCAAGGTATGGCTCCAGACGGAAATCAGGACTCACGAACGAATCGTGCGGTCGTTGGAGGCGGAACTTCAATCAGTTACCGAGGCGGCAAAGCGGATCCGTTTGGAGGAACCGTCAACGCAGTTGTTAGATCAATGCCGCGATACACTTACCGAAGCCATAAAGTTTGCGTCTCAACTTACCGAATTCGTTCCGCAATAGGCACATAGACCCGAACTTCGAAGAGGAAAAGATCATGAAAGAAAAATCACTTAAGGGGATCAAAGTTAAGACGGAGACCCGGAGGAAGGAAGCTGTAAACGCTACCCGCGAGTTAGTGAAGACCGAAGCCGATGTCGTCAAGGTAGCCGACCAAGTGGGCCCTATTGACTCCACATTAACTGATGTTAACGACAACTTGCGCAAAGCGACGCATCGAGTTCTTGTCTCCGCCGAGATGGCAGGTAAAACGGACGCAGCTAAGGTCGCGGAAACGGAAAAAGCGGCCCGCGACCACAGGAGTGAAGTGGAGAAGGTTGAGCGACGAACGGAGTCGGAACGCCAGAAGGCAGATCGCATCCGACCGGCGGATCCCCGAATTCTGGACGGATCGGCCCATGTAAAGGTACTTCGCGACGCAAACAACAGGTTATCCGAGGCGATAAATGATCTAAAACGCACGGAATTACAGACGGCTGAACAACGGAAGAAATCGACGAGCGCCATGGAACAGGCCATTCGACGAAATAAGAAATAGGAAAGTCAGCTCGTGAGCCGATCCACTTTAGCGGAGCAGACGCAATTCCTACAGCGCGAAATTGGTTCCTGTTTGCTTGTAGTTAAGTGTTACGAATTACTCGAAAACGCAGCAGAAGCGCGGAGGATAGCCGGGGACGTGATTCGAGGGGAGGTAGAGCGACTGGCCGAGATGGGAAAGAGGAGTTTCCCTTTCCTGCATATATCCGAACAGTTCCTTCGCGTCGTCTATGCACTTGAGGTTTCTGGAGACCGTCTTACCGCCAAGTCCTTTTATAAATCCTTCTACGAAGCCGCAGTAAAGCGCGTCTTGGAAACGGGACCGCTTTACGAACCGGAGGCGCATCGACTAGTAGTCGCACAGGTGGTGCTCGATGAAAAAAACACCAACGTTTTGAAGCTTCTTCTACCCGAATCAATGGAATGGCGTATCTCGAAAGCCTGGAGCTCAGAAGATCGTAGTACTCTGGGTTCCTGCATAGAAGAAATAGAATTCATTATTACCGCTAGCGAAGTAGATGGGAGTATTTCGCCAATACAGGACGGTTGGCTATATATTCTTCTTCACCGGATGCAGGTAGTTTGAGTGCCGTAGAAGCTAATCAGGGCCGTTTATGGACAAGAACGAGATCCAGATAGCGATCGAGCGTATAACAAGTACCTGGCGAGAAGAACAACTCCATCTGAAAAGATTGCAGGAGGAGCTTGAGGAATTAACAGACTTAATCAATGAAGCGGAAAATGATATCGGATTGCTAGAGGAAGCCGTCGAGGCCGACTCGCAGGAAGACAATTGGGACCTTGAGGATAATATAGAAGAATTATACCAAAGAAGAGACGAGCTGATAGGCTATGTTGAAGAAAAGAAATCCAAAATAACGGAGATAAATGAAACGTTAAACAAGCTTCGCGACGAAGCGAGTAGGTTAGAAGATCGGTTACAAGTCGAGTCAAGGAAGTTCGTAAACGGTACGAAACGTATCCGACGCGCCGGTAGGGTCGGAGTATCCTACGGCTCAGAAAGAATTCATAGAGAACTTGTTTCTGGGTATCAGTTCTGCCAAGACATGCTCAAGAAATTATGCGAAGTTTTTGGCCCGTGCGACGCATATCGGGAGACGGGCGAACTCGAATACATTCCGGAACCGTCAAGCGGGGAATCGGTTCCTAGTGTTGTTGATAAACCGAACGGCCTGCGAATGATCGGATCCCAATTAAGTGAAGTGTATGCGACTCAAGATGCTTCAAGATCTCTTCGGTGCCACGAATACACTGTTTGTGACACAATTGATTCGCCGGGACCCGAGGCTTCGAAGGACGCTATAGGCAGGGCTGCAGTCGAATACGCGACAGCTTTATTAAATGAATTAGGTCATGTCGGAGTGTTAGCAATCGGTAACGTTCTGCCCGACGTGATGAGCGTAGACAATAACAAAAAACTTACCATCTCGGAAATCAAGGGAACAGCAACGCCGACGAATCTCGCTTCGTCAGGATTAAAGCGAAAGGTTAAGGCGGACGTCGAAATCGGAATGGAAAGAAAAACCACACTGATGGAAAACTCGCCAGCGTGGCTTCTATACAAGTCAAACGATCTAGATCGTCCAATGCGGACCTTGAAAGCTATAGACGATGAAATCGTCAAGGAGAATAATGCTTCTAGAAAAGAGGAATTACGCACCCTTAGAGAGAGCTACCGCGAGGCGGTTCGATGTGGCTTTAACCCGTTGGTTTGCGACCGACAGCTGGTGCAGGTCGGATTTCTATCAGAAGGCGCCTCACTCAGACCGCCAACGGATTTCCGAAGTAAGGCGTTCGACGAGTATATTAGAGCGGCCGAACCGTCTCGAATCATTCAGATCAACGTCGTACGAGGGTCGAAAGACGCACCAGGATTTATGGACGACAATGCGCCAATCAAGCCGAATCCAAAAAAAATCGTGGATTCCTAATAATGTCACGCATTATCGCTCTTCCCGTGCTGTAAAAATACTCGGCCGAACAAAAACCCCCAAATATTTTCTAATTTTTTGGCTCATCGACAATCAATTTTGGATCCGTATAAACCGGCGTTCCGTCGAGCGCGATTCCAAAAAGGGGCCAAAGATGTGATGTAGGCATTGGACGAAAGATCGACAAGAACGGTATGTTACGAATATCAACCATAGCGATATACGGAGCAGACAAGATGTCGGGCCACCTGCGGTGCGGCTGCCTGCAGTGAGTCGGAATGGTCCTGCTATGGGTAACTCGTTTTCACCCAGATCTTGAGCTCGGAGACCAGCTCGACGAGCCGGGGGAATAGAAGTAGACCGGCGTGAACGTCGGCCTGCTCGACCGGTTCAATCGAAGACGGATGTCCCGCATCGTTGCGGGCAATACGCATCGTTTCGGTCACTGGGATCCAGAACCCCTGGAAGACCTCGCGAGTCCTTTGCGGCAATGCCCCTTTGCGTGCTTCCAACTCCTTCGTGACGCTGTCTCGGGCTGTCTTTACGCGCCAGTCTTGGAGTCCTCTTGGAATTGCAGTCCCCTTTGCGTTCAGCCGGCTCACCATCTCGTCGCGTAGTTCGAGTACCTGAGCCTCGGCCGCAGCGCCTAGAATGACGGCCGTAGCTTTGAAGCAGCCGGCTGCATACGTCTCCACCGCTTCGGCGATGTACGACCACGCGACCGGGTTCCGGGTTTGAAGCGACTTGATCCTCGCCAAGTAGCCGTCCTTGTTGAGTGGATCGCCGCTAATGTGCTTAAGTGCTTTGCGGCCCTGTTCAGTGAGATGAAGAAAAGGCGGCTCGGGGTTGTCGATGTTATACCCCCACGCCAAGACTCCCGATCGAAACAAGTCATGCCAGAACGTTAGCAGGGCTTGTTCATCTTGGGTTGTTCTGATCTTGAGGCGCTGCTTCGCCTCGTCGAGGACTGATCGAGTCTGACGTAATCGGTCCCCCATCTCCCATCGAGTTTCTATTTACATCTCAGCCGTACAATTCTACTCTTCCGGTATTAACGAGACG
>JAFGIB010000445.1 GCA_016929805.1 Deltaproteobacteria bacterium | reverse complement strand
CGTCTCGTTAATACCGGAAGAGTAGAATTGTACGGCTGAGATGTAAATAGTAACTCGACGGGAGGTGGGGGACCGATTACGTCAGTAGCAAGCTTAATACCAAAAGATAGTTCAGCGTTTCAGCGCCGACCCGGCCTTCGGTCGAGCGACTTGGCTCGAGCAGCGAGACCACGCTATCGGGCGCAACCATAGCGATAATAGGCAATAAAGCTAATAACAAACCCGTTAGCACGCCCATCCCGACCAGCGCGCGCGCGACCTGATGCGCGATGGCGCGGCGTTCTGGCGCAGCTCGACCAGGTAGATAGAAAATCACGCATTCGGGAAGACCCGCGGTAAGAATAACGGAGACGGTCATGTAAATAACTAAAATCGCGCTGATTACGCCAAAATCGGTTTTCGATAAAATTCTGGCCATAACCAACGGAACAACGGCCTCGGAAAGTTGTGCGAAAATCTTACCTATCAGAAGGATTCCCGCTTGTTCGGCGACGTTCTTATCCGCCATGTTGTTCAGCTCCGCAAATACGCGCGTTCACAATCGGTGCGCGAGAAATGAACGATACCGTAGCTGAATTACGATAGACTGGCGACTGCGGTTGAGGTTTTCGCGACGAATTTGTGCTATGGGTGTCGGCATGAACAGAATCCCGACCAAAATCGTACACTACAGCGATCCGCATCCGCTGGAGACGACCGGCGGCGTTCAAACCTTTGCCCGGAATCTCAGGCTCCTCTTCGAAGAAGTAGAGTACATGACGCCCAACAGTCGAGATGTTGAGCGGGTGGTTCGGGAACGGATACCGGTTATTTGCGACAACCAGTATGTTATGCGATGGCCCGAATCGTACCCGGTGATCGGATTCCAACACGGCGTTGGTCAGGTTAAGTACGAAACTATCAAAACCGTTAGAAGGTGGCTAACCGCCCGCGCCCAGCGACACGCTTCCGAAAGGCCGAATGTTCTTTGGGTGGCGAATTCGCAATGGGTAGCCGAAACCTTCAAGCGTATCTACGGTAATCGCGTCGATCATGTCATCTACTACCCGATCGACGTCCAAAGATTCGACGGTCGGCTAGAAAACCAGGACTCCCGATTGATTCTACATGACGCACGTACGAAACATAAAGGCAAAAAGCCCGTGGCCCAATTGACCGAAGCCTTCCGCGATTGGAAAATCGAGTTTCTCAATTGTGATAATAGTCAGGTTCACGAACGAATGCGTCGCGCGCGGGCGTTTATTCATCTGAGTACCTACGAAGGCAATAGCGTCGTTTGCAACGAAGCCATGGCGATGAACCTCCCTTGTATGCTTACACGGGTTGGCTTGATGCAGGACAAGAACCGTCCCGAAGACGTCTTCATCGTCGAAGTAGAGGAGATGTTTTCAGATCGCGAGAAGCTGGTAGCGCGATTTCGCGAATTCCTTACATCTCTCGATCGACGCAGTTACAACCCACGAGCTTGGACACTGTCGAACGCGACTCTCGAGATCGCAATCGAGCGATGGAAAGAAGTAATGCGGGATTATGGCAAAATGGCTGGGTGCGATTATGTCACGTGAAGGTCTGACCGAGATAGTTTGATATACTCTTTAACACGCGTAATATTTGGATATGCCTAAAAACCGGTAAGGTGTTTAGTCCGTACAAAATCGTGAAAATAAGAATTCAATAAAAAAGCGAAGAGTTGACAAAGCACCGCTGCTGCGACATAGCAGTGGACTATGATCGTAACCAGGATACGGTCAGTATCAGGAAAAAGAGCATGCGCATTGCCTATATCTGGTCGCGAGGCCGCGACAAAAGACGCTCCGTCAACGGATCCCACAGGGAGGCCACCGCCATGATGCCAATCACGCTCATGAACACCCGGTGTCCCAGGTCATCGGTCATGGCCCGCACGTAGAACGGAAAGGCGAAGAATAGACAAAACTGGATCAAGGACTGGGTCGCAAACAGCGACGACTATACCTTCTATCCGCCGCAATGGCGATCGGTGCAAGTATCGTTCGAATCGCATTCACCGCTCAAGCATTCGTATCCGCGACCGCACGGTTCACCGCCGGATTTTTGTTTCGCACATTTCGTCGTATCGCTATCGCAATATAACCCTGAACTGCACGAAAAAATGTCGCCCAGCTCGGTTGTACTACAAGAACTCCCCTCGCTGCCGTCACCTAGTTCCTTGCATCCGTCGGGAGTACAGAAAAGGCCTTCAATAGGATCGCAAACGCGGAGTTTATTTGTCGTCTCGCAAGCAGCGCCCACTTTTAATAGCTCATACGGTTGGCAGGTATAGCTGTTATCACTATAGACGCATGTACTACCTTGCTCGCATAAGTCGTTGTCGCCGGGACACGGTTGTCCAATTGCTATGGGATGACGACAACCCCCCTCGGCCTCGGAACACCAAAGCCCTGATTGGCAAAAAGTGAAAGCGTTCGGACCCCGTGAGCAACTCTCGTTCTCACCAGCCGGAGCACTTATCGTGATTTGCCGACATTGACCGTCATCGCATATTGCGAAATCAGCGGAACCGGTCGTGCATTGATTGTCTTCGCGCTCACAGTCAACTCCGGGCTTTAGTCGCGGTTTACATTCGCCCAAACACCCCCCAATAGGGTCGCAATACGCATCGCCGGAGCATTCTTCATCGCGATAGCACTGCTCGCCTATTGCAATCGTACCTTGAAAAACGTTTTTACACGCCGATGTATTCAACATCTCATCGGGATAAAAGCATTTGTCTGTTAAAAAGCTCAAACAGTTCTGTGCCTCGTCAGAATTGAAGTCAATTCTTTCGTTTGAAGTCAGCGAAAGTAAACCATATTTGTCTCCATAGTCTAGAAGGTACGGAAGTGCGATTTCGCATCTCTGGGGAGTTTGTAGTGTCACCCAAATATAGCTGGCGCTTTCACCCCCTCCGCATTCTCGTAGAACCCTACAGATTGCAGAAATAAGTCCTTCCATGAAATCTTCCTTCGTCATGGTCGCCGGCGTTTCAGGGGTATTATCTACGTACCGACAAAATCCGGACATACACTCGTATTTCGACCCCAGCGATTTACAGTCCTCTGTGTTTTTGCAGCCGACATCACAGAACCGTTTCGGTTCGTCTTGCGCTGAGGCACATGTACTACTCGAATCGGATTCGACACAGCTTGCGTTCTCTGACAGACGCTCGCAGCTCCGGTTGCTATCGCAGGTTTTGGTGCAAAAGCCGCATATGCAAGAGAGACCTTCTGCGCATTTCGAATCACAAGATCTAAGAAAACGAGATTCGCCTTCGGAGCCCGGCGCTCTATCGCTTGCGCAACCGAAGGCAAAGATTAGTCCTATAATCAATATCGATATTACTTTGTATAACGTTAAGCGACTCATTGAGCTAAGCCGCTTCGCGGCAGCTATCGATAGAGGGGGGTATCGGAGTTTGACGAGGCTAGAAACGGCGCGGTAACCGTCGTCG
>JAFGIB010000444.1 GCA_016929805.1 Deltaproteobacteria bacterium | reverse complement strand
CAAGTACCATCCTCGCCGGCCCTGCGGGCGCGCTCGGTTTTACAGGCGAATTGGCCGCCGACTTGTTTGCCCCCCTGAACGCTTACCCTGAAATGGTTAAAGCGCCGAACGGTTCGAGCCACCTTTAAATCGCTTGCCGGAAGAGAGTATTTCTAGGATTTTCTCCAGCCGTTACGTTTGCCTGTCTTGTCTAAGGTTTATTATCGTTGAAAGGCCCAACTGACCTCAGCGACCGGTCCCTCAAGCAGATCCAGCCGGCCCGCAACTCGTGTTGTGATTCGAAGAACCGCTGCTGAAGGCAGATAGCATGCGCTTGGTTTTCTTGGAGCCGCAATCGGGGCAAGGCGGTTTCTCCTTTTCATTAGATCCCATTAGAGTCTCAAAAGTCTTGCCGCATTTCTTGCACTCAAACTCGAATATAGGCATTGCGTTTCTCCTCGACGTTCAACTACCTGTTATCTAAATACTGACTCGGGAATCCATGAAGTCGATGTTTTAGATCTTTCTCATCAATGTTAATACCGAGCCAGCCAGGTTGGCCACCATTGACCCGTTGGGCGCGCGGTCGGCGTGCGCGGCATCCTCGATGGTATGCAGCACCCGGTTTTTCTACTCGCTCGATCGCCAACGCGAACTTCATACATATAGCCGTATGCACACAATATGCCAAAATAAATTAACGCAAATAGCTCAGTGACTACGAATAGATATCGATTTCGAGATTCCATGTTCTGCGGCCTACAATCGTGCATAAAGCGAATCGCGTTTGCGACCGGCGCGAATAGGTGTTATTCGGATTGAGAAGGAGTTGGATAACTTTGAGCTCCCGCGACCCGACACCCGCGAACCGAGAAAAACACGCCGCGCTAGATGTGGCGCGCTACCGGGATCCGATCTTGGATTCGATCAACGAGGGCGTCTTTACCGTAGACCTCGAGTGGCGAATAACCTCGTTCAATAGGGCTGCCGAGAAGATCACGGGCATGCGTCGAGAGGACGCTATCGGCCAGCGATGCAGCGAGGTGTTTCGTGCAAACATCTGTCAAGATGCCTGTGTGATGAAGAGGGTTCTGACCGCCGGTGAGCCCGCAGTCAACGCATCCGTCTTCGTGGTCGATGCTTGGGGAGCGCGCATACCGATCAAGGTTTCTGCCGCCGTTCTCCGCGACATCGACGGCCGCGTAATCGGCGGCGTGGAGACTTTTCAAGACCTCAGGCAGGTCGAGGAGCTGCGGAAAAGGTTAAAGGATAAACATACCTTTGCGGATATTGTCGGCAAAAGCGCAGCCATCACCCATCTTTTCGATATTCTCCCGCAAATCTCCGACAGCGATACGACGGTGCTGATCCAAGGCGCCAGCGGTACCGGCAAGGAGCTGGTCGCCCGGGCAGTTCACGCCCTGTCCCCGAGGCGTAAAAAACGCTTCGTGGCCGTGAACTGCGGCGCGCTTCCAGACACGCTGCTTGAGTCTGAGCTTTTCGGCTACAAGGCCGGGGCCTTCACCGACGCCAAAAGAGACAAGCCCGGACGCTTCACCCTGGCCGAGGGCGGGACGCTTTTCCTGGATGAAATCGGCGATATCTCGCCCGCGATGCAGGTACGGTTGCTTCGGGTAGTGCAGGAGAAGAGCTATGAACCGCTGGGCTCCGTGGAACCCGTGCGGGCGGACGTGCGTATCATCGCCGCAACCAACAAAGACCTGGGGACTCTCGTCGGCGAGGGAAAATTCCGAGAGGATCTTTACTATCGAATTCATGTCGTCCAGATCGACATCCCTCCCTTGAAGGAGAGGCGAGAAGACATACCACTTCTGGTCGATCACTTCGTCGCCGCCCACAATCTATTGCACGACCGAGAGATCGCGGGGCTTTCCAACGAGGCATTGTCACTGCTCGTACACCACGATTTCCCGGGCAATGTTCGAGAGCTGCAGAACATTTTGGAGCACGCCTTTGTGCTCTGTCGCGCCGGGACGATTGATGTCCAACATTTTCCGCCGGACCTGACGCGCTGCGCGGCGCGCGAGTTCATAGATCCCCGGCACAGGATGAACCTGAAGGTCGTCGAGAAGTCCCTCATTCAAGAGGCGCTCACCAACCATCGGGGCAACAGGGCGCTCGCCGCGGGAGATCTCGGCATCAACGTAAGCACGCTGTACCGTAAGATCCAACGGCTCGGCATCGATACTCCCGATCGAGACGGACGCGGAAAACGGTCCTGAGATCCCGGTCGCTAATGAACCGGCTCAGGGCGCGCGCAAAATTAGTGCGAACTAAGGACATGCTCGCTTTTTTCGCGTTTCCGCTCGACGTTTTTTGCAGCGTTACGGTACAATTTTCGCTCGACGTTTTATGCAACCGTAAGATTACCCCAGGCTTAACAACGCCTGCTTTAAATCCGCCTCTAGCCGCTCGGGCGGCTCAATGCCTACTGAAAGCCGAACCGTATTTTTCTTGACCCCGAAGCTCGTGCGTCGCTCAGGCGGTAAATAAAGCATCGTCGTTAGATAAGGAATGCAAATCAGCGACTCGGTGGCGCCTAAACTCACCGCGTGCCTAATCGTCTTGAGCGCCGCGATGAACCGTTTAGCATCCTCTTCGTTTTCGCCCACGTCGAATGCAAGCATATTGCCGAAACCTCGGAACATTTGCCGCACCGCCACCGTATGGTTGGGATGACTGCTGAGACCGGGATACGAAACTCGCGAAATCTTGGAGTTCTCGACTAGAAATTTAGCCACCGTCTCCGCCCCTCGAGCCATTGCTTCAGCGCGTAGATCAAAGGTCTTTAAACCTCGGTCCAATAAAAAAGCCGAATACGCATCCAGCGTTGTGCCGATGGCTTGTCTGGTGAACCAAAGCTTATTGTAATGCTCTTTTAGGCCGGCAATCGCGCCGGCCATGAGGTCATTATGCCCTCCAAGCGCTTTGGTCGCGCTATGTACCACAAGGTCCGCGCCAAGCTTGAGCGGATTCTGATGGTATGGTGTAGCAAAAGTATTATCGACCACCACCATCGCCCCAATCCTATGGGCTTTTTCGCAAATGAACGCTATATCGATGATTTTGCAAAGTGGATTGGTGGGCGTTTCGAGGAATACCATACGCGTATTGCCGCGAAAATACCCCTCGATACGATTCGCATCGTCCGCGTCCAGCCATGTGATTTCCACGCCTAACCGTTCTAATATCAACGAGACTTTGTAGTTAGCTCCGTAGGTATCGTGAAAGATGATTAAGTGATCGCCCGCTCGAAGGTAAGTGAAGTAAACCATGGTGCAGGCAGCCATTCCGGACGTGCACACGATGCAATCCTCTGCTGATTCCATACGCGCGGCTTTTTTTTCAACTTCACGAACCGTCGGATTGTCGTCTCGGTGGTAAGTGTATCCGTCTATTTCTCCGTCAGTGATCTGTCGGAGCACCTCAAAAGAAAGGTATTCGTAGTTCACCGCGTTCACGATGGGTGTAACCATCGGCCGGTTTCCGTACGGAGTTAAAGGATCGGAGGCCATTTGATCGGTTTTCCTTGCTTACGTAGAGTCCGCGGGACTCAGTTGCTATCTTATCGAAAGATGTACATCTCTAATTAGCATATTTAAGGAGATTTGTCCGACCGACTTCGACGGTTTTGCTGCTTCTTTTGCAATCCTACCCCGCGCGGATTCGCTATAATAGGTCTACACGAGCGCGTGGTCGCGTGAAATCCGGAATCAGCAATAAACAAACAAAAATCCCCGTCAAGACGAACACCTCGCAAACCGTATACAGCGCGTCCTGAGTTCCGATTTGTTATATGTCGGAAAAGTTTCTCTACTCGTTCCGAACGCTTGAAATACGACGGAGTCTCTCGACCGTATCCACCAGGGCACTCACCGTAAAGTCTATGTCTTGCTCGCGTGTTTCCCGCCCAAGCGACATCCTTATGGAACCCTGTGCCTCTTGCGCATCTAGACCCATGGCGATCAGTACGTGAGAGGGTTCAGGGTTTTCAGTCGAACAAGCAGAACCCGTCGAGACACAGATACCGCAAACGTCAAGCGCGAGAACGATCGATTCTCCGTCGATGCCATAGAAGCTCACGTTGGAGGTATTCGGAACGCGCTCGGCGCGTGCTCCGTTGATCTTTACTCGTTCAATCGAAGAGACGACTTGACGCTCGAGTCTGTCGCGCAGCGCGCGCAAGCGTTGCCCCTCGGTCTCTGACATCTCAAAGGCTATTGTCGCCGCTTCGGCGAGACCCACGATGGCGGCGACGTTCTCCGTGCCCGCGCGCAAGCCGTGCTCGTGCTCTCCACCGGTGATAACAGGCGAGATCGGTGTATCTTCCCGGACGTATAAAACGGCAATCCCCTTAGGCCCATAAAGCTTGTGCCCCGAAAAGCTGACGAGATCGGCGCCCAGCTCGCCGGGCCTTTGCGGCAGCTTACCCGCGGACTGCACCGCGTCCGTGTGAAGCACGACGCCCTGTCTGCTTGTAAGGGCTGCTATTTCCTCTATCGGTTGCACAACCCCGGTCTCGTTATTGGCGTGCATGATCGTAACTAGAATCGTATCAGACTCGAGGCTCGCTTCCAGAGCATCGAGCTGTACGATGCCGTCCCGGTTCACGGGCAGGTACGTAACTCGGTAACCTTCACTCTCCAGCGTTTTGCTCGTGTTCAGCACGGCGTGATGCTCGATCGCGGTCGTCACGATATGGTTACCACGTGACCTGAGAGCACGCGCCACGCCGCGCAGCGCGAGGTTGTCCGCCTCAGTTCCGCTCGAGCAGAATACGATTTCGTTCGGCTTACAGTGAATAGAACCCGCGATGCTTTCACGAGCGTTTTCCACCGCGGCTTTCGCTTCGTTTCCGAATCTATGAGGGCTCGACGGGTTTCCCCAGCGCTCGCGCAGATAGGGCAGCATCGCCGCTAAGGCTCGCGGGTGCAAGGGAGTCGTAGCATTGTGGTCCAGATAGATCACTCTTGCTTCTCTTTCGCGTAAAACAGCACCGGGGCTGTAGCCCCGCCAAGTTCATTGTTATATGGTGCTCTAGTGGTCGCAGATGTTGGGCCCCGTCTCCAGGCGTCCATCGAGAAACTCCTGCACGATGACGTCAGGCTCGCCGCCTGCGGCGCCCACCACTACTCGTATGTTATTTTCACTAAAAAGGCTCTGCGCTCGCGAACCCATCCCGCCCGCGATGATGATCGTCGCGCCTTGCTCGTGAAGCCATCTGGGAAAGGTGCCAGGCTCATGAGGCGGCGGCGTGAGTTCTTGCCGCTGACCGATGGTCTTGCCGTCAGCTTCCACATCGAAAAGAACGAACCGCTCGCAATGGCCGAAATGAGAGGATAAAACACCGCCGGTAACGGGTATCGCGATTTTCATTGAGCCTCCCGCTCTCAGCGGCTGGCGCTGTGCTTCGGCCGAACGTAGCTCGGGTTCAATGAGCACGCGGACAATGCGCCCGAAGGTCTTTGCGGTTTCGCTGTGAGGCTGAGATTGCACGATGGGCGTACCGCTCTCGCCGGATTGAACGACCTCGGGCTCTATGGGGATGGCCCCTAAAAACGGAACGTTCATCTGCTCGGCCATCGTCCGCCCCCCATCCGCGCCAAAAATTTTGACGCTCTTTCCACACTCGGGACAAGTAAAGCCGCTCATATTTTCGATCACTCCGATCACGGGAAGCCTTACCTGTTTGCAGAAAACGACACACCTGCGAACGTCTTGCACCGCCACCTCTTGCGGCGTTGTGACGACCACGGCGCCGTCCGCGTCTTCTATGAGTTGCGCCACGGCTAACGGCTCATCGCCCGTGCCCGGGGGGGAATCGATCACCAGGTAGTCGAGATCACCCCACTCGACATCCTTCAAAAACTGTTTGATAGCGCCATACTTCATAGGGCCGCGCCAAATGACCGCGGCGTCTCGATCACGAACTAAAAAATCGATGGACATCACGTACAGCATACTTGCGCCGCAGCGCATTTTTACCGGGTATATGCTGCTCTCGGTTCCCGAAATCGGCGTGCCCTGAAGATGCAACAGCTTGGGAACGCTGGGCCCGTGCACATCGACGTCGAGCAGTCCGACCCGCTTTCCAGCCATGGCCAAAGCCGCCGCTAGGTTTACCGCCACGGTGCTCTTGCCCACGCCTCCTTTTCCGGAAAGCACTAAAATCTTGTGTTTGATTTGGCTCATCCGCGATTGAAGCGCCTGCCGATCGAGTAAATCCTGATCCTCCGCGCCGGGACGTTTGTTCTGCGCGGCACAATCTTTATCGTCGCAATTATTGCCTGTGTTATGAGTTGTCATCTCTATCCTCGTTTATATTTTCATAAAAATTAGCTTTTACTATTTCCCAAAGAGCCCGTATGTCCCTAGGGACTGGGCTATCGCTGTGCTCGGCCACGGCCGTCCTTTTGACCTAAGCCGAGATCACGGCCTCGGCCTCAATTCGGGTCGTCAACGACACCAGCTCGGCGCTGTTCTCCTCGGCGATGCCGAGACGGGCTAGCGCAGCGGGGCCGTACCTCGTACGCGAAACAAACCGTTGCCCGCTGGTCAAAGCGACCACGGTAGCTTCAACGCATATTCCGCGCTTCAGACATCTCTTCTCGTCGGGCACCGCGATCATGATAGGTTCGATGCTTTTCCTCTAAAACGACCGTAAATTCTTCGCATCATTCCGCATTGCACCTGTACGCCACGCGGTTGCAACTCGCAAGCTCTCGCGTCCGTTAATTCTCCCTTTTTTTTATTGAGCATTGCCATTGAAAAACGAGCGACATTCCTATTTCGCTAAAGGGCAATTCGAAAAGGTTTGTAATTGAGAATAGTTGCGTTTGCGTCGGGTTAGGTTACCGTGTCGGCCGAACGCGAAAACGTCCGGGCTTAACACCGGGAAAGGAAAACCTGTGAATTGATAGGCAGGTCCTCGACGGGTTCCGATTGCTTTCGCTGCAAGTGCGGTGACTCTTCCTAGTCGATAACGCATATTAAACACGCTCTTAGATTGTTACGACCGAAGCGGCTGAGAAATCGGGGCTTGACAATATTGAAGAGGAAATCACGAATAATTTGTGGTATATAGGCCGAATCTGGGAGCGCTCCCGGATTAATGAGCATTGAGACCGATGCAGCGCGAGCATCCGGTGTTAATTAAAAGCGGTTGCTGGCTTTGAGTGAAGCTATTAATCAATATATAGGAGGTGTCTGATGGCGATGATGAACGCGAAGCAGTATGAAGAAAGTCTAAGAAAGCTGAAACTTAATGTCTGGATGTTTGGGAAGAGAGTTGAGAACGTTGTCGACGATCCAATTATACGCCCTTCGATGAACGCGGTTGCTTTGACCTACGAGCTCGCGCATAGACCGGAACACGAAGATCTCATGACCGCGACCTCGCACATCACGGGAAAGAAAACCAATCGCTTTTGCCATATACACCAGAATACGGGGGATCTGGTGAAGAAAACCAAAATGGGTCGGCTTTTAGGCATGCGGACGGGATGCTGTTTCCAGCGCTGCGTGGGCATGGATACCCTGAACGCGTTGTCTATTACAACGTATAATATCGATGCGAAGTATGGTACCGAGTACAACAAGCGTTTTCTAAAATACCTCAAGTATGTACAAGAAAACGACCTGACCTGTTGTGGCGCCATGACCGATACGAAGGGAGATAGATCGCTTCCGCCTCACAAGCAGAAGGATCCAGACTTGTTTTTGCACGTGGTGGAAGAGAGACCGGACGGCATCGTGGTATCGGGAAATAAGAATCATCAAACAGGCGCGGTAAATTCGCACGAGATCATTACAATGCCGACTATTACGATGAGAAAAGAGGACAAAGATTACGCGATTTCTTTTGCTGTTCCCAGCGATACCAAGGGCATTACCTATATCATGGGCCGCCAGTCCTGTGATACTCGAAAGACAGAAGGAATGACCATGGACAGGGGCAATATGCATTACGGCGGTCACGAAGCCTTGGTGATATTCGACAAGGTCTTCGTCCCGTGGGACCGCGTGTTTATGTACAAAGAATATGATTTTACCACTGAGCTGGTTGAAAACTTCGCCGCTTACCATCGTCAGAGCTACGCCTGTAAGAGCGGCGTGGGTGATGTATTGATCGGCGCGGCCCAAAGCATTGCGGAATATAACGGCGTCGAGAATGCGTCCCATATAAAAGATAAGATCGTGGAGATGAATCATCTTAACGAAACCCTTTACTGCGGCAGCATCTCTTGTGCCGCGGAAGGACACAAAGAGGCCTGTGGAACCTATCTGGTTGACGTGCTTCTGGCCAACGTCAGCAAACACAACGTGACTCGCTTCCCCTATCTGATCGCGAGGCTGGCGCAGGATATCGCGGGAGGGTTAATGGTGACGCTTCCCTCGGCGGCGGATTTTGATTCTCCGGATATCGGTAAATGGCTCAAGAAGTTTTATCAAGGCAAGGCTGACGTCCCGACGGAACATCGGCTGCGTATGCTAAGGCTGATAGAAAACCTGACACTAGGCACGGCGGCGGTCGGGTATCTCGCCGAATCGATGCACGGCGCCGGGTCGCCTCAGGCGCAACGGATCATGATTAGCCGAAGGATCAACATAAAAGAAAAACAAAGGTTGGCGAAAGAGCTGTGCGGAATTGAAAAGGGGGACCACTTAAGCTGAAGATTGCTATTCCGCGACACGTTATTGTGAATCGAAGACCGTTGAAAGGCGTGTCCACTTGCGTCTATGCACGGCTGTATCGTTTCCTGAAATCACGATGAAGAGCCGCAAGATCGGGTTGAAGTACTGCGGGGGCTGTAAGCCTGAGTATGATCGGGTGAAAGCCGTGGCTTTGATCAAGGAACGGTTGAAAGGACGAGTTGAATTGGTGTCGTATGAGGATGTCTCCACAGAGGGGACACTGGTAGTGACCGGGTGTCCCACCGCCTGTGTTGATTTACAGCCTTTTCAAGGGCGTCCGTTATGGCTCGTAACCAACCTTCAAGAAGCCGAGCGTTTTATCGAGGCTATGCGGCAAGGTGACAGTACACCTTAACGTTGCAAAAAATCCGCCGATAACTTATTCCCCGACGAAGTATCCTCTGGGATCGAAAAGCCTGAGCAACGTCAGCGTGTCCTGATCGGGCGGCGCGACGCGATCCAACGCGGGCGCGATTTCCAACGACCATCCGACATGGTCCTTTAGCTTGGCTAGAGATTGCGCTTCGGTTTCCGATGGTTGGGAAGGGATATAAGCGGTCAGCGCAAAGGCATCGCGTCCCGGTTGTTTTTCGAAGATCCCGTACTCCGTGACCAGGGTCTTTATTCGCGCTCCCGGGTAGGTGACATAGGGCACTTTTTCCACCAGTCGATCTTTCGTCGCGCTCATGACGACGATAGTCTCTTGGGCGGAAGTCGCGACATCATTCGCTCCTCCGGACCCGACCAAAAAGATTTCGTTGCTGATTTTCGTCGAGTTCGCGTTTCCGAATCGATCGATTTGACCCGCTCCCAAAACGCCGAGGCATCGACTACCGGATCCCGTAACGATGACCCCGAGCAGGGCATCGAGGTTGGCCAGCAGCTTAGACGAATGCATGTGATGAAAGCCAAAAGCGGTTGGATCCGACGGCTTGGGAAGATGCCCCAGCATGCCGATCTCGGCCACAAGATCGACGGAATGGTCCCCTTTTCCGAGGCGATAGGCCGCGAGCCAAGCCGCGAGGTTGGGCAAACCGATGCCGCCGAGAATCGTGCGATATCCTTTTGAAATACATCGATCGGCTATTATTTTTGAGCCGGCAATAACCAGCCGTTCCAAGGCATTCGCGGCTTTTTCAAAATCCACCTTCGAAGCCTCGGCGCTCGCCTCGGCCTCCCACGCGTTTGGATGCGATTGACCCTGTAAAGCAAAAAGCCTTTCGTAACCCAACTTGGCGAGATAGGCGTCGTGATCAGGACAATCCAATATCCACTCGTGAACCCAGCGGTCGAAAGCTTTTTCGTCCATCGCGGCATCGTTTAGCTTCGTGATGAAATCGTAATCAGGATAATAGGCCTCGAAACCCGGCATTCCGTGTGGCGTAACGCCTCCCGGATGAATGCCGAAAGGAGCTTCGCAAACCGCCAAAACCATGTACGAGGGGATGCGAACGAGGTGGGAATATCTCCGAATGGTTTCGGTTGAGACGATTTTATCCACGCTAACGATGACGCCTTTTTTCGCGGCCCACGCCCCGAAAGCATCCCCTACCAAGGGATAGGTTAGCACGGTATTGCCGCTGCGATCCGCGACCGCACCGTGTATCAAAGTGATATCCGGCCGCAAGGCGCTTAGTAATCCTATTTTGGCTTGAGAGTCGAAGGGGTTGTCGATGACTTTAAAAAAGTCTGCATTGTCTATTTCCATCGAGCTACCGATCAGCGAGCGCGTGGGGATAACCTCCCATCCCATGGCGCCGGCGAGCAGTCTCTCGGTAATCGTGAGCATCGTCCAGTTCTCAATTTCGAGATCACGCGACCCATACCTGTTTTGTATTATCGGGCAGGGTCGAGGGCTTGGATAGGAAATGCCCGCGAAAGAGGCGACCGCCTTACGCACGAGCTTTTGCTGCACCAGCGCGAGCATCTGCAGGGTTAAACCCGATGTGATCAGCGTAAAATCCGGCTTTCTACCCTGAAACTCTCTGACGAGCTGGCTGACCAAAGCGCTCGCGGCATTGGAAAGGCTGATGGCCATTCGCTCTTTGACGTGCTGTTGAATCGCCTCTTTTATCGAGCAGCGTTTGTCCTCGCCCTCGATCGGTGGTACGTGAAACGTGGTTTCGATAAATTCTTTTATCGCCGTATTCATAGAGCCCGCGCTGGATACCTTTCTTACGTCAATAACGTAAAACTTCTCTCGACCATTCTGAAACGAAACCATCGTAGCTTTCTTTCGGTCCGTTGTCTTACTAATTCCGTTCTATCGGTCACGAATCGTCCGTACGGCCCGCTTGCGCGTAAGCGTTCAGGCCTCGAACAAGTCGGCGGCCAATTCACCGGTAAAACCGAGCGCGCCCGAAGGGCCGGCGAGGATGGTACTTGCTGTACGTGACAAGCCGGCCCGAGGACGCTGGGGTGATTCGAATAGAATCGCCCCAGGGTCGGCGCCGGCTTTGCGGGGTGAATTGGCCGCCGTCGTAACCGTACATCGATACGTCCCCCAAAAGTTACGCTTGCACCGGGTAAAGCGCGCACTGACCGTATCGTTCGAAGGTCCAGAATACCGGCGGCTCGTGTTGCAACTTTAAGCACTAGACAAGACGGGATCGTATGCGATACAAAAGTTGGGCGCCGGCTTGTCCGCCAGGATTGATGGTTCCTATTCTAACCTCTTCGGTCTACCGGCAGCGCACACGATAGCGCTTATGGAACATGCCGGAATTTTATTCAGGTGGCCATGAATGATGAGATAGACGCCAGTGAGGTCGCGCAAAGGCTTGCGGAAGTACGCGAGCGGATAGAGCGGGCATGCGAAAAGGCCGGGCGTTCGGCACAGTCCGTACGGCTTTTAGCCGTGGCCAAGGGCCACCCTCATACGGCGATTCGCGCCGCTTACGCGGCGGGTCAGCGCGAGTTCGGCGAGAACTACATGCAGGAGTTGGCGGCCAAATCGTCCCAATTGGAGGACTTGGCGGATATCCGCTGGCGGTTTATAGGACATTTGCAGCAGAACAAAGCCAAGGAGGCGGCGCGCATCGGATGCGCGGTCGATGCGCTGGATTCGGTGCGCGTTGCCCAAACGCTCGGTCACCGCGCGCAAGTGTTGGGCCGAAGGTTGGATGTCATGATCCAAGTCAATGTAGCGGGGGAGCCGCAAAAAGCCGGCTGCGCGCTCGAAGAGCTTCCGGGTTTGGTCGAAACGGTACGATCCACGCCGGCACTAAACCTGCAGGGTTTGATGGTGATCCCCCCCGCTGTCGACGACGCCGAGCTGAACCGCCCGTGGTTCCGAACGCTCAGGCAACTGGCGACGCGTTATGCTCTGGGTGAGCTTTCCATGGGTATGAGCGACGACGTCGAGGTGGCCGTCGAAGAGGGAACGACTATGGTCCGCGTCGGCACGGCGATCTTTGGCGAGCGTCGATACGCGTAACGCATGTGATGGAAGAAAAGGAGGTGGTATGATCGAATGTCGAACTGCTATTTTACTCCTGTTAGCCACCGGCTCCGTCCTCTGGGGCGCGTCGCTCGCGCTCGGCGCGAAGCCCAAGGCGGCGCGGCCGAGCGTGCCTCGCCCGTACCTCAGCGGACAACAGCTCTACCGGGACGCGTGCGCCAGTTGCCACGGCGTGGATGGTCGAGGCGCGGCCCGCTACGCCACGGGTTTTGACGTGGCTACTCCTGATTTCACCGACTGCAGTTTTGCGACGCGCGAACCGGACGCCGATTGGAGCACAATCGTTCAAGAGGGAGGTCCGGTTCGGGATTTCGATAGGCTCATGCCCGCCTTTGGCGACGAGCTGAGTGAGGAAGAGATCCAAAGGACACTCGATTACGTCCGCGGGTTTTGCGGCGACATGAGCTGCTGGCCGCGCGGTGAGCTCAACTTTCCGCGACCGCTTGTGACCTCCAAAGCATACCCCGAGGATGAGGCCGCGGTATCGACCTCGGTAGCGCTGGAAGGCCAGAATGCCGTATTCAATCAGCTCATCTACGAAACCCGAATCGGCGCCCGCGGTGCGGCCGAGGTGGTCCTACCGGTCGGTTTTAATCAACTCGAGCAACAGGGTTGGACCGGGGGGCTGGGCGATGTGGTGCTGGCTACAAAATGGGCTCTTTTCTTTAGTCACCACACGGGTTCCATCGCCTCAGCCGCGCTCGAGGCGGTTTTGCCGACCGGACGAGAGGACCGGGGCCTCGGTAAAGGCGTAGCCATCCTGGAGCCTTTTTTCGCGATTGGCCAAGCATTGCCCGCGGACAGCTTTATCCAGGGACAGGTCGGCGCCGAGTTATCCACGGACCCGGACAAAGCTTCGCACGAGCTTTTTTGGCGAGCAGTCGTCGGTACCAGCTTTTCGTTCACCCGTCTCGGACGCCCTTTCAGCCCGATGATCGAGCTGCTCGGCGCGCGTGAGTTCGAAGACGAGGCCGAGATTCAATGGGACTTGGTGCCCCAGCTTCAGGCTACGCTCAGCAAACGCCAGCACGTGCTCGCCGCTGCCGGTGTGCGAATTCCCGTGAGTCAGGTCAGCGAGCGCAACGCCTATTTTATGATGTATCTACTATGGGATTGGTACGACGGCTCGCTGTTCGAGGGCTGGTAGAGGAGAATCGCCATGAATGCCAAATTCATCATTACGACGACATCCCTGATCGCGTGCTTTTACGTATCGCGCGTTAGCGCGAATGAGCCCTTATTCGCGGGGTCGGATTCCTGTCTCGCTTGCCACAACGGTCTCACCAACCCGGCCGGCGAGGACGTCTCTTTCGGTTTTAGTTGGCGTTCCACGATGATGGCCAATGCCGCGCGCGATCCCTACTGGCAAGCCTCGGTGCGCCGTGAGACCGTCGCGCATCCTTCGGCGGCCGCCGAGATCCAGGACGAGTGCGCCGCCTGTCACATGCCGATGGCCCGCTACCAGGCCAAGGCTTCCGGCGCCATGGGCGCCGTGTTCGCCAACCTCGCGCGGGAAGCCGAGGCTGCAGACGAGGCGCGGCTTGCCATCGATGGGGTGTCGTGCTCGCTATGCCACCAAATCACCTCGGATAGACTCGGCGCCGACCGCAGCTTCAACGGCGGCTTTGTCGTGGATACCAGCCGGCCTTGGGACGAGCGTTCGGTCTTCGGGCCCTTCGAAGTGCAACCCGGTCTTACACGGATTATGCGGTCCGCCTCGGCCTTTCAACCGGTTCAGTCGACCCATCTTGAACGTTCAGAGGTATGCGCGACCTGCCACACCCTCTTTACGCGGGCGCTGGGCCCCGACGGCAAGGTGGTCGGTCGGTTGCCTGAACAGGTGCCTTACCTCGAGTGGAAGCATAGCGACTACGCGGATCAAGAAAGCTGTCAATCCTGTCACATGCCGGTTGAGAGCGAACCTGTAGCGATCAGCAGCGTCCTTGGCCAACCGCGGGAGGAGTTGGCCCGACACGTTTTTCAAGGGGGCAACTTCTTTATGCCTCGGCTTTTGAACCGTTACCGAAGCGAATGCGGTGTTGAGGCCTTGCCTCACGAGCTTATCGCGGCGTCGGGCCGTACCGCCGGTCACCTGCAGAGCGCCGCGGCAACCGTACAAATCGCCGGCGTGAAACTCGACGGCAACACCGCCGTGGCCGAGGTCAGCGTAAACAACCTAGCGGGGCATAAGCTACCCACCGCCTACCCTTCCCGCCGGGTTTGGCTACACGTGACCGTGAGCGACGACCGAGGGGCGGTTTTGCTCGAATCAGGGGCCTTGAATCCGGACGGCAGTATTTCCGGAAACGACAACGACGCGGATGCGAGCCGCTTTGAGCCGCACTACTCGCTGGTCGATAGCGCTGATAAGGTTCAAATCTACGAGTCGATTATGGCCGACCACGCCGGCGCCGTGACCACCGCGCTGCTATCGGGCGTCCGGTATCTCAAGGATAACCGCGTTCTTCCAGTCGGTTTTGACAAAGCCTCGGCAAACCCAGAGATCGCAACGCGCGGCATGGCGGCCGAGGACGATACCTTCGTGGATGGGAGCCACCGGGTGCTATATCGCGCGCCTCTTTCGGCTGAGCCCGAGTCGATTCAGGTGAAAGCGCAGTTGCTTTACCAACCCATAGGCTTTCGCTGGGCCATGAATTTGCAGACCGTACAAGCGGATGAGCCGAAGCGTTTTGTCCGCTATTTCCGTTCCATGCAAAGCTCGTCGGCGATCGTGCTCTCTCAAGCCACGGCCGAGTTAATAGCTCGCGAGGAAAACGGCGCTAACTAAGGGGTTTCTGCCGACGGTTTTTTTGCAACGTTAAAATAAAGGAAGTAGATAAGAGCCGTGAAAAAAAAGGATATTTTCCGGAATGAAACCGAAATCATCAACTCTAATCCTTCCGAAAACCCTACGGAAGAAATCTCCCGTAGGACGTTTTTATCGGAAACAATAGCTACTGCCGGTGTGATTGCATTAGGGTCTGTGGGCTGTGGTTCTAAATGTTCCGCTTCGGGTGATTCCGGTGACTCAGATGCCTCAGGCATCTCGGTCGATTCGAACAACGCCGATACAACTCGAGTTATTGATATTCATCGTCACTATTCTTCCGCGATTCATAACATCGATGATCAAATTCAGGTGACGGACGAAGCCGGGGTGACGCTAAGCCTATTGAGTTTTTCCATGGGATTGGAGATGTTCGGCGCAATGGTCGCGGATGATAAAATGGACCAGTGGACGAGAGATTGGAACGATGAATACGCCGAGACGGTTCAGAAATATCCGTCCAAGCTCGCATTTATGGCGATGGTGAATCCGTTTTCAAAAAACAGCATCGCGGAATGCGAACGCTGTATCAATGACCTTGGCGCGAAAGGGATAAACATCGGCACAAGCTGGCGCGGGGATTTCTTGGATTCTGAAACGCTGGAGCCCTTGTGGGAATACGCGGAGTCAAAGGAGATCCCGATTTACATTCATCCTCCAAATAAGCCCATAGGTTACGAGCAAATAGTAGAAAACCGATATGACCTGTGGGAATCGATCGGAAGGCCCTTTGATACGGTTGTCAGTGTCTCCAGCTTGTTTTGCTGCGGCGTATTTGACCGCTATAAGAATCTACAATTGGTATTGCCTCATATGGGCGGCGGGATAATCAATCTGATCAGTCGACTGGATTTCCGTTACGAGCTAGGCTACCCACTGTTCGGAGACGTCGTAAGCGTTAAAGCGGTTTGCAAAGAAAAGCCGAGTAGTTACCTAAAGAAAAACATAAACGTTGATATTATGGGTTTTTCGGCGCCCGGCATTAAGCAATGTATCGAGGTGCTCGGCGTCGACCGGGTGTTTTTTGGAAGCGATTATCCCTTTGTTGACGTCTCCCCAAAGGCTCACATCGATATCGTGAAGGATTTGGGTCTGAGCCGGGACGACCAGGATAAAATCTTTTGGAAGAACGCCACTAATTTATTCAAATTGACGTAATATCAAGTGATCCGGGATATAAACAAGATTCTAGGAATGTTAGAATTTCAAATTCCCGCAGAGTCCATGGTTATATCGTAACGCCGTAAAGAAGGAATTTTAGGGAAAAAGAGTGGCGGAGTTCGGTGCATTTTAGAGGCTCGCGACGTCAATCATAAATCGGCGACGCCAAAATAGATCGCGACCGCCGTGACCCTGCCGGAACGTAACAAGGCGGGGCCTCGATGTGATTCAGATTTTGTTAAGCATCAATACTCAAGTGGTTTGAGAAAAATAGGCTTTTCTAGTAAAGACGTCGAGAGGATGTACCTTAACGTTGCAAAAAACGTCGAGCGGAAACGCGAAAAAAGCGATGAAATAAGGGCGCGCGGAACTTTTTTTGGAGCCGAGCTTAGTGCACCCTAAGTGAGGTCCAAAAAAAGTGAGCACGCCCTTATTTCGCGCTGTTTTTCGCGAGCGAAAGCGGTTTACGCCGACGGAATTTTTGCAACGTTAAGGTGTACTGAGAAAGTTGAAAGCGACGGCTCCCAGGATAGCCACGGAAAGCGGTTTTCAGCGATCGCTACCGAATCGCGCGTTACCTGCTTTTTATACCGATATTTGGGCCTGCCGCTCTCGAGGAGATAATTCATGGATAAAAAAAAGGTTCTGTGTAGCTACTGCCCGAAGAAAGGCTGTTTCGTCGGCGACCTCAAGCAAGCGCCCGATTTCTGTCCCACGGTCAAAAAGCCGGAAATCATCGAGCGAGCGAAGCAAGAGCTCGAGGATCCCACGAAGAGAAAAATGGCGCAGGATGTGGCGCGGACCTGGAAGGATTACGGTAAGCTGACGCGCGTCGAAGAGACCGTTCTATACGCCAAGCTCCGGGGTTACCGCAAGATCGGTCTCGCGTTCTGCGTGGGGCTTTCCAATGAAGCGGAGCTTTTTACCAATCTATTGATAAACGAGGGGTTTGAGGTCGTGTCGGTGTGTTGCATGAACGGCGCGCTTACTTCCGATGATGTCCAACTGCCCGAGGAAGAAAAGATCGTACCGGGTTTTCGCCAGCCCATGTGCAATCCTATCGGACAGGCGCTGTTGCTCAACCAAGAGAAATGCGATCTCAACGTTCTATTAGGCTTATGTGTCGGGGACGATACGTTGTTTATAAAACACTCGGAAGCGCCGGTTACGGTTTTGGCGGTCAAGGATCGGGTGTTGGCTCACAATCCGCTGGCCGCTCTGTACACGGCTCGACAGATCTATACCCGAATCAACGTGAGAAAGCCCAAGGGGTAGGATAGTGGCAATCATCGACAAGCTCGCCGCTCGCTGCGCAGACGGGTGTATCCTGGGCTGCACCGAAGTTCCTCTGTTGCTCAGGGATAAGGACACTAAAATTCCCTTATTTGACTCGACAACCGTTCATGCCGAGGCGATTTTAAGCTACGCGGTTTTTTAGTTAAAATGCCGGGCGATAAACGATTGTTGAATGAAAGGACGTTTTGAGATGGTTACCTTGAAATTCAATACAAAAACGTGCGAAAAATGCCCGTCTATTGAGTGCTTGATGAAGTGCCAACACATGAGCTTGAGCTTGGCCGAGGCCAAAGAGCAATGGGGAAAGCTGATAAAGGGCGAACCGTCGCGCATCCTCGAAGATTGCGTGACTTGTTACGCCTGCGAGGAGTACTGCCGCCGCGGCAATCACCCGTTCTACATGATCGTGGAGCGCCAGGAAGAGCACAATACACGGCCGGTCCCCACCCCGCTGACCGAGCAGCAGCTCGTGGTCATGAGGCCTCGCGGACGGAGCAGGCCCGAGAAGCTCAAGCCGCCCTTGGTGAACATGTGTGCCTTTCCCCTGCTGCGATATACCATCCGCGGACGGCTGTTCGAGGGCGCGTCGACTTTTGGAGGGTATGACGTGTTTTGCAACATCATGTGGCTTCACTTCGCGAGAAATTCCGCTATTCGCGAGCGGCTTCCATTGATGATCGAAAATATCAAGAAACACTATCTGGATGAAAGCGGGACCGACGAATTCGTCTGTTTTCACGATGAGTGCTACGGCACGTACACTCATCTCGCTCCCGCTTTCGGTATCGACGTTCCGTTCAAGCCCATCCATCTTTTCGAATACCTGACTCAAAGGCTTACTGAACTAAAAGATCACGTACGGCCTTTACAGGCAAAAGTCGCGTATCAGCGGCCCTGCTCCAATCGTCTGATACCGGAAACCGAGCACTGGGTCGACGATATCTTTTCCCTTATAGGCGCCGAGCGGGTCAAGCGGAAGTACGATGGGGGAAACGCCCTATGCTGCGCCGGCACCATACAGGCACAACAGAAAGACGATCTCGCGGACGATCTGCAGCAGAAGAACATCGAGGATATGCTGGAGGCGCAAGCGCAATACTGCGTCTTTAACTGTCCCGCCTGTTTTTTTACCCTGAAGGACCTGGTGGCGGAGCGCGGAATAACTCCGATAATGATGAGCGACCTCTGCCATCTCGCTTTGGGCGAATAGAACACAAGAGAGTATTATAATGGAAAAGATTTATACGGAGCTCAAACAAATCGTCGGATCGCAATTCGTATCGAACCGGCCGGAGGAGCTGTTTATCTATTCCCGCGATATGGGCACCATGCCGCCCGCGAACCCGGATTTCGTGGTGATGCCCGACTCCACCGCGGAGGTGCAAAAGGTGGTGCTTCTGGCCAACCGAGAGGGAATGCCGGTCGTGCCCATGGGAGCGGGTCTGGTTCTGTCCGGGCTGACCAGGGCGCTCAAGGGCGGCATTATCATGGATATGAAGCGGATGAACCGGATCCTGCAAGTGAACGAGATCAGCCGCTATGCCGTGGTGCAGGCGGGCGCATCAGAGGGCATGCTCCAAGCCTATCTCAAAAGGAATCATCCGGCGCTCAAACACTCGGTGCCGGACGCGCCGCCCATCGCCACCATCGCCGGCAATGTGCTGATTCACGGATCCGGCCACCTTTCGCAGACCGGGGGATTTCATTCGGAGATGTTGAACGGCCTGGAGGTCGTTTTGCCGACCGGAGAAATCGTCACAACCGGATCGTGCTCCGCATCGCCCTACTGGTTTTCGCGCGCGCCCCTGCCGGACCTATGCGGGCTCTTCATCGGATGGGCTGGAACGACCGGGGTGGTCACCAAGCTGGCGGTCAAGCTGTATCCGGACCGACCTTTTAACGACGCGCGGGTGTTCATCACCGAAGGCGTCGAGTCGGTTCCGGACATCATCCATAGGCTCACGGGTACGCTGCTGGCGGAGGATATCACGGTCACCGTGGGCTACATGTTCGGTAGAACACGGATATTTCCCATGGTGCTGATCAATTACGGAGCGGATTCAAAGCAGGAGTTGTACTGGAAAAAGAACATCATCCGCGCTTCGGTCAAAAAGTATCTGGACGAGAAAACCGGCGCGTTCGTGCCCACGCCTCCCGGGGCAAAAACCGATATGCTGAAAGCACCGAATCCCGAGCTCACCCGGGCGGCTGACGAACGCAAGGGGGGAGGATTCGAATACGTGGGTGCGATCATGCCGATCGAGCTCTTGGGCAATGCATTTACTCTCGGAGTTCAGGTGGCGGAAAAATTCAGCATCAATACTCTCATGGGAGCGCGAGTCGTGGGCGGCCACTGCATGATGTTTTCCTATACCTATTCCTTTAATCGGGCGGTTGAGGCGGAAGTGGCTTTAGCCGGCAAGGCGCTTCACGAGACCAACCGGCTGGTGCTCGATCTCGGCGGCATTCCCTGGAAGGCTGAAGCGCCGGCTCAAAAGGAAATCATCAAGCGCATGGACCCCAATACATTCGAGTTGATGAATCGTTTACGAGCCGCCCTTGACCCCAAGGGAATATTGAATCCGGGAAATTGGGAGGTGGACGAATGAGGTATGAAGAACTTCTACACCGCTGTTTCCGCTGTGGATGGTGCAAGCTGCCCACGAACTTCATAGAGATCAACTGTCCGTCTTATCTCAAGTTTCGTTTCGAGAGCTATTCGCCCGGGGGCAGGCTGTGGCTCGTGCGGGCCTGGCGCAACGGCGATATCGAGGCGGGCGAGAGGCTCGAGGAGATAGTTTTTTCTTGCGCGACCTGTAAAAACTGCGTGGAGGCTTGCGGTATTCCGGAAATAAAAAACTATCTCGTCGACATGATCATAGGGGCCAGGGAAGAGATGGTGAATGCCGGCAAGCTTCCGCGCTCGATCAGAAACTACCTGACAGAGATAAATATGAGGGGGAACCCTTTCCAAAAGCTGCAGTCTGAAAGAAGCGACTGGGCCGAGGGCCTAGAGGTACCCTTATATAACGGCCATGAATATCTTTTTTACGTGGGCGACGTCGGATCCTTCGATGAATCGGCAATACCGATGACCCGAGCGGTCGCGTCCATGCTAAAGGATTCGGGTATTTCATTCGGAATACTGGGCGAAAACGAGAAGAGCGACGGCAACGACGTACAGGCTCTCGGTGAACAGGAGCTCGCGAGGCATCTTGCTAAAAGCAATATAGAGCAATTCAAAAAGTCGGGGATACGCCGAATAATCACTCTTTCTCCCCATGCTTTTAATGTCATGAAAAACGCCTACCCCACGCTGGGCGGCGCCTTTGAGATCTATCATTACACGCAAATTCTGCATAGCATTATCAAGCATACGAAACCCGAGGGGTCGTTTGACGCCAGAGTCACCTACCACGATCCCTGCTATCTCGGGAGATGGAACGGCCTGTATCGAGAGCCGCGGGCTGTTTTGCAGTCAATAGCGGGCCTACGATTGGTCGAGATGAACAGAAATATGAATAACGCTCTTTGTTGTGGCGGAGGCGGCGGCAACTACTTCACGGACATGCTCGGCTCAGGTCGAGACAGCTCGGCCAGACACCGCGTCAGAGAGGCGCGCGAACAAGGCGCCGATGTGATCGCCGTGGCTTGCCCCATATGTAAAAAAATGCTGGAAGACGCGCTCAAAGACGAAGATATGGATAGCGAAGTCAGAGTAATGGACGTGGCGCAAATCGTGCTCGAGGCCCGCCGGACAGTGGCCTAGACCCACTTCAGTTTGAACAGACCTTCTGACATCCCGTCTTCAGGCCATCTGCGTCTCGATCCGATGCTCTGGATGGCGTCTCCATCGTCATTGAAACCTATAGACGCTCCGTATAAGACGGCCGAAGCTTGGTCAATGCCAGCTCGACGAAGACCTCGCTGTCGCGGCCAAGCCCGGTTTGTGCGTGCTCCTTCGGTAATTCCGCCACCAGCCGGCAGCCGGCGGTCTCAACTATAACCCGGGAGGTTCCGGCGCACGCGATGATTTCTCGCAGCCGGCCGGTAAAAACATTCACGCTGTTATTCGGTTTATGAGATAAAACAACCACGTCCCTCGGTAGAATCGAGATGCGATCGAACGCCTCACCGTTGTGCGCGACGAGCAGATTCAAGCCGTTGCACCTCGCCTCGAGCAATCCGTTCGTGACGTGGCGAACAGAGTCGCATTCGAGGATGTTCGGCGTGCCGATGAACTCCAAAATCTTCTCCCCTCGGGGGCAAAATAGAATATCGTTCGGCTTTCCGATCTGCTCGATGCGGCCGTCCAACATGACGGCGATGCGGTCCGCCAAAAGCTCCGCTTCATTCAGGTCATGGGTGACGAAAAGCGTGGTCATCGCGAATTCGCGCTGGTGTTGTTTCAGTTCCGTCCTCAAAAACCCGGTGGTCTGCAGGTCGAGGCTATTGAACGGCTCGTCCAAAAGCAGAAGCCTCGGACGCGGCGCCAGAGCCCTTGCGAGCGCAACCCGTTGCTTCTCTCCGCCGCTGAGCGTGGCGGGATACCTCGATCGAAGGTGCGCAATCTTGAATAGATCCAATAGCTCGTCGACCCGCTTGTCTTGCTCGTCCCTGGCCCATCCCGCTGTTTGTAGTCCGTAGGCGATGTTGCGGCCCGCGCTTAGATGAGGAAACAGCACCAGGTCTTGAAAAACGTAGCCAACCTTTCTATCGCGCGCCGGCACCCCGTCCACCTTCTCGCCGTCGAACAGCACGTGGCCCCGGTACGAGATCAAACCGGCGATGACGTTGAGCAAGGTCGTCTTGCCCGCGCCGTTGGGACCGAGCAACACGAGCAGCTCGCCGGGCAGTATCTCGAGGTTCGTCCCCTGACAGACGAAGTTGCGGATCTCTCTAAGCTCGACCTTGCCCACGCTACCTCCAACCCGCGGTCGTTTTTCGCTCCAACAAGAGGATGGCTCTTTCGAACAGAAAACACATGACAGAAAGCACCATCAGGCAGGCGATGATGGTGTCCACGCGAACCAGGCTTTCCGACCTCATCAACAAGGCGCCGATGCCCGTCGGTATCGCCACCATTTCCGCGGCGATGATGACTCTCCAAGCCATTCCCGCCTCAAGGCGAAGACCGGTAAAGATGGCGGGCAGAGCCAAGGGAAGAACAACGGTCGCCAAAATACGCGGCTCCGAAGAACCGAGTGAGCGCGCCGCTCGTACATACCGGCGATCGACGTTTTTGATTCCCGCGGCGGTGGTGTAACAGATGGGAAAGAAAGAGCAGATGAAGACGATAGTTATGGGCAATAGCTCGTCGATGCCGATCCAGATCATGAGCAACGGCAGCCATCCGAGCGCCGGGATCGGATAGATCAGGCTGATGAGCGGACCCAACGCGCTGCCCACCTGTCTCTTCCATCCCATGGCGGTACCGACGAAAATCCCGACGACGGCTCCAGCGACGAGACCGATCAAGACGCGCCTCAGGCTGGGCAGAAAGTTCTGCGCCAACACCCCCGTTACCGCGAGCGCGTATATCTCCCGAACGACCGCTGTAAAAGGCGGCAAGAAGGCATCGCCCGGAACCAGCTCAAAACGCGCCACGATCTCCCATAGCGCTAATGCCGACGCTATGGGAACCGCGCCCCAGAGGTTGCGAGGTGGCGGAATCGATTCGCTCATCGCATATACCTCGTGTCTACTATTCGCTCTGCGGAAAACGATTTCTCGATGTAGCCGAGCCTCGCGGTGTACTCGATGACCTGCTGCACATCTTTCAGCGAGATCGCAGAGGTGTATTCGAGTCGTCCCATGGAACGTAGCATCATCTCGGGGCTCATCTTGAGATTTGATTTTCCTTTAGCCTGATCGGCAAGCATGAACTTCTCGTCGCTCAGCGAAAGCACCCTCGCCAGCGCGCGAGCGGCCTCTTCCGGGTTCGCGTTGATCCAGCGCGTGGCCTGCTGGTTGACGGCAACCAGCTCGCGGACCAGCCCGGGGTTATCGCGGATGAGCTCGTCGTTGACTATCAAAACGCTTCCCTGCATCCCCGGCCAGATATCGCGCGCGGTGAGCAACATCCTGAATCCGAGATCCTCGGCCATGCTCGCCCAATGCTCGGGTAAAAATGCCGCGTCGAGCTGACCCGCCTTGACAGCGATCAACAGCTTCGGCGGGCTCGCGCGCCGCACCTTGCCGAGCATCTTCTCTCGGTCCAAATGATACGAATCGATGGCGCGATTCATCAATACGTCGACCGCCCCGCCCTCGCGAACACAGCCCACGCGAACACCCGGCTCGACGAGCTCTTCGACCTTGCTGACCCTTTTGGGGTTCACGACCAGCGCGTAACCGTATTTGTGGGTACCCGCGACGATTCTAAGAGGCACTCTCGCGTTGGCGTACGCGTTGATCGCCGGAGCCAGGCACATGTAAGCCACTTGAATCTCCCCACGCGCCAGAGCCGAGCTGAGCGCCATGCCCGTCGCGTAGCTCGTATAGGAGGATAGGTTCACGGCTCGCGCCTTGTACCAACCCTTGTCCTGGGCGATATATGCCGCGGCGGCATGGTTCGTGAACTCCACCGCCATCGCGATCCGGCCCGCGGCCGCGGGCTTCGGGCGAAACAAAAAAATAGCAAAAATAGAGAGGGCGAGCAGTAGCGCGGCCGAGACAATAACGGTCGAGTAGGTTTTTACTAACGTCACGCTCATAACTCCTTTTGGTCGCGCGCTCGGTTCACAAGTCGTAGCTTCCCTGCACGAAGCCCCAGTGCGCGAGATCATCGGAACCGGTATTCCTTATAAACTCTCCGGGGATAAACAGCCCGTAACCGGCCTGGAACTGCGCGTGCCGCGTTGCCTTGACTATCGCGACGATATCGACCTCGTGACCGATGATCCGTCCGCGAGCGCCGTTTGGATCCTGACGCTGAGGCTTGCCGTTGGCGTAGTACCAAGCGTCGCGTTGGTCGACTAGAAGAAACAAGTGATAGTCGGTTGTGATATCTATAAATCGAACCGGCGCGCCTGAAAAAGCGACCTGTAGGTCATGCAGGTTCATCCAAGCGAATAGGTTCATCCTTCCGTAGTATTTATCGACCGCGCCGAAAATTCCGTCGAAGGTCCGTGTTGTCGTGTCGTTTGGATTCGAGTCGCCGGACCCGTAGGCGTAATGAAGCCCGATGCGCGGTTTCCCGTATACCGGTGCCGTGTATCCGAGCGCGGCGTAGCCACCGAGCGCGAGCACGGAATTGTCGCCCCATTCGCCGAACTGAGGAATGAGACCCAAGCTGAGGTCGAGCCCGGGATCAAACGCCGCCTCCAAAGAAAGACCCGGTGAATGACGGTGAAACGAACCCAAGGGGGATTCATCTTCATCGGATGGAAAATTATTCATTTGAAGAAAGTAGAACGCGTGAAGCCTCACCATCTCCACCGGCAAGGTTGAGAATAGCCCGAGCAGGTCGTAGTCGAAGTGACGGTAGTCAAAACCCGTGGGGTCGTACTGGACGCGGAACGCGTAGAAGAGATCGAAGTCCATAATTTCTGAGCGCCAGGTCAATGCCGCGGCATCCCAGGTATATCGACCCACGTTTCCCCATTCGCCCGGTCCCATGAGGCGGTTGTCAGTGAACGCGATCGATTGTCGGCCGAGCTTGAAGCCGACCGGCGTGCCGCCTATTTGCGTCCATTCGAGAAAGGCCTGGCGAAGATCAAAGAGGTTGTTGTAGGGCGATCCGTTCTGGAAATCCTCATCCGAGAAGTCGCATCCGAGCTCGTGAGCGTCTTGCCCCTGTAAAAAGAGTCGAAAACCCTCCATCAAATGTAAGCCCAGCTCTAGCCGCGCTCTTTCGAGAAGTATCTGGTCGCCGGAGCCGTCACCGAAGTTCTTGACGTTGAAGTTGTCCAGCAGCTCGCCCCGCAGTCTTAAAGCCGCACCCAGATCAAGCGTGAAAGGTCCTACAGGAATGCCTTTGAGCTTTGACCAGAGCTGTTCCTCGGCCGAGGGTTCGTCGGCCTTTTTCGCGGGCGGTCGCGGGCCCTCGTTTTTATCTGAACTATCGGTCCGCGACGGCGGAGATTGCTCATATTGCGCGACTGCAATGACGGGCACAAGAGCGAAATAGACGAAAAGCAAAGGCATTAGGTCCCTTGTGCCGCGTCGCGCCGAACGGACCATAACTAGCTCTCCCGGCCGCACGGGCAGATGCGCTCGATGCCGGTCAACGCGCAGACACCCGCCGCGGTCACTCCATAAACAATGCCGTGTTTTCCTTTGGCCTTGATGGCTGCCCATATGTCGTCGAAGGTCCCGTTCTGTAGGGTCGTTCCGGTCATCAAGACGACGTCCGATTTTTCGACCAGGTCGGCGGTCTGACTGGCGCCGTCCCACACCTCTACGCCGAATCGTCGCCTGCCGATATTGTCTCGGTACAAATCGGAGATAAGGATGTGGTCAGCGCCGAACACGCGCACCAGGTGATCCCCGATAGCTGGATTTAAACCTATAAGCCCCACGACGACCTTGCCGTGAAGATCCAAGATGTGGCGCGCGATCTCAGCGCCGCATATTTCCGGATCCTCATCCTTGCAATGCACGGTCGCTTTCACGAGACCGAGATGACTGAGCACGGCGTTGAGCGTCGCAACGTAGATCGCGCGCGTCTGGTTGGAGGTCAACGCGAGATCGATCACCTCGGCCAGGGTTCCGACGAACTCTCGCGCCGCATCCGTGAAGGCATGGCCTTTAGCGTTTAAAAACGTGGCCTCGAGAATTCGCTCCTTACCGATGATGATGGGAAAATCCCTTCGTCCCGGCGTGCCGATCGCTTCCTCGGGGGTCAAAGGCTTTGCCAGCACCGTCACATTGGCGTTTAAAAGGTTATTGTCCGTAACTATTTTCTTGAATCGGACCCCGGTTATTTCGAGTATCGGTGTCGGCTTTTCAGCGATCATTTGACTTTCTCCCGCGTTGTAAGCGCTTCCGCGCCCGACAACTACCATCGGCGTCGCGCGCGTCTTTCGGCTTGTCTGGTTTTTCGTCGTCTTCGCGCGCTTTACACCGCGCGCAGCGGCCATAAACGACCAACTGCTTGCCAAAGACCTCGGCGCCATCCGGTTCCTTGATCCAAGGAAGCGGCTGCTCCGGCAGGCAAGACATCTGGCTGCACTTCAGGCATAGGAAATGGATGTGGTTGCCCCCGCACCTGCCCGAGTGTGTCTGATGTCCTCGAAAGCGCCATACGCCGTCGACGCCTTGAACGCGGTGCAGAAGTCCGGCTTTCTGAAGGGTCGTCAGCGTTCGATAGAGAGTGACGCGGTCTAGAACGCGGGTCTGCTCGAGATCGGCGATCTCCTGATGCGATAGGGGTCGATCGCTCTCTTTCAAAACCTGCAGCACGATTTCCCGCGCTTTGGTTTTGCGTATCCCCGCCGCGTGTAAGAGCTGTCCGGAATTCATCTTTTCGCTATTCATCTCCAGAGGTTGGTCGAGACGGCAACTTACTCGTTATGCAACTTGGTTGCAAGAAGTTTTTTTCGACGCGGCAGCCGGGGTACAGCACGTACCATCCTCGCCGGCCCTTCGGGCGCGCTCGGTCTTACGGGATGAATCGGCCGCCGTCGTAGCCAAACAGCAATACCCCCCTACCCGTCTACGAATTTTCGTTGGCACAGATTGGCACATCTCTATGACAAGCCTGTCATACGCGCGGAGTAAGACCGCTGTTTTTGACGGCTAAACCTCACACGCCGTACGAGCGAACACAAGGCACGCGGTCTTGGCACTGATCTTGCGGATTGGTCTAGTAAACGAGTACTTTCTATCTCTTTTAGATCAAAAAAAGGGAAACGATATGGTTTACTACCAGACAAAATCGAGTCGTTCGCGCGCTACATATCAGCTTTATACCTTCCTGGTGCTGCTGGCGGCATCCGCTTGCTCGTCGGGAGATGACGCGAAAAAGGGTGAGGAAGAGATCCCGGGCGAGGAGGACCGGGTCGAAAACGCTCTCATAGCCGTCTCGGAACAGGATCTCGGCGCCGAGGTACGAGAAGGCGAACTGAGGGTTCGCATTCCGATTTCCGCCAGAATACGGGCGGCTACGGGCGAGCTACGCGTTTCAGTCAAAACGGTCGACGGCCAGAAATCGCTCGGCGAAACGACCGTCGCTTATGACCTCGAGGCCAATGCGAGCGAGACTCTTTCGGCGTCTTTGGACCTGCCGGGCGATGTGAAGGAACAGCCCGATTTCGTGCGCTATAACCTTTTTATTACCAACGACGACCAAGAGTCGATTCGCGTTACCCGCAGCTTATTGAGGCTCGTTCAAGCCTATGAGGTGCGCTTGGAAGGTCCGGCCAAGCTCTATAAGGATAAAAAGGCCAACTATCGCGTTCGCGCGCAAGACCCGGTGAACCAGAAACCTTTGGCGGGAATCGACGTCGAGCTGGTGGTGAGCAAGGCCGACGCCGAGGTGGAATCCTTCAGCGGTCAGACGGACGATACCGGCTGCGCGGTCTTCGCTCTCGAGTTGCCGGAAGCGGGCAGTTTCAGCGTAACCGCGCGCGGGCTAAGCCAAGGGACGAGCGCGAGCATCAGCGACTCTTTCGACGTCGCCGAGCCGGGTCGAAAAATACTTCTGACCACCGACAAGCCCATGTACCAGCCCGGACAGATGATCCATATTCGCGCGCTGGCTCTCGACAATCCCAAAAATACGCCGGTAAAACAACAACCGCTGCTCTTCGAGATCAAGGACGGTAAAGGGAATAAGATTTTTAAAAAGGAGGTCAAGACCGACGATTACGGCATCGCTTCGAGCGGCTTCAAGTTGGCAAATATACTGAATCTGGGAAGCTTTGCGATCAGCGTCACCAACGGTGATTATGTCTCCCAAAAAACGGTCGAGGTGTATCGCTACGCGCTGCCGAAGTTTGACAGCGAGGTGGTGGTCGACCGCACGTGGTACAGCCCCGGAGATACGGTCAGCGGAAGTCTCGAGGCCCGCTACTTTTTCGGCAAACCTGTCGCCGGCGGCAGTGTCACCATCGACGGATGTACCCTGGACGTGGGAGAAACCTGTTTTGATAAATTTATCGGACGCACCGACGAGCAGGGCAAGCTCCAATTCAGCGTGCGGCTACCGGGCACCTTGGCCGGGCTGCCCCTGGAAAACGGAAATGCTTTAGCCTTTTTACGAGCGACCGTCGTCGACGCGGCGAATCAAGAGGTAAAAAAAGAGACCACCCTGGTGGTGGCCCAGAGCCCCATCGATTTGACGATGGTTCCGGAATCCACCACCGTGGTCCCCGGAATCGAGAATCGCTTGCACGTTTTTGCCACCGATCCGCTGGGGGCTCCCTATACCGACGCCGCTGTAAAGGTGACCATCGGATCGAGCACGGAGCTGGAAGCGACCACCGACACCTACGGCCACGCGTCGCTGAGCTGGACTCCCGTATCGAGCAGTCAGCAAACGTTCGAGGTCGCGGTTACGACCGCTGAAGGTCTGACAGCCTCGCTGCCTTTTAATTTCTCCGCGCAAGCCGGCACCGAGCACGTGATCGTAAGAACCGACAAATCGGTATACGAGGTCGGGGAAGTCGCCAAAATCGAGATCATCACCTCGAAGAGCACCAGCACCCTTTATCTCGATTGGCTCAACCAGGGACAAGCCGTGGATATGCAGACACTGTCGTCGGCGAACGGCAAGGCTGCTTTAACCAAAAGCCTGGATACGTCGCTTCTGGGTAGTAACCGCGTGGAAGCATACGTGGTGGACGACCAGGGCAATATCGTTAGAGACGGAAGAACGATCTTCGTTCGGAATAATACCTCGCTCAACGTCGAGCTCAACACGGATAAATCGATCTACGCCCCGGGGGAAGAGGCCGAGCTGACCTTTTCGGTTCTCGACGAGGAAGGAAACCCCGCGGTCGCGGCGCTTGGCGTACAAATCGTGGACGAGGCGGTTTTCGCCTTGATCGACGCGCGTCCGGGTTTGTTGCAGACCTACTTTGAGCTTGAAGACATGTACGCCCAGCCGAGCTATCAGATCAAAGGCCCGCGGGCGTCGATTACCGATCTATTGTTCAATCAAACGGCATCGTCCGACGGCGATGAAGCCGAGGCGGCTCAGATTCGCGCGGCCGCGACCTTTGCCGCAATCGGCCCGAGCGAGCTCAGCGGCATTCAAAAGGGAAGCTGGCCGGGGGTTATTCAGCAATCGAATCAGTTGCTACAGCAATATTACGAATCGGAAAAGAAACAGCTAAGCTCGTCGGTGGGTCTGGCCGTATTGAGCGCGCTAAAGCAAGTAAAAGCCGCGGGCTGCGAGGCATATGAATATTGCGAACGATATCAGGATGACTACCAATCGGCGGTTTTGAAGCTAGCTAAAGCTCAAATAAGCGCTTTTGATTTTTGGGGTAACCGCTATCAGATAGAAACCTCAAGCTATCCCGCGCGCGTGAACTTCCAAACCAAAGGCCCGGATGAGCTCAGCGACACGGACGACGACGGCAGCATCAGCGTGACGATTTCCGAGATCGAGATGGACTTCGGCGGAGAGGACGCTGGAATGGCCGAGGAAGAGATGTGGAACGCGGCGGCTAATGGTATGGATTTTCGCGGGGAAATAACGCTGGACGGCGTCGGGGTCGCGCAAGCCGCGGCGGGCTCTGGTGGTGCGAGTGCGATGGCGGATGCCGGGATGGTCGGGCCGCCCGAAGAGAGCGCCGAGGGCGAAGACGGACCGCGGGTTCGCAAGGATTTCCCGGAAACCCTCTACGTCAACCCGGCTTTGATCACGGACCAAAACGGCGCTGCCGTCATCACCGTGCCGATGGCCGACAGCATAACCGAATGGCGGGTTTCGAGCTTGGCCAATTCGGTAGACGGCAAGTTGGGAAGCGGCACCTCGGGCATCACGGTATTTCAGGATTTCTTCGTGGACATCGACTTCCCCGCGACCCTTACCAGGGGCGATGAGATCGATTTCCCAATAGCTCTATACAACTATCTTCAGACCGAACAAACGGTGACGGTCGAGCTCGAGGCCGATGATTGGTTCACCCCCTTGGGCCAGACCTCGGCCACGGTCCAGATGTCCGCCAATCAGGTGACCGGCATCCGGTTCCCGGTTCGGGTGGACAAGGTGGGAACGCAGAGGCTGACGGTCACGGCGCTCGGTTCCGGAGGGTCGGACGCGGTGCAACGCGTGGTGCGGGTCGAGCCTGATGGCAAAGAGATCGCAAACGCGAATTCCGGCGCCATGGAAGCCGGAGAGGTCGAGCACACAGTGCAGTTCCCGGCTGATAGCATCGACGGGTCTCAGCAGATGTTCGTCAACATCTACCCGGCGTTTCTCGCGCAGGTGGTGGAAGGCATGGACAGCATCCTCCAGGAGCCCACCGGATGTTTCGAGCAGACCACCTCGAGCACCTGGCCGAACGTATTGGTCACCGACTACATGCAGCAGGCGGGCGTGATTACCCCCGAGATTCAGATGAAGGCCGAATCGCTGATCTCCGCGGGTTACCAGCGGCTTTTGACCTACGAGCACACCGGCGGCGGGTACTCGTGGTTCGGCGAGCCCGGTGAGCCGAATGTCTCGGTCACCGCCTTCGGCCTGATGGAGTTTGTCGATATGTCCGAGGTTGCGACCGTCGATCAGGATATGGTGCAGCGAACCGCGGACTGGTTATTCGGACGACAGGCCGCGGACGGCTCCTGGCAAGGCGAAGAGACCGAGTTTTTCTCCTTCAACTCGAGCACGCTGCGCAACACCGCTTTTGTGGTGTGGTCGCTGGCGAGCGCGGGATACACCAGTTCCGAGCTTTCCTCGGCGATCGACTATATCAAAACCAACCTCGACGGCGAATCGAGCGATCCCTATACCCTGGCTCTGGTGGCCAACGCTCTAATCGCCACCGTGCCCAACGATGCCGAGATCAGCGCCGTGTTATCTGATCTAGAAAGCGCGAAAAAAACCGACGGCGATAAGGTCTATTGGGATTCGAGCGATACGCAGACCAACTTCTATTGCAGCGGCAACGACGCGAGCGTGACCGCGACCGCGCTGGTCGCGCACGCGATGCTGCTGGCGGGAGGCTACAGCGGGTCGATTCAAGGCGCGATCCAATACCTCACCGCGAGCAAAGACCCCAGCGGCAATTTCGGATCCACGCAGGCCACGATCTGGGCGTTGCGTACGCTGCTATTGTCGGCCGAAAGAGGTACCGAGGGCGCGCTGGGAAATCTCTCGGTTTCGGTTGACGACATTCTATTCGAAAGCCTTGAGCTTACCGAACAAAGCGCCGATCTGATGATTACGGTCGATCTCACCTCTCTCGCTACCGATGGTACGCATCATGTGAAAATCGTTTTTGTCGGTGAGGGCAAGGTCAGTTACAACCTGGTCAGCAGCTATCACGTTCCGTGGCAAAGCGCGGCGCAAGAACCGCCGGGGCCGCTTTCGGTAGCGGTCGCGTACGATAAAACCTCCTTTTCCATGGATGAAACAATCACCGCCACCGTTACCGTGACCAACAACACGGCATCGGTTCAAAACATGGTGTTGGTCACCCTGGGTATCGCTCCGGGATTTCAAGTGATGACGGAAGATCTCGACGAATATAAGAGCTCGGGCTCTCTCGCGAAATACGAGCTCACGGGAAGGCAGCTTACGCTCTACATCACCGAGATTGCTCGGCGCGAAGAACTCTTCGTCTACCGCCTAAAGGCGACCATGCCGGTGAAAGCCTCTGACGGCGGGGCCGAGGTCAGGCCGTACTACCAACCCGACCAGGTTTCGAAGACGCCGGAGGTCATTCTGGAAGCGAGATTAAACTAAGGACCTATCGAGGTAGGGCGAACCGCGTCGGGCGGCCGATCCACGTCGCATCGCGGCGTCGCGACAAAAATAAAAGCCGCGGCGTCGCGACGTTGAACCTGTGTCGCTCCGATAAACTCTTGACCGTCGCAGACTTGTGCGTCAAGCCTTCAAGACGTACGCTTTACGTTACAAACAGAAGCCGAATCCAGGAGCAATAGCCTTTCGTAATGCACGAGATCAGCGCAGAAGAGCAACAACAAATCGCCGTATGCATCGGGGCATTCGCGCCGAAACGCGGCAGTTTGGTTCCGATTCTCCAACGGATTCAAGACGAGTTCGCCTATCTCTCGGGTGAAGCGATGCGGAAAGTGGCCGCTCACCTCGGCATTACGCCGGGAGAAGTATACAGCGTGGCTACCTTTTACAATCAGTTCCGTTTTCATCCTCCGGGAAAGCACGCTATCAAAGTCTGTCTGGGAACGGCCTGCCACGTCAGAGGCGGAGAGGTCATTCTGGAGAACTTCCAGAGAAAGCTCGGCATAAGAGAGGGGCAGACCACTGAGGACAAAGAGTTCAGCATCGACCGCGTGGCTTGCGTGGGATGTTGCGCGTTGGCTCCCGTGGCCCTGCTGGGCGATAAAGTTTACGGTCATATGGCGCCGAGCAAGGTTGAAGGATTGATTCTCGGCATCCATCTTGAGAAAGAGCGACAGGAACGAGAGAAGGCGAAGCATGAGTCAAACAACTCCTAGAATCTCGTTCAACGCCATCCGCGAGCAGGCCGAAAAACGCCGAAAGGAGTTAGACGAAACCGGCTTGCCGAAAGTCCACATCGGCATGGCGACCTGCGGCATTGCCGCGGGCGCGCTGGAGACGAAAACCGCGTTCGAGCAGGCTCTTGCGGACCAGAATATCGCGGCTCGGATTCATGCGGTCGGCTGTCTGGGCCACTGCTATGCCGAGCCACTCGTGTTAGTAGAAAATCCCGGCTGGCCCCCGATCTTTTATTACGGCGTAACACCGGGAAACGCGGGAATGATCGTCAGGGCTTTCTTGAGAGACGGCGATCCGCTGTTGGAAACGCTATTAGGCGCCACGGAACCGAACGATCTAATCCCTCAAGTAAAAGATTTCCCGAGATTCGCTTTTGAGAAAAAGGTTATTACGCAAAAGTCGGGCTTCATCGACCCGGAAGATGTGTATGATTACATCGATCACGGCGGATATGAAACCCTCTCCGCGTGCCTTGAGAAATCACCCGGGGACATCCTGCAAGAGGTCGTGCACTCCGGCCTGAGAGGAAGAGGAGGCGCTGGATTTCCCACGGGCACTAAATGGAGGCTCGCTCGCGAAGCCGAGATCGAACACAAGGTCGTTATTTGCAATGCGGATGAAGGCGATCCGGGTGCCTACATGGATCGTACGATCCTCGAGAGCAACCCGCACCAGGTTATCGAAGGAATGGTCCTCTGTGCTTATGCGGTCGGCGCTTCAAAAGGCATTATCTACGTTCGAGCGGAGTATCCTCTCGCGGTGCGGGTTATCACGAAGGCCTTGCAGCAAGCGGAGGGTCTGGGGCTTATCGGCAAGAACATTCTCGGCACGGATTTCAGCTTTGATCTTTCTTTATTTCAAGGGTCGGGCGCCTTTGTGTGCGGCGAGGAAACCGCGATGATTCAATCCATCGAAGGCTATCGAGGCGTGGCGCAGCACCGGCCGCCGTATCCCGTTGAAAAAGGGCTATACGGCTGGCCCACGGTCATCAACAATGTAAAGACTTTTGCTTCTATTGCTCCGATTTTAGAGCGTGGAGCCGAGTGGTACCGATCCATGGGCACGGACAAGAGCCCGGGAACCGCGGTATTTTCAGTAGTCGGAAATGTCGTTCATCCGGGGTTGGTCGAAATCCCCATGGGCGTCGACCTGAGAACGCTGATCCTCGAGATTTGCGGCGGCATTCCGAACAAGAAAGCCTTTAAGGCGGTTCAAATCGGCGGACCTTCCGGAGGATGCCTGCCGGAACGATTTCTGGACACCCCGATCGATTTCGACTCGCTCACCGAAGCCGGGGCCATGATGGGATCGGGCGGCATCGTGGTGATGGACGAGGATACTTGCATGGTCGAGGTTGCCCGCTATTTCCTCGACTTCACGCAAAAAGAATCCTGCGGCAAGTGCACCTTTTGCAGAGTTGGAACCAAACACCTGCTGGGCATTCTCGAGCGCATTACCAAAGGCGAGGGCCGCGAGACCGATTTGAAAACGCTACAAGAGCTGAGCCAGGACATCAAGCTCGGCTCGCTCTGCGGGCTGGGCAAAACCGCGCCCAATCCGGTGATCACCTCCTTGCGCTATTTCAGGGAGGAATACGAGGCCCACATAAAAGAGAAGCGCTGCCCGGCAAAGATGTGCCGATCGCTGACCGCGTTCTACATCGATCTCGACAAATGCGCGCGAGGTTGTGACGCCTGCGTGGGAAGCTGTCCTGTGGAAGCCATCTTCACGACGAAAGACCGCAAGAAGGCCGTGGATCAGATCCTGTGCGTCAAGTGCGGGGAATGCATGGTCGCTTGTCCGGTTGAGTATAGCGCCGTCAAAAAGATCTCCCCCGCGCAGCTGGCTCCGATAATTCCGCGGCCGGAAAAAAAGGAGGATAAAAAAGCGGAATAGCATTCACCAAAGCGGCTACTCTTAGATACTTATTCCGATTATTACAAGCCTCAATCCGAGTACCCGGTTGCGATCGGGCATCCGCTCTAAAAATATTGGTTTAGCGAAACATGACCAAACTTCTTGTTGACAATAAAGAAATCGAGATCGAGCCGGGCACGGTTCTGCTTGAGGCCTGCCTACGCAATCACATTTACATTCCAAATCTCTGTTATTTGCCGGGCATGCCGCATCCCGACGCCTCGTGCCGACTCTGCTTTGTTGAAATCGACGGCAAGGTTGTTCCCTCCTGCACCGTCAAGGTCAACGGTCCCATGAGGGTCAAGACGGACACGCCCGCGGTGAGAAAGCTTCAGCAAAGCGCGCTTCGTCTCTTGCTCTCCGTACACGAGGTGGACTGCGCGAATTGCCCGGCGAACAAGCAGTGCGCTCTGCAAGAGATAGCGAGATTTCTGCGCGTGGGCCTGAAGCCGAAGGGCCTCGATAGATTGCTTAAAGAACCGAGCATCGTCAGCGATCATCCTTTCATCGATTTTTATCCGAATCGATGTGTCCTATGCGGGCGATGCGTTCGTTTATGCCGAACAAAAGAGGGACGGCCACAGATGAACTTCTCCGCAAGGGGCTTTAATACCGTGATCAGCTTCTACGGGGCGAATCGAGAATCGATGCCCACGTGTGAGGAGTGCCGGTCTTGCTTGAAAGCTTGCCCCGTGGGAGCGCTCGTATTGAGGGAGCCCGCGAGGGAATAGATTATCTATCGATCGATCGGTTTATAGCGAGCAATAGCTCGGAAACACGGCCGGCAAACCGTCTTTGTAAGGCTCGGGCGCGACGCCGTATGGATGGTCCTTGAGAAACTTCCAGGCGGGTGCGATGATGTCATCGGGGATCACGTGCCCGCCCCCGTGGTCGCAAGCGAATGCAAAATGCCCCAGCTCTAATAGATGTTTCAAGTACGCTTGGCTGGTGTCTTTGAAACTAATGTAAACGACGTCATCGGTTCCGCCGTATGCGATCATGGCGGCGAACATGTTATTCGGGTCCTGAATCGGGATATTCGTAGAGTATATTCCACCCGAATACACGACGACGCTGGCGAGGTAGCTCGAACGCCGGTAGCTCATCTGGGTGGTCATCAACCCGCCCGCGCTGAAACCCAGGGCGTGGATGCGGCAGGTATCGATACCGAACTGCTCGATGGCGCACGCCAGTACCTCATCAGCCGCGTCCAGATGGCCGGTATCCCAATTCGGCGCGATAGAGGTTCCGCTCACGGTCTCGCTGGCATACATCGACACGATTACGCCCCCGCGCGCCAGTATCTCTAAACCCGCGTCGACTCCCAAAAACCAAAAAGCGTCGTATGCTTGTCCGCCTAGGCCGTGCCAACAAAAAACGAGCGGACCTTTCTGGTTCGGATCAGGACTCTCCGGGGCGATGATTTCCACCTGCTTACCCCGGAAGGTAAGGGGTGTCGGGTTTTCTACGTCGACGACGGTAGTTACAATCTTCGGACACGTCTCTTTCGCCTTCGGCAGCGAGGTGGGCCCGTGATCGCAGAAAAACTGATAGTCCTCATAGCCGCCCGAACCGGCGCCGCCGGTATTGCCGCTGTCTCCACCCGACCCGCCGGTCCCACTCTCGGGGATGCCACCGCTGCCGCCGCTCGCGGTTTCGCTGCCGCCGCTCGCGGTTTCGCTGCCGCCGCTCGCGGTTTCGCTACCGCCGCTCGCGGTTTCGCTGCCGCCGCTGCTATCGCTTTCGGTTTGCTGGTCTTTGAGAGCGGAATCCATCGCCTCGTCGCCGGCGTCGCTCTCTTCATCGGATATTTCCTTAATAGTCGCGCCGGCATCGATGTGCTCGTCGCTGACATCAATTTCGTGTTCGTCCTCCGCGCTCACGCCATCGCCTGTATCGGCTTTTTCAGCGCTCGAGCCGGGCGTACCGGCCACCGAATCGTCATCAGCGGATACGCCGGAAGTGCCTTTCTCGGAAGCCGCGCATTTACACTTGGAGTAGCTACCATCTTTAAGGCAGGTCTTTACACCGACTTTATTGCCGGCACATCGACAACTAGCCGTTTCTTCCACCGAGCAACGGCTCTCGGCTTCCGCCTCGCTCGCGGTTTTTGACCCGCAGGCTGCAAGGATGAAGTGAGCCAACAAATACGCCCCCGCTCCGACCACCGCACGGCGTTTGTACAACATAGCTACACCCTCTACAAGCGTTAGGTACTATTTATCTAATACTCATTAGTAAAACCTGATGATGCAAAAACTCCGTCGATTTACATCGCTTACCATTCGCGACGACACGGCGATTGCAAACCGAAAGGTGCTCTAGACGTTTTTACATCATAAGAATAGAGTGCCAGCTTCTGCTTTTGCGGTCAAGGCGGGGTCGATCGCAGCCTTCCGGTCGATCTTAACCCTAGTTTCGCTGGCTTTTTAAATGACGCTCGTATTTCTCGTCACCAAAATCTCTTTGCGCGGCAGTACTATCAATCCGCCCGTATCGCGCTGAGCGTTGCGGCGGTCTCATTTTGAGAGGCCGAGCGTACCGCGAACCGGCGAGATCAAGCCCCGTCCGCAATACGCTACTATCTCGTCGCCTCACTAATCCTTAACGTTGCAAAAAAAAAACGTCGAGCGGAAACGCGAAAAAGCGTATGAAATAAGGGCGCGCGGAACTTTTTTTGGACCGCAGCTTAGTGCACCCTAAGT
>JAFGIB010000443.1 GCA_016929805.1 Deltaproteobacteria bacterium | reverse complement strand
CGGCGCGAGGACGAAAGCCGGTTTTACGGGATGAATTGGCCGCCGTCGTAGCCAAACAGTAGTACCCCCCTGAACGGTTACCTTTTTTTGGACCCGAGCCTTTTACAGCTAGAAAAGCTTATCGTTTCAGCAATTGAGCTACCGTCGCGTAATCCCCCGCCGTGATCGCCGCTGCTCGTACGCAGCGGATCGCCCCCTGCGCGTCTACGAAGATGTGGATCGGAAGCCCCGCCGCGTGGTCGAGGCCCAATTGTTGTATCCAAGAAGGTAATGCCTCGGGGTCCTTCAGGTGCAAGGAAGCGGGGATTTGGGGCCGCTTTTTTAGAAACGCGTTTGTGATCTCGAGCGACTCATCCACCGATATAAACTGTAAAACAAAGGATGTCCCTTTCTCCCGTAATCGGTTTTGCCACTGTACCAACACCGGCATTTCCTCGATGCACGGCTTGCACCAGGTCGCCCAAACATTGACCCAAAGGGGTTGTCCCTCGCTCGGGATCGCATTTCCATCCATCTCCGGAAGCTTAAAGATGCGTTTGGCGTCTGGGTCTCCAATCACGTCGCAAAAATCAGTCAACACCTCTTTGGTATTGCTTTTGGCGGTAACCGCGATAAAGCGACCCGCTTGTGGCCGGGGTGTTTTACCGCTTTCACACGCCGCCAAGACGACCGATAGCAGGACGATCGCGAGCGTTTTCATAGGCGACAATCGATCCAGGTAATAAAAGCGCTGCGATTGAGCTCTTCGGGCTTGCAGGTATCCGCTTCGCCGCTGCGCAGCCACCGGCAGAAGCTCGGGTCGAGCTGCGCGTACTCCTCTCCCAACCACAAAAGCCCCACCTGACGATCCAGATCCGGATCATTGAACGTATTCTGTAAATGCGTCATCACCCGTTCAGCCCGCTTGCGGGACAGCTCTCGGTTCGTGCCCACGGAACCCTCGGGCGACGCGCGAGCGACCACGAAGAAATAGCTCGCGCCTCCTCGTTTCGCGAAGATCTGTTCGATCAACGCTTGATCGGCAGCGTCGATCTCATCCGACCCCTGATCGAATTGAATGATGGCGCCCCGGCCTATCATCGGGATGAATAGCGCGTTGAAATCGCTGCCGCTCATGGTGGCGACGTTTTTCGCGTCCGTCGGCTGGCAGCCGCGGCCGGCTCGACCCTGGATCAATCCACAGCTCTGTAAAACCCGCCGCAGAATTTTTTTGAGCTCCGGCGTGCAGTACGACTCGTTTGCTTGCGCCGCGACCGCGACTCTTTCCGAACTTCCGGCGGCGTCCTGTTCGGACTGCCTCAAACGTTCTGCCGCGGTTCGCATCCAGAGAATCGAGAGAACGGCGGGAAGGAATAACAAAATGACGAATGCGAGATAGACCACGCGTTTCATAAGGCCTCCGGTTGTTCCGGGATTGAGGCGCCGATCGGCTCGGCGGCCGGTTGTTCGGAGGCAGCCGGCGGTACGGTCATCGGCGAAGCATTATCTCCGTTAGCTTGTCGCGGGCTCGGTTTCAAACCCGTGGCCGGCGCTTGACTTTCCGATTCGTCGGTTTCGTCGCCTGTCGCTTTGGCGCGTTTCACCAGCTCGTCCAGCATCTCGCTGTTGTCCACTCGGTCGGCTTCTTCGGCCCTTGGTTCTTCGGCCTTTAGAGGCTGTGCCTGGCTCGGCGCCGTGGCAGGCGACTTCGCGGAATGGCGTTTGACCGAAGTCGTGGGTTGTGGTTGCCGATCTTGCGTCGCTACGTCAACCGGCGCGGCGGATACGTCCGAGCCCGTGAGAGCGATCAATCGCGGCAACGCGTAATCCAAACCGAGGTCCGTATCCTCGTCACAGAGCCGCGCGCCCTCGAAAAAAAGCTGAGGCGTCAATACTTGAAGCTGATTCTTCACCGCCCAACGCAAGCCGAGATTCAGTCGAGCTCGCACGCTCGGCGAGCCGATGCAACGCCGCAATTCGGGAAAGCGCGTTGCCACCATCTCGGCGGCCGCCTGGGGATCGCGTTTCGTTTTTTCGAGAATCGATTCGTGTTCTTGAAAGGACCATTCGAGAACCGTTTCCGCGTCATTTCCGGCGCACAGCACGGCCTCGCTGAGCGCGCACGCCCCCGGGTGAATCGCCTCGCTGATCATCCAGTTGCAACTGTCATCCAGCGGGAAAAGCAACACTCTTCGACTGATATCCTTGGCTATCGCCGTGGCTTTGAGGCGGCGCGCAAAGGCGCTGCAAGAGCCGCACAGCGGATCCGATACCTCGATGATCTGCTTGGATCGACCTTGCGGTCCAATCGGCACCAGCACGCGGTCGGCGTCGCCTAAATGGGTCAGCGAGCCGCACTTGCCTATATATCCGGAAAAGTCCGGAGCCGATGCCGCGAAGCTCACAACCGGAAGCGCGACGAAGAGAACGCCTAGGACAAAAGCGACCGCCAGACCTCTAAAGCTCAGCGGTTTATCGGATTTACTAGAGGCATCCGCGCTACGCGAAGGTGCGCGTTTGTTTTCGCTATACCAATGGCGGAAAGCCGCTGCAAATGCTATTAGGCTAGAAAGATAAATGCCCACGCAAAGCTTGCAAGCGGCTTTTAGGGTAACCATCGCCAAGTATCCCATATAAAAGGAGCTTAAAACAGGAAGAGCCGTTGACGCGACCAAGAAAAGCGTCGCCATCCTGTCGTCTTGGCGTTGCGTCAGTGTCATCCAGAGAGCCCAAAAAAAGATGAAACAAAAGACCGACATCGCGGGAAGCGAAACCGGAATTCCTCCCCATATCGACTGGCGAAATACCGATGAATAGGGGCTCATCAAGGTCACGTGGCAACCGGAGCTTCCGCTCGCGTCGGCCGCTTCCAAGCCCAAAAGGTATGAGCAGTGAATGCCGTGTATCTGTCTGTCCAGGTGCGCGATGGAGTCATAGGTCGAAACCGCGGCAAAGCAAAAGCCGGCCGCCGCCGCCAATAGCACAACAACGATTGTTATTTGAGGACGCATGGTAACTCCTCCGTTTATTCGATGTGACATATCGCACCTCAAGCAAAGCGATTTGTCAACACGCCGCCGATTTAGCGCCGCGACGTCGAGCGATACACAAGCGCGCTCGTTTTTTTGGGAACTCTCTTAGTCCCGCGAAAAATAGCTGATTTTTTTTGCCGCGCGCCTACTATCCTCGTTCTCGCTGCGAAAAACGGCGAAACTCTAGGCTAGGCCGCGATCCAAAAAAAGTTCCGCGCGCCCCTGTCTCATCGCTTTTTTCGCGTTTCCGCTCGACGTTCTTACCACGTTAAGGTCGAGAGATCTGCGTTTCGTCAGAACGATTCAATGCGCGGGCGACAAGCTGACGGGCATACCCATTGCCGGCCAGATGAATAAGGCGGCGACGCCGATGACCACCATTAACATGAGGCTGGCCGGCAGGCCGTAAAGAAAGAACTGGCCGCTGGTGAACTGCTTCGAGTCGTACGCGATCGCGTTCGGCGCGGCTCCGACCAACAGCATGAAAGGCATGCCGGCGGCGACCAGAGAGGAATAAAAGATAACTTCGGGAGCAACGCCGAGATAGGGGGCGATCACCAAGGCGACCGGAAGCGAAATGGCTATGGCCGCGACGTTCATGATGAAGTTGGTCATGACCATGACGAAGAAAGAGATACCCAGCACGAAGACGAACCAGTTGGCCTTTTGAAACAACACCAACCAATTGATGGCGAGCCATTGCGCCGCCCCGGTTTCCCATAGGCAAAAGCCGATGCTCATGGCCCCACCGAACAGCAGAATGATGTTCCAGGGAATCGCCTCGAGGTCATCGATATTTAGAATTTTTAATATGTAAAAGAGTACCGTTGAGCAGAGCAATACCGCTGTCTTATCGACGCGCTTGAAGATCGCGGCGAAACCGCCTGCGTCCGCGGGAATCGCCGAGCTCGCCGAGAGCAACACGATGATCACGACCACGATGGCAGCGGCGAGCAGCTCGTTTCGCGTGATCGGGCCGATATTCTCGTATAGACGGTTGGCCCTTTCCTTTAGGCCCGGAATGGTTTTTTGTTCCGGTTTGGAAAAAACCATAAAAAAACCCCAAAGAAGAAAGATCATGAGCCAACCCACCGGGGCCATATGGTACGAAAGCTCGAGAAAACCGATTTCGCGTTTGACTATATCCGAAAAGAATCCGATGGCTACCGCGCCGCGCGCCGCGCCGAGCAGAGTGATGATGCTTCCGGCGCCCGCGACGTAGGCCATACCCATGAACAGGCTCAAACCAAACTTAGTCGGTTTGTTGTCATCATCATACATCGAGTAAATGGCCACGAGCAACGGATAGATGGTCGCCGCCACCGCCGTGTGCGCCATGACATGGGTCAAGACAGCGGTCACGACGAAACAGCCCAGCATGATCATGCTGGTGCGTTCACCCACGATCGAGAGCATCTTATACGCCAGCCTTTTGGTCAGGCCGGTTTTGGTAAAGACCATGCCGATTACGATCGAGCCGAAGATAAACATGACCGAGGGCGTCATGAAATCCTTAAAAGCCGCGTTGGCCGTGCGGATCATAAACATCGCCTGCAGCACGCCGATGACGAGACTCGTGATGCCGATGGGCACGACCTCAAACACCCACCAGGTGCCGGCGAGCATAAACACCGCCAGCGCGCCCTTACCCTCGCGACTCAGGGCGAAGTGTTTACCCATGGGATCGACCGCGTCGGGCCAAGCGGGTGAAAAATAGATCAGCGTAAAAAAAACGACTCCCGCTGCCATCGCGGCCCAACGCCCCCATTGGATCGGTTTTTTGGTGTAAGGGATTCCGGCGCTTTTCGTCATGACCTGTGCTTCTCTTTCATCCGGTCGATAGCTTATGCCTTCGTGGTTGCTTACTCGGCACGCTCTATATTCCTATTACCCGCTTACTTGTGCTTTTCCCCCGCTTTTTCGATTTTTTTGCAAACGAATTCAAACACATCGACGAGCCTCAGTACGCCCACGACCTCGACGTCGTTCACCACGAGCAGCGATTGGTGGCGGCCCATCGCGAGCTGATAGATGGCTTCGTCGATGGTCGCGTCTTCCCGGACAAATTCGCCCTCGGTGGGCGTGTACATCACATCCTTGACCTTGACCTTGGCGACCCGGGGGTATAGTTGCTCCAGGGGTCGCTTCCAGTTCCGTAAATCGTTGGCGATCGTTTTGACATATGAGGCGCTGAAACCGAATGCGCGCGTGTGGTTGAAATTCGTGAGTTCCTTAAAGGGGCGCTCCAATCCCCTGAGCACATCCCATTGACTCAGTTTTCCCACGACCTGATTTACTTCATTTAGCACTAAAACAGCTCGGTGCGCGTGTTTATCGGTCTCTAACTTTTTAGAGGCTTCCTTTAGAGCGCAAACCGCTTCATAAAGCGTGGCGTCCTGCGAAACCGTCGCGTAATCCGAGAGCGGAATCATCAGGCTCGTTACGCTAACGCTTTTCATTTTACTTTCGTCTTGTTGGGCTGCCATCAATGTCCCCTTCCTTTTTCTGCGGCGCTTTTCACTTTTCGGGGTTGACTTTCGGCGAGGTCTTTTTAAGTCAAGCAAAAAGCCGAGCTTGTTAGGTTACACGAGTTATCATTTCTGCCTAATTACGACAAGATCATTCATGGCAAATTCGCTGACAAAATTTATGTTGCGCCAATTCTCGCCATACCTCGCGGAGCGTGTTCGCCACTGATTTCGAGCGGGATAAAAAACGTTGATTGCCGCGTTCGATATTTTTTTGCAGATAGTAAATTCCCCGACATAAAACCGGATTCGCCAAGCCGGTCGTAAGCTCGACGAGTCACATATTAGCTTTTCAAAAGGCCGCGGCGTAACGATCGTGCGCACGAGGCCGTCTCAACTCCAAAATGGTAGAAACGACAATAAAGGGGCGAGACGCTCTCGCTCTAGCGATATAAAGGAAGCCAGCCTTTTTCGTCGATTAAAGCCGCCAAGACCTTGATAAAAGCTCGCATGTCGTCCGCTTTAATGGCGCCCATGTTAGCCAAGCGAAAGGTGTCCTGCTGCGCGCCTTTTCCGGGGTAAATGGTGTAACCGCGCTGGTAGAGCGCGTCATGCATCGCTTCAAATGAGTAGTCGGGATGGGTCGGTTCGATATAGGCGGTTAGAATGCGCGACAACATATGGTCGGGGAGCAAGCGGCGAAAGCCGAGCGCGTGCATGCCCTCGTCCAGAGCGGCGAAACAGGCGCGGTAGCGCTCGGAGCGGTTCTCTTGCCCCTCGGCGAAAAACTCTTTCAGCGCTTGGTCAAGGGCATACATGATTTGTACCGGTGGCGTAAACCGCATCTGTAGGTGTCGCTCGAAGAAGCGGTGCTGCTCGATTAGATTAAGGTAGTGCGACCGGCCGGGGAAGGACTGCAGGCGTTGCAGGCTCTCTCGACGGCAGATGACGAAGCCGAGACCGGCCATGCCCTGAATACATTTATTTGAGCTCGAAACGAGATAACTGGCTCGCATTTGAGCGATATCGATCGGCACTCCGGCGTAGCTCGACATCGCGTCCACGACCATCTCGACGCCGTGTTGCTCGCAAAGCAAACCGATTCGCTCGACCGGATTGAGCAGGCCCGTGGAGGTCTCGTGATGAACCACCGCTAAATGGGAATAGCGCTTTGTTTGAAGCAGCTCCGCGATGCGATTGAGATCCGGATAGCCGCCCACGCCGAACTGTAGAGAGTCACGAGCTATCTGATACGCCTCGGCGATCTGCGCCATGCGCGTTCCGTACGCGCCGTTGTCGATCACCAAAAGCCTTCCCGTCGGCGGCACCACCGAGCAGATCGCCGCCTCGACCGCCGCGGTACCCGAGCCTCCGAATAAGACCGTTACATAGGCGTCGCCGGCGTGCACCACGCGCGTTAACCCCTGTTGAACGCGTTTTTGAACCAGTCCGAAGTCGCGCTCGCGCGGGCAGATGTCTTCACATACCAGAGCGTTTTTAACGCTCCGCGTGGTATTTGCAGGTCCCGGATTGAGCAGAATCACGGTCGATACTCCCCGGTCAGTTGACCCGCGGAGCGCCGCATGCCTTCCAAGCTCAGAAGCCGCGGATAGAACCGCTTGCGAAGATAGGCGTACTCCTCGGGCGTATCCACTTCCATAAAGGGCAGCTCCTCGCCAAACGTTACGCATGACATCTTGCCGTAGCGCATGAATCTTTGAGTGAGCTCCTCGTGCTCGGTCGCGATTCGCGCCGGGCCGAAACCCGCACGTTCCGGGCTGTTGGGTGGCGCCTCGGGATCTCCGACGAGCCAATCGACCGTCGCCCGAACGATTGCATGGTCCTGGGGAGCGAACTTTACGATTCCCACGGCCTCGCCGATGCACGCTTCGTTATCGGTTATAAGCGGATACATCCCTTTGCCGAGGAAACGCGGTTGGTGGGTCTTTCCGTAGACCAACACCTCCTCATTTCCTCTATGATAGTGAGTGCAAACCAGCATCGCGCTTTGTTTCGGCCCTTCCAGCAGCAGTTGAAGCGCGCGTTTGGCGTAGACGATGTCCGCATCCATCATCAGGGTTTGTCGGATGCCGTCCAAGATAGCGAGGTCCGAGTGCGCGGCGAACTGAAAGCTGTGTAAACTGCCGGAGGTTGAAATCTCCGGGGTGGAATTGATCACGACTTTCGCCCACGGCGCCCAAGCGGCCAACTCGGCGATCACCATTTCCTTTTTGTAGCCCGCGACCACGACCACTTGCTCGACCCCCAGTTGTTGCAGCAGCTCGCACTGGCGTCTTAGAAAGCTCGTCTCGGTTGCATCGCGAAGCGACCGAGGGCCTATCGGTAGCAACGCCTTAGGCTTGAATTGACTCTCTTCAGCGATGCGAGATCCCTGTCCGGCCGCGAGAATTACCGCTTGGTAGTTTTCCCCGGGTAGCACGATTATGTTCCCTTTTTTAAGAAGTTACTAAAACGGTCAAATCCGTCTCGGGGCTTTAGGCTGGGGCGCCCCAAATCCGGTCTTGAGCCGGCTCGAATCACGATTCTCAAAAACGTCGGCCCGTCGCTCGACAAGTGCTCCGTCAACGCGCTTTGCAGCTCGGCTCGGCTGCTGGCGCTGTCGGCTCGACGATAGCCGCAGGCCGAAGCGACGGCCTGAAAATCGACAAAAGGCGAACAAGTCGGTTGCCCGCCGGTCGATTCGTGGCAACCGTTGTCGAATACCAGATGGTGGTAGTTCTTCGCGCCCGTCATACCGATGGTGCCGAGCGCGCCCATTTTCATCAACACCGCCCCGTCTCCGTCGAGCACCACGACGCGGCGCGCTTGGACGCCTCGCTCTCGGGACTCGGCCGTTTGGGCTTGAGCGACTCCCAGCCCAAAAGGCGCGGCGCATCCCATCGAGCCGACCATATAGAAGCGGTTGCATCGACTATGGTCTCGATCGTCGATTTCGTATAACTCGCGCGACAACTTACCCGTGGTCGAAATTACGGCGGGTAGTGGAGCGGCCTGATCGATCAAAGGTAGGATTTCCCTGAGAGCCTGCTCGCGAGTCAGCTCGGCTTGAAGCGTTCGTTTGCCGGAGGTTACCCGACCGCCGCTTTCCACGCGTATGGTTTTGGCGGTGATCGTCGACCCACCATGAAGAACCCCTTTACGGAAGATCCAAGCGGTCGCGGTCCCGCCGTTTAGCGCCGAAGCGAGACCGCTGGCAAATCCTTCGTCGTCGAAAACGTGAGTTTCGAGACCGCAGAGCTCGGCCAGTTGTTCCGTGATTCGTCCCATCAGCTCGTGTTGTGGTTCGTCCGGTTTCCCCGGCTCACCGCGGTGAGAGACCAGCAACGTCACCGGAATGCGATATATATATAAAAGAGAAGTAATCGGGTTTACCGCGTTCCCCAAACCCGAATTCTGCATTAAAGCAAAAGCCGGTCGACCCGCGGTGACCAGTCCCGCCGCGACCGCGACCGCTTCGCCCTCGCTGGCCGCCGGAATGTAGGCGAGGTCGGGATCGAGGGTCATGTAGTTGACGAGCGGCTTGAAGATCGAGCAAGGTACGCCGCTTCCGTGGCGGATGCCGAGATCTTTGAGAATGTCGCCAAACACTTCGATTTGCATCATCGATCCTTTTTATCAACCAGCGGTTAGATACCGGGCGCGTGCTCCGCGCTAAGCAGATCTTGTTCCTCGTCCAGATCTTGCCAGTGACCGTAGCTGAACGCGGCGGTCACCGTTTCTCCGTTTTCGACCAAGCGGTTGAGTAGATGCGATAACTCGCCTTTTTTCAGCGTTTCGGGCTCTCGAGCGGCCATCTCGTCCAACAGTTGCGCCACGCGAGCGGTCTTTTCCTTTTCCAGAAAAAGTAGACCGATCCATTCTCCGGTCGCCTCCTCGCGATCGACGCGACTGCCCGCCGAAATCAGCTTGCAGCAGTTGTCGCCGATCGGGGTGAACGCACCGGTCGTCACCACGAGATCGCGGCGCAGATCGGTTCTGCGGCGGACTTTCCACGACGCATCCACTCCGATTTTGATCTTGCCGGGATGAGCTAATAAATTTTGTAGAATGATGTCATCGAAGACGATGTCGCCGTAGGCGATGAGAATATCGCCTTTAAGAAATTCGCGCGCGGTATACAACGAGTAAAGCTCCCCGGTTTCTCGATATCGATCGTTGTCGAAGTATTGAAGACCGGCGAAATCGACGGCGTCCTTGCAATATCCGCGCACCACGCCGATGGTGTTGATACCTTGCCGCCTGAACGCCTCGAACTGCCAAGAAAGGATCGGTTTACCGCGAAGGTAAAGCATACACTTGGGTCGGTCCTGAACCAGATGCCCGAAATCACCTTTGCTCGCGGCGAGCACCAAGGCTCGAGCGCGGCTTTCGGACTCGGGTAGATAGCGCTTTTCCGATTGCTTGAGCTCCTGCACATCTTGCAGCCGAAAGATCTCCTCCACCGGAGCAATCGACTCCTCGATGGACATCAAATCGGCGCTTTCGCGCAGCTTTCTCAGATTCTCCTGAAGCGCCGAGATGACCGTCCGCAGGCTGTGATTGGCAAAGATGAAGTTATAAATCCCCTTCCGTGTGAAGCGGCTTAGCGGCTCCGTGGGATACTTGGTAGGGACGATAACCACCGGCACGGCGTTGCTCCAATGTTCTATAAAATTTAGTACTTCCTCGCTGTCTTTTCGTTTGCTGTGCACTAAAATCGCATCGGCTCCGCTCTCCGCGTAAGCAGTAGCGCGCAACAACGCTTCCTCCAGCCCCCAGCCGGCGATAAATGCCTCGGTTCGCGCGACCAGCACGAAATCCGGGTCCCGTTGCGTGTCTTTGGCGGCCCGAATCTTTCCGCAGAATTCGTCGACCGCGGCGAGCAGTTGCTTTTCGCCGTCGATGAAGCTGTTGGTCTTTGGAAATAACTTGTCTTCCAGGCAAACTCCCGCGATGTTGCGCTGTTCGAGCTTGCGCACCAACCTTCGCGCGTTGTTGAAGTTCCCGTAACCCGTATCGCCGTCCAGCAGGATCGGAAGGCTTGACGCGTCGCTCATAAACTCCAACACCTCGAGCACTTGGGTCCAACTCGCTTCGTTGTTGTCGCGTACTCCGAGCGCCGCCGAAATCGCCAAGCCGCTGGCCCACAACGCTTCAAAACCGGCCTCTTGCGCTAGCTTAGCCGAAAGGCCGTTATGGGCCTCCATCAGAATCGTTACGTCCCGGCAATTAATTAGCTGCCTTAATCGTGTCGTCTGTTTGATGGCACACCTACCGATCTTGCCAATTTTACAACCTCTCTCGTGGCAAATTGCCGCAATTAGCCGATAATGCAAGGCTCACTCATGGCGCCGGCTGAAAAATCAATCGAACGTGCGGCTCGCCGTTTCGTGGCCGTGAATCCAATTCCTGTTCTTTTTCTTGCTGTATAAATGGCAAATTATGGAATAAGTGTAGTATAGAGCTTGCGTTTTCATCTTTTCGGTCGATCGGGTCGGGAATGTAGGCTTTTATCCTACTATATACCCGGGACAGGGAACTCGCTTGTTCGTTTTTTATCCGTTACTGTTTTGCCATTCCACGGTTTTTGTCATAGCGATGTATCGGCGCGATCGGTTTTAAGGCAATGGCGGGCGATTTTATCAGCAACGATCAGCGGCAAACCAAACGGTTTTTTGGAGTACGCCGGGTTCTGGAGCTGCTCGCGCCCTTTATCGCGCTCTTTTTGATCGTCGTTCTTTTTTCCGTGCTCGCGCCTGATCGCTTTATATCCGCCTATAATTTCAAAACGGTGGCGACTCAAACCGTCATCGTCGGTCTCGGGGCGATCGGTATGACTTTCGTCATTGTCAGCGGCGGCATCGATTTGTCGGTCGGATCGGTCATCGCCCTTTCATCGGTGATCACCGCGCTCATCTTACGAGCGGGGGAGCCGGCGTCGGTCGCGGTATCCGGCGGTGTCCTGGCGGGCGGAGTTTTGGGCTTCGCCAACGGCTGGATCATCACCCGGCTTCGGATCGTGCCTTTTATCGTAACCCTAGGCACCATGGGCATCGCTCGAGGATTGGCCAAGTATTTGGCGGACGAGCAGAAGGTAGACGCGCCCGCAATCGGTTTATCAGCGATAATGGCGAAAACACCCGATCCGGATTGGTTGTTGTTCGCTCCCGGTGTTTGGTTGATGCTGGCTCTCGCTTTAGCCATGGGTTTGGTTCTCAAGCGAACTACTTTGGGCACTTACGCGTTTGCGATCGGTTCGAATGAAGCGACGGCCTATCTGTGCGGTATCCGCGTGGAACGGGTGAAGCTCGCGATCTATGCGCTTTGCGGCCTATTCGCCGGGCTTTCGGGTACACTGCAGTTCTGCCGGCTTACTGTAGGCGATCCGACCACCGCTTTAGGTAAGGAACTAGACGTAATCGCCGCGGTTGTAATCGGCGGTGGCAGTCTCGCGGGCGGCAGCGGGGGAATTCTCGGCTCTATGGTTGGGGCTTTCCTGATGTCGTTTCTTTCCAACGGTTGTACCCTGACCGGGGTGCCGAACTACGTTCAAGAGATAATCATCGGCGCAATCATCATCATCGCCGTGGCGGTTGACAGTTTGCGGCACCGTCACCAAGCCGGCCCGCCCGGGTAAAAAAGGCTGAGCGCTGTCCGTACTAGCTAGACATACGGAGCGAAACTAGCCAATAATTTTACCTATGGTGGTTGAAAGGTGGATAAGCGAAAGGTGATGCGCGCGGACGCACGATCCAAAGGACACCGACAGGCGCGATAGTATCGGAGAGATTGGGATAGAAGAAATCGGAAAAAGCGCCGTCATTCGCCGAACCCACTCGCAAGGCTCACCGCGGATTAACTGGTGACGGTCCGAATCTGGAGAGAAAGGCTATGCCCAAAAAAATCCTTATCGTCGACGACACGACCAGCGTACGCATGCTCTTGAGAATGATCCTTAAGAGCACCGATTACGAGCTAGCGGAGGCGGAAGACGGCGTCGGGGCGTTTAAACAATGCAATAGTCCCTCGCCGCCGGATTTGGTGCTGATGGACATCATCATGCCGAACATGGACGGCATCGAGTGTTGCCGGCTGATCAAGGCGAATAAAAAAACCAAACATATCCCGGTTATCATGGTTACCACAAAAGGCGAGCCCCAGCAGATGGAAAGCGCTTACGCGGCGGGCTGCGACGATTATTTGACCAAACCGATAAATCGTATCGAGCTTCTAGCTAAAATCAAGGCCCAGATCGCTAACGATTAAGGATTTCGGCCGGCCGAATCAGCGAGAAAAAAGAAAGTGCAATAATGGTAGAAGATAAAAAAGAGTGGGCGCAGTTCTTCAAGCAGATGTTCAAGGAAGGCGAGAAGTTCACCGAGGACTTGCTCAAGGAGAACGAACGGTTGAGGCAACGGAACGCCTTTTTAGAGCACGAGCTTTCATTAAGGTCTGCCAGCGGTCGAAGCGACAGCTCTCAGCTACTGACCAGATTGGAGGTGTTGGAGGAAGAACGCAACCGCCTCAAGGAAGAGCTTTCCAGCCTCAAACGCCGGCTTAAACAGGTCGAAAAAGAAAACGCGGATTTTACCCTACAGTATTTGGAAATCGAAAAACAGAATTCGAACTTCGCGAGTCTCTATGTCGCGAGCTACCAGCTTCATTCCACCATCGATTTTAACAAAATACTCAAGGTGATTAGCGACATCTTGACGAATTTGATAGGGGCGGAGTACTTCGGCATCTATCTGTACGATCCTAGGAGCAGCACGCTGGTATTAACGAGCGTGGAGGGACTGGACGAGCCAAAAGGGTCGCGCGTCGAATTGCGGGATAATCTCATGTCCCGTGTCGCGAGCTCGGGCGAATTGTATATCGATCCGGAAATACCGGAACCGGGTAACTACGCACGACCGATTGCGCTACAGCCCTTGATCTCTTCGGGAGACTTGGTCGGCATGCTGGCGATACATAAGCTTTTAGTCCAAAAGGAAGGATTTGAGCCGATCGATATGGAGCTTTTCAGCCTTTTGGGTGCACACGCGGGTACGGCGTTGTTGGCCGCGCGGATCTGCTCCGAAGTGCAGGCGGCCGGTACGTAGTCGTTGCCGAGGGCAAGAAGACCGGCGGCGAATGGAGGCGATTACCCCTTTGCGAGCACGAGGATTATGCCACTGGATATGCTTTTTACAGGGCGATCTCAAAGGCCCGACGATTCGAGTGAAACGCAACGCGCTGCGGAAATTCGGCTATCGGGCTTGGTTTTGCGGTCACAAGAGTCGATGCTCGAGCGAATCTTATCGCGAGCTGAGTCCGAAGTTAAATATCCCCGCGAGCCGCGCCCTCGGATGCAAGTAAAATGGATTTGGAGCTGCTTATTTGTTCTATATTTTTCGGGGTGCGGCGGCGGCGTAACGACGAGCGCTTGCGATGAATTCACGCCTGGTGCTTGTAACGGCGATTCGGCGAAAGACCATATGAAACACTGCTTCGCTGAGGATCTCGCTTTTTTGCAGAAGTATACGGACGTCGTCCTATTAAAAACCGATCCCCCTCGAGCGCAGGTCGCCGTGGCCCCGGAGTATCAAGGCAGGGTGATGACGAGCACAGCGAGCGGCGCCGAGGGTCTCAGCTTTGGCTGGATCAATCGCGAGGTCATCGCGTCGCGTAAATATCAACCGCACATGAACGTGTTCGGGGGCGAGGATCGCTTTTGGCTCGGGCCGGAGGGCGGGCAATATTCCATCTATTTTAAGCCGAATGATCCGTTTGATCTCGAACACTGGCAAGTCCCCGCGGTCATCGATTGGGGACGCTGGCAGGTGGTAAGCCGCAACGACGCTCAAGTTCGACTGCGAGCCGACGCCAATCTGACCAATTACTCGGGCGCCGCTTTTAACCTGCGGATCGATCGAACGGTACGTTTGATAAGCCGCGAGACGCTCGAGCGAATGCTGCTGATGCAGGAGACAACCGATCTCGACATCGTGGGCTACGAATCGATAAATACGATTACCAATACCGGAGATCAGGCCTGGACTAAAGATAGAGGCTTGTTATCGATCTGGATTCTCGGGATGTATAACCCATCGCCGAGGGCGACGGTCGTGATACCCTTTGAAAGCGGATCCGAAGCGGAAAAAGGGCCGATCGTCAATGACGATTACTTCGGGAAAATTCCGCGAGACCGCTTGGTGGTCGCGGACCGGGTGTTGTTTTTTCGAGCGGATGGAAAACAGCGCGGTAAAATCGGAATACCACGGCCTCGAGCAAAGGACACGATCGGCAGTTATGACGCTGCGCATCGCGTGCTGACCATCGTTCAATACAGCTTGCCGCCGGGGGCCGCGGACTACGTGAATTCAATGTGGAAGATACAAGCCGAGCCCTACAATGGCGATGTCGTTAATAGTTACAACGACGGCCCCCCGGAAAAGGGGGCGAAAGCTCTAGGGGGATTCTACGAATTGGAAACCTCGTCGCCGGCGGCCGAACTCGCCCCCGGCGAGCAGCTCAATCACGTTCATCGCACGGTTCATGTTCAGGGCCCGCCGCGCTCGCTCGACGAGATAGCGGTTAGAACCCTAGGGACCTCCTTGAAGCGCGTGACGAGCGCGTTTGCCTCTACCGATATTAAAAAGTAACCAAAACGTTAATAACTCCGTCCGCGTGAATCGCCCCGCTCGCGAAAGACGGCGCGAGCGAAGCGCGTGCTCACCTTTCTGGACCTCGTTTCGGGGTAACTGTTCAGGGGGGTATCGATGTACGGTTACGACGGCTGCCAATTAATCCCGCAAAACCGGCTTTCGTCTTCGGGCCGGCTTGTCAGGTACAGCAAGTGCCATCCTCGCCGGCCCTTCGGGCTCGCTCGGTTTTACGGGCGAATTGGCCGCCGACTTGTTTGCCCCCCTGAACGCTTACAAAAAAACTTCGCGCCTGCGTATTTCATCGTTTTTTTCGCGCATTGCTCGGCATTTTTTGCAACATTAAGGGTAAGCTTCGCGTTTATTTGCCCCACCTTTTCTTCCCGAGCGAATGAATATGGCGTTACGTTTGGTCTTTATCGTGCTGTGCTTACTCGAAAACGCGGCTCGAGCCAGCGCTCAGGTCGAGCCCGAACCGGAGCAGCAGCTCAAGGCGACGAGCTTTTCGGTGGTTGAAATCGTTCCGAGGAGAACCGAGCATGCGGATACGGGAGTCTTGTTACGACCCGAACGATTCGCGCCTCTGGTCGGTCACGTGGCGCGCGGCGCGCGTATCGGGGTTCGCGGACAAGTCGAGGTCGCGGACTCTGGGCGATGCGACGCATCGATCTATTACGCCCTTGAACCCTTTGGGTATCTTTGTGCGGATGACGCTCAAGCCTCCGCCCAACCGCTGACAACGGGAACGGTGCTCGAACTGATAACGGGTAGCCCGCTACCCTACGAATACGTCATGGTAAACATCCCGGAAGGCGAGCTCGTGCCCCTGTGGGGCTCGCCATCGGACATAGTGAACGGAAATTCCGCGAAACGCATGCTCGGACGCGGGGACAGTATTGCCGTAGAACCTCAGACGATGCAGGTCGAGGGACAACGCTACCGCGTCAGCGTGGACGGCGATCTCGTATCAACGGAACATACCTACAAGCTCAGGCGTTTTTCCCTTTGGCAAGGGTCGGCTATCGATCAAGAGACTCACTTGCCCTTCGGCTGGGTGACCCCTCGTAAGGCGCCCGTATTCGACGCGCCTCGCGGGAACAAAGTCCGCGAGCTCGTTCGGCGAGAACGAATCGATATCTTCGAAGAGCAACTCGTCAATAACCGACGATGGTTGCGTATCGCCGAAAACGAGTTTGTCCGTGCGAACGATATCAACGAGGTCCGGTTTTCGCCGCGTCCCGAGGGAACGAATCAACATCCGCAATGGATCGACGTGGACCTGGGAGAACAAGTCGTCGTCGCCTATCGGGGAGAAACGCCGCAATACGCCACGCTAATCTCGTCGGGCCGACCACCAAACCGTACGCCCCGCGGCGACTACCCTATTTGGGGAAAAGCTAGCAGTATCAGCATGAAGTCGCAGCCCTACGACGATAAGCCTTACTACGTCGATCGCGTTCCGTGGGTGCTTTTTTTTCAAGCTCACAACGCGCTACACGGCGCCTACTGGCACGACCGCTTTGGTATCATGAAGTCGCACGGCTGCATTAATCTATCACCCAAAGACGCGCGCTTCTTGTTCGAGTGGGTCGAACCCAAACTGCCGGCGGGATGGACGGCGTTACACTTTTCGGACTTAAGTAAAACTCCGGTCGTGCACGTGCGCAACAGCCTTTACCGAAAGCCTTTTCGCCAGGAACGAAAAATCGGACCACCCGATCCGAAGGAAGAAGCCGAGCGGCTGGCGCAGGCGGAAGCCCGTCGAGAGTTGGAAAGGCAAGAACAAGCCTTGCAGCAAAGCGAGTCGGACGAGGCTCTAGATAGCTCAAGGCCCGAGGAAGAAAAGGAACAACAATAACCGGACTCTGGTCCGAGGAACCTCAGTAACCAAGGGCAGATTTTCGAGCACCGTCCACCGTCATGGGCGAGATCGTGCCGCATAAAAGTCAAAAAGCGGGGTTGATATGGGCTATTCGCGCCGCCGGTGCTTTATCGCTTACTCACTTTTGGTTCGAACCGGATGGGTTTTCGCAAAGCCTTTTGCTATATCGGCCGCCGCGGGCACGCAGATCGGATGGCCCCAACCGCTTGGGCTTTCGCCTTTTGTTATATCGTTGACGATATTGTCGTCGTTGAACGGGCTAACCCCCGCGGGAACATAGTCTAACTGGAGTAGATGGCGAATTTTCCACGCGACATTATGGTCGGCACAGGAGCTATCGCCGCTGACACCGATGGCCCCAAGCAGTTTGCCCTCCTTGTTATACAACGGTAAGCCCCCGCCGAAGACATTGATGCCGCCGATCTTCTTACCCACCATCGGATCCCTTTGCGTGCCGATGAGCTTGATCGGTCCTCCGTAGGCCGCCGACGTATCGACCGGATTGCTGTGCTGTAAGCCATATAGACTGCCGTCCGGCTGAACCGCTGAATAGAGATTCGCCGTCGACAGAGCGAAGCCGGGTAGGCTAAAAGCATTTGCTGTGTTTGCCTTTTGAGCCGAAATCACTCGGCTGCCGGGCCATTGGTCGCCTCGCTCTTCGCCGGAAAAGACCACCGCGCGAACGACTCCGTCGCGATCGACGACGGTGGCCCACATGTTGAATCCAAAGCCGCCGTTCTTCTCTTTTACAACTTCTTGAAGCGTCTTTTTGAGCGTATCAAAGTTCGGCAACTCCTGCCCGAAAGCGGGCTGCGACAGGAAAAATACCCACGTCATGATGACGGGAGCAAGAAACTTGGTTGGCATCGATCGATCTCCTTTCTGATTAGTTGTCGGCGCCAGCGATAGTATCCTTTGTTATAAGAAATATTATCAAACGACTAGATCGCCGTTAGAAGTTAGCAATGGTTGTGAAAATTGTAAAGCCTCTCTCGCCGCATTCATTATCGTCGAGATGGATCGGACGGCGGGAAATATCGGCTTTTTCTCGCGCATTCGGGTCGGCACTGGCTCAGCGATTGACGAACGAGCTATCGAGAAAAAGCCTCCTCTCGTACAACGACTGGTATGCTGTAAAAAAAAGAAAGGAGAGCGGACTAGCAAGAATTGCCAAAAAAAGCTGGAGCGAACCGATTCGACCGCGTCCTTTTTATTTTAAATCGTCCAAATGCGCCCGCTCCATCATTCGGTCCCGCCCACGCGCTCGCAACCGGGTCGTTCACCTTAACGTTGCAAAAAACGTCGAGCGGAAACGCTAAAAAAGCGATGAAATAAGGGCGCGCGGAACTTTTTTTGGACCGCAGCTTAGTGCACCCTAAGT
>JAFGIB010000442.1 GCA_016929805.1 Deltaproteobacteria bacterium | reverse complement strand
CGTCGGCGTAAAGCGCTTCGCTCGCGAAAAATAGCGCGAACTAAGGGCGTGCTCACTTTTTTTGAACCTCACTTAGGGTGCACTAAGTTGCGGTCCAAAAAAAGTTCCGCGCGCCCTTATTTCATCGCTTTTTTCACGTTTCCGCTCGACGTTTTTTGCAACGTTAAGGTTGACTCTTCCGGTACCCAGGGCATTTCGTGACAGGAGAGTATATCGACGCGGCGCGCGGTTTTGTACCAGGCAAAAGAAAAACTACCGTCCGGCGAAGCTTTTTGCGGATACTCTCCGTGAACGGTTGCGCGATTGCGGCGATAGCTCGCGGATTCGCGACCGGCGTCGGTTCGAGGCGATCGCGCCTTCGATGCGAGATGGTTTGATAGGTTGCTATGCTGGCACTAATCAGAGAGATCAGCCTGCGTCACTTGATCGGCTCCCCGGTACGTTCGCTTATGGTTGTGCTGGGAATAGCATTGGGGGTTGCGGTGCTAATCGCCACCCAGGCTACCTCCGAGAGCATGCTGAAATCGTTCGACGAGTTGGTCGATAGGGTCGCCGGGCGCGCCGACCTGATGTTAATCGGAAACGAGTCGGGCATCGATAGCTCGTTGGTCGCCAAGGTCGCGAAGATCGACGGGGTGGAACATGCCGCCGCCGCGCTTGAAATTACCACCCGTTTCGCCGACGACGGGCAGACGCTTTTGGTACTAGGAGTGGATTTTCTCGGTGACGTTCACTTCTTGCCGTTTGAGCCCGAGCCCGGTCATAAAAATATCGTGCGCGATCCGTTGGTCTTCGCTAACGATCCTACGGCGATTCTTATAACCGAAAAACTCGCCGCGCGTAAGGGTCTAAAGCAGAATAGCCCGATTAAGTTGCTGACCTCCGAGGGGGTGAAGCGCTTTACCATCGCGGGAATTCTCGAGGATTCGGGACCAGCCGCATCGTTTGGCGGACAGGTGGCGGTCATGTTTCTGGACGCGGCTCAGATTTCCTTCGCCAAAGGGACATTGGTCGATCGCGTTGATATCGCTTTGAGCAAGAACGCGAATCTCGAAACCATGAAAAAGCGTATCGCCAAGGTTGTCGGAGAAGCGGCGCGCATCGAGTTGCCGGAACAGATGGGTGAACGAATCAGCGATCTCTCCAAGCAGCTCGGCAAGGGCTTGAGCCTATCCGGTTTGATCGCCTTACTGGTCGGTATGTTTATCATCTACAACGCGATCGGCGTCGCGGTCTCACAAAGGCGAAAAGAGACGGGCGTATTGCGCGCGTTGGGAGTCACCCGGACAACCGTCGTGCTGCACTTCTGTTTCGAGGCAATGCTTCTGGCTATTCCCGGTATCCTCCTCGGTCTGTTACTGGCCCGGCAACTGATGCGCTTCACCCACAAGCTGACGGCCGAACCGATCAATCGGGTCTATGTGGCCACTCTCGCGGAACCGACGATCACCCAACTACACGTGATCGAAGGCATCGGCGCGGGGTTATTGATCTCGGTGCTGGCGGCCTTTATTCCGGCGACACGCGGGGCAAGAATGGATCCGATTCACGCGTTGCGACCATCGGCGATTATCATCCCGGACTCTGCCTTGCCCTATCGCGCCTTGGGAATAGCCGGCGCTTTGTTGATCTTTTTGGTTTGGGTTCCCCTTTACCTCAAGTGGGAATACGGCGGAATCTACGCGACGCTGCTCAACGTTTGCGGCTCGGCGTTGATCGCGCCGGCGGTGGTGGTCGTGCTTAGGATAGTGTTGGTCTCTTTAGTCGAGAGGCTATTCGGCATTCCCGGACGCTTGGGCCTCGACAACGTGGTGCGCAATCTAGGTCGTAGCAGCATCAACGTGTTGGCGCTTATGGTCGCGGTTTCGATGAGCGTGACGCTCAGCGGTTGGCTCAACTCATTTGAGCAGTCGATTCGAGAGTGGTTCGACCAAATCGCGGCGACCGATCTCACGATAACCGCCGGATCGCCTTTCATCGATCGGCGTCACCTTCCGATTTCTCGGTCCACCGTCGATCGGATAAAAGATATCGACGGCATCGCCGCGATCCAAGCGGCGCGCTTGATCGAGCAGCGGGTGGGAGAAAAAGCGATCACCCTGGTCGCGTCCAATACCAAGCAATACCTCAGTCAGGCCAAGCGCAGGAACCGCTCTTGGAAAATCCTCGACGGCAAGGCGCCGATTGAGCCCGACGAGCTCGAGAGGCGACCCTTGATCGTGCTCAGCGAAAACGCCGCGTTCAGCCTGAAATTGAAGGCCGGAGACTCGATTTCGCTGCCCACGAACACCGGACAGCATAGGTTTAAGGTTCGAGCCGTGGTGGTCGATTACTCCTCCGAGCTGGGCACGGCTTTTATCGATCTCCGTTACTACGTCGAGATGTGGAAGGACCACGCGCTGGACGCGATCAACCTTTACCTCGAAGACGGCGCGGACTCGGCGCGCGTAACCGAACAGATCCGCCAACGGCTCGGCGGGGGCGGTTTTCTCTTCGTCACGACCACGGCCGATCTCGGTAAACAGTTTTTAGCTCTTTTAGATCGCAGCTTCGCTTACTCGCGGGCGCTCGAGCTGGTAGTGCTTTTTATCGCGTTGATGGGCGTGGTGGGCACGATGGTATCAGCGGTGCTCGATCGGACTCGCGAGATCGGTATGGTCCGGGCGATCGGGTCGACGCGAGGTCAGGTCGTGGTCGCCCTGGTCACCGAAGCGGCTTTTTTGGGCTTTTGCGCCGTGGTGGGAGGCGTGATCGCCGGAACCCTTCAGTGCTTCATGCTCTTAAGGGTTTTAACCGAAAGCCTGGCGGGATGGCATATAGACTTTGTCTTTCCCGCGGCAAGCACCCTTCGCGTCGCTTTACTCGTGGTTTTGACCTCGGCGGCGGCGGGATTTTTGCCCGGATTGCGCGCGGCTCGAATGGACATCAAACAGGCCTTAGCTTACGAGTAGAAGGGCGACGTGATCCGTGTGGCTTCGAGGTATGGGTGGATTAGAGGACCGTTACAGCGTAGCCGTGTTAATGGGTGGATCATAGCCCTCGCGATGGCGTTGCTCGCGCCCTGCCTCGATACCGGGCTTTCGGCGGACGACTACGTGCATAAGCTGATTCTCTCGCAGTCCGGTGAGATCAAAGGTTTTATCCGCCCTGCCTGGGACTTGTTTCGCTTTACCCGAGAGGGGTCGATACAGCAGTTAAAACAAGAGGGCGTGCTTTCTTGGTGGGACGACCCAAAGGCGCGGTTGGCTTTTTGGCGCCCGCTGAGCGCGATCACCCATTACCTGGATCATCTGCTCTGGCCCGACAGCCCGACGATGATGCATTTACACTCGATGCTCTGGGCGCTGATCGTCTATCTGGGCATTCGCACCTTTTATAAAGAGCTCATCTCGCCCGCGTGGGTCGCCTCGCTGGCTCTGCTGCTTTACGTCATCGACGACGCGCGCGCCTGGTTCGGCTCCTGGGTCGCGGCGCGAAACGCGGTTGTCGCGACTGCCTTTTCGGTTTGGGCGTTGGCCTATCACCACCGCTATCTCACTAAAGGCCGCCGACTGTGCGGGATATCGGCCGCGTTCTGCTTCGCCACGGCGCTTTTGTCCGGAGAAGGGTCGATATCCGTTTGCGCCTATTTATTCGCGTACGCGCTCTTTATCGACGGCGGTAGATTGCGCGCGCGCCTCGCCAGGCTGCTTCCGTACGTGCTGATCGCGATCGCCTGGCGTGTCGCTTACGTCACGCTTGCATACGGCGTGATCGGCTCCGGTCTCTATACCGATCCGCTGAAGGACCCCGGGCAATTCACGCGGGTTTTTTTCGAGCACGCTCCGATCCTTTGGTTTTCGCAGTGGGCGGGCATCTGGTCCGATCTGTGGACCTCGTTCTTCGTCTTTCCGCGTTTTTCAAAAGCGATAATGACCCTGGCCGTCGCTTTTATAACCCTGTGCGCCATCTTATTCTTTCCGTTATTGAGGCGTGACCGATTGGTGCGTTTTGCTCTTTTGGGGGCGCTTCTTTCGACCCTTCCGGCGAGCGCGACCTTTACTTCTGATAGACTTTTACCCTGGATCGCAATCGGCGCTTGTATCGCGCTCGCCCGTTTTATCGCGCTTTATATCGACGACCCGGGGCAATTGAGGCTATCGACTCGTTGCGCGCGCGTAGCCCCGGCGATGGTGATGCTGTTGATTATCTCAAATATTATCGTGGCGCCGGTTTTGTTGGTTTCCAGAGCGCGCGGGGGCGTGGCGCTTCGCGAAATCCTCGATCGAGCGGACCGCAGCGTTCCCGTCGACAAGTCGATTTCGGATAAGTTGGTTATATACCTGAACCCGGCCGGGGTTCCCTTGGCTTCCTACATTCCGGTCACGCGCGCGGCTCTCGGCGTTCCGCGGCCCAAAGCGCAATACTGGTTGGCCACTTCAACCACCCAAGTCCGAATCGATCGTCGTGATGCGCGGACGCTCAAGGTTCGTCCGCGCGACGGTTTTCTGCTCAATCCGGCGGACAAGCTCCTGAGAAGCCCGCAACGCCCACTCGCGCTTGGAGAGCGGATTGATCTCGCTGATATCGATATCCGCGTGAGCGCAATAACCTCCGATCAGCGCCCGGCTGAAATCACGGTACGCTTTTCGACTGTTCTCGAGGACCCCTCGATTCTTTGGCTTTGCTGGAATAGGGTTCGATATATTGGGTGTAATCCGCCGGCAATCGGAGAGCACATGATCCTACCCGCGGTCGATTTTCTTGAGGTAATTCTCGGTAAGCGGACACCAATCAAGATGCGCTATACGCCAAAAGAGAGCGGCCCCCTTTGGTCCGACGGATAAATCGGATACAACACTTCCGGCCTACTTGGAGAAAGAAGTTAGAAGATGGTTGCTTTACGCCACAAATCGTTCTCGTTTTCATCTCTTTTTATTTCGCTGATTATGTTTGTGCAATACGGCTGCGGAGAGGCCAGCCGGCCTCCGATCATAGACCGTAGCGGCGGCGCGGGCGGCAATGGTGAACCCGGCTCGGGCGCAAGTGAAGCGGGAAGCGACGGGGCGGCGGGGACCGGAGCTATCGCCGGGTCGGGCGGCGCGAGCGGAGCAGCGCCTCTTTCAGGCAGTGGAGGATACAGCGGCGCGGGTGCCGGAGGCACGCTCGTTGTCGATTCGGGAGCGGGCGGCGCCCAGACCTGTTTTGACGTGGGCACGGATCCCGCTCGGAACCGGGTTCAACCCGGTAATGTCTGCGATCGGCTGACCACGATCCAGTGCGCTGCCGAGGGCTGTTGTTGCGACAATCCCGGACGCGACCTCAGCACTTGTAAAAGAGTCATGATGCAATATTGCAGAGAGCAGCTTCGCATCGACAGCATCTCGGCCGATAGGACTACCGGTTTTGATCCGGTTTTTGCCGAGCAGGTATTCGAGCAATACGAGAGACAGGCCTCGGAATGCAGACCGAGCGTGGTTTCCTGGGGCGTTTCGTTCGAGGGACTGCGCGGCATTATCAAGGGGACGATCGAGCCGGGGCAACCATGCACGCCGAGCGGCGACTGGGGCGAGACTCTGGATGAGGCGGGCGCGGCTGCTCTGGCCTCGTGCAGGGATCCGGAGAACACGGCCTGTTCGCATCCCGCGATGTTATTATGGCTATGCTCGCCGCGAGTCGACGTGGGCGGCGCTTGCATCACGGATCTCAACTGCCTCGAAGGGCTTTACTGCGACAATCCGAGCTTGCTGCTACTCGGCGCCGTCTGTAGGCAACGCAAGGCGGTCGGCGAGCCGTGCGCGCTTGCGAACGAGTGTCAGACACTTATCTGCAGATACGAAAGGTGCGCGGAAGTCACCAAAGAGAACGTCTACTGCTTGGCGGAATAGTGAACCTTAACGTTGTAAAAAGCGTCGGGCGGAAAAGGCCAACAAAACGGCGAGGCACGTGAAGACGGCCGGGTTAGCGGCGGGGCGAGAGGTTTGTCGAACCGCGCTACAACGGGTAGCGCGGTTCGAAGGTGTGTCGGGTGAAAAATCACAGCTATCGGGAAGCGAGCCGGGAGGATATATGCTACCTCTCTCTCTCTCTTGCATTCCTTATTTACATCCGTGCTAGATAACTACCTAGTCCTGTAAAATCTCCGTAAATTTGAAAATACAATAAGCAAAGCATAAAATGACAGTAGCGGAAGCGGACGAAAAGGCAAGCGCTGGCTGCCACGAGGAAATTCATACTGCTCTCAACCTCGGGTAAAAGTCCTCTTAATAACAAATTCATTTCTTTATTTTTTGCCTCTCCTATGTCCGCTTCTCGTACCAGCAATCGTAAAATCCATAGAATATGACTAATTACGGTTGTCCTAAATGGGTCCACTTCGATCCGGATCCAGAATATTTATAAATCGCGTTCGTATTTGGGTTAGTAGCATACAGACTACTTGGAGTGTTAATATTAGCGTATATCCAACCGGTCGACCCTCCTATACCGGTCCATTTGTCACCTGAACCGCTCCACTTAACCACCGCGCTTCGATCGGGACGTAAACCGATTAGCGAGTTTCCCCATCCGACAAATGTTCTACCTTCACCCCCGATAAACTCCCACGAGAGGCCAGAATCGAGATATCTAAATATTCTTCCGTCATCCGAATTAGTCGCGAATACATTCATTGCGTTAGCAAATATTTGATTTGCCGCGCCTCCGATAACATTCCAGGCGGTCCCGGATCCGCTGTACTTTTCTACTTGATTTCTGCCAACACTCAATCGATAAAGGGAGGTCTTAGTAGAAGCATACATCGCAGCCGGAACAGTACTTATCTTGGTCCACGAATAACCACTACCGGAGTATTTATATACGAGTCCGTTATCAAAACCAGTAGAACATAGAGCGGATCCGCAAGGAAATATGTCTCTGGCCGCGTTACCGACCTGAATCCACTGTGAAGTCGCCGTATTGTAAGCCAGTATCATATCTAGGCTAGTTGTTAGTTTATATAACGTTCCTCCTACAGTGGTTAACTTCGCGCCCGGACCTCCTACGATTTTGGTCCAGCGCGTTCCACTACTATATTTATATAAATTGCCGTTGGATAGCTTTATCGCATATACGGACGTACCGACTACAATAACTCTATCTTCTCTCGGTCCGTACGCGGCTACGTTTTTAACTCCAACGACATCCCATTTGCTAAGTAAAGAATTCCAGTTGCAATAGCTTGACGCCATCATCGAATCCCTATCGTTTGCGGGAGTTCCGAGATAGTTTGTGCTCGTCCCGTTTGTTTCCATGCAAGGCTTAACACTGTCATCGTTGAAGTCAGCCCTTCGCATTTCGTGACTAAATCCCATGATATGGCCGAATTCGTGAGCTATCTGGTAATCATAGAAGTATGGATCGTTTATTCCCAAATTAACAGTATGAGTAGCGGTCGAGCCTCGGTATCCGCAAGTCGCATTTCCGTTTGCATCATTAGTCAAATTAATTACAACCATACCGGCCGTATTGGAAGGGCAGATACCCCAACCAGTGAACTCGACGTTGGCGACGGCAGGCCATGAAGCGTTGAGCACGAGTTTTGTTTTCAGAGAGCGAGCATCGAAATCCTTAAAATCCTTCCTAGACTTGTCCGACCAGCATACCGGGATTTTATTATTCGGCCACTTAGTATATTCGAGATATAAAGGCTCTTCGATTGATGAAATGTCCATTTCAGAATCGGGATACGATTCTTCGAATCCGACCTCGGCCGCGCACGAGATTATCCAAAACGCCGCGATTACGTATAAAAAGCCATGGTTTTTGCTTTTCCAGCTCATTTTGTCCTCTTATTGTTGTTAGTTTGTTAATTATTCAAAGAGGTACTAGATTATCTAGTACCTATTACAGACGTCTAAACGCGTCGGCCAAATACACGCCACATATCGACGCTATATGAAAGACCTATTATTACTATATTATAATCGATAGTCATATTAATATTCTCCAAACAGTATCTCGACAATTATCATAAAAAGAAAAGTACTTTAGACTGACTGTTTAGTGGCAGAGAACCGAAATAAGCCATTACGGGAATGCATAAGCTCTCGGCGATATATAAGAAAGAAATATGTCGCTTTTGTCTACATCTTTTCATTGTTCTAGACTTAATCGATTAGTATCTGATAAAAAAAAGAATAATATATTATTAGTTATAGCATATGTACACTAATTACGTTTTGATGTCGTGACCGTAGTGCACTGAATGAATATACTCATAGAGCAAAACCTATGCCGAATATCGTCACGATATTGTAACTCGGTTAGATTACGCCAAACGAGGTTTATACGACGCGCTTATTTGCAGTATTTTGTGGAACATCGCGGTCGCGATAATAAATGCAAGACTTGAAATCGGCGAGAAAGAAATGACGTATCCGTCGTTGTCCGGCAGAGTGACGGAATCCGGCCGGTCGAAATCCGGCCACAAGAAAACGACTAAAAAAAACAAATATTTAGCAAATAAAGAAAGATTCAGATTCGGTGATCGGGGGGGGGGGGTGCTATGTGGGACGGCCTCCTAGAACTGTTGACAAAGTTTACTAACGCGATACAAACTAAATAATCATTCCGTCTACTTCGCTAACAATTTCGCAAGCCCGTCCCCTCTTGGGAGCATTAACGACGCTTCGCGTTAAAATTCCGGAAATCAGGGCAGCCGCCCCTTTTAGGAAAAAAAACATGTATGAAGCTCTATTTATAAAGTCGATGAAATGGAGGAATCTCGTTTTTGTAGCGTTCGCGCTACTGGCGATGGTTGCATGCCCCGGTTGCGACGAAGCCGCGCAAGAGGAGCAGCAACAGAGTACATTTGAGAGCGACTGGCTGGGCGCGAATGCGACGCGAAGGAGCAACAGCGGATTTAATCAGATGCAGACCGGTAGTGCGGGCGATGTAACGCTTAACGGCGCGGGCTATTGTCGCTCGGCATGTACGGCGCGCAAGTAATCGATCTAGCGCGCTGAAACTCGGGAAATAATTTAGCCCGACGCTAGGTTTTCAGACGCTCCGGAATAGAAAATCCCGGAAAATCCCGTACCCGGGTCGAAGCTATGAAATCCTGAAAGCGGTTTAACCCTATGCATATCTGGCGTTATAAACCTCCAATATTAAACGACGAGAGGTTACGAAACCATGATTATCGATTACGGATATCTAATAAGAGCGGAACATTATACAGTTATGCGACCGTCGAGCAACCGGCACTGCTAAATAGACAAATCTCGGCCTCGCCGGCAGGCCGCCGATCGAATCTACGATATGTTCTGAATACCAGGCGTCTACAATAGCAACGGCATCGTATGCGCGGGCTCACACGCGCCCTTGAGAAAACGGCAATACCAATAGGTGCCATATGGAAAATTCGCCTCCAACCCCCGCTCGCAACTTCGAAATCATAAAATTAACCCCGGGATGGGTTTTAATACAGTATTCGATGATATTGTTGACGACTTTGTCAGGGCGCGGAAAGAATCTACGTTACGAGACGCGGCGAGTGACCATATAGGTCCGACCCGGGATGATTTGTCGAGGTGCTGTCACGATAAACGTATCGGTCAGCGCGGGAATATGTTGCAAAAAGAAATCAAAATATCAATCATAAAATCAACCCGAGATGGATTTTTCAGGATGGGTTTTTCCGGCATTCCCTGGACGTCTATTATTTCTAACAACAATATTAGTATATATATTACTAAACCATAAGCAGACTGCATCAATCTTGCGGATAACAAGAACCGACGTAACACACAGAAATGAAAAACATGAATCCAATTACGAAAGAACTCATCGCCCCATGCGGCATGAATTGCGCTGTTTGCAGCCGTTATCTGGCGCATATTAACAATCTGAAACGAAGCCAATGTCCTGGCTGCCGGCCACGCAATAAGACGTGCTTTTATTTATTCGCAAAATGCACTGGGGTGAATCATAGGATCAAATATCGCGACGCTGTATTTTGCTTTGAATGCGATCAATTTCCCTGCAAACAGCTCAAGCGTATGGACGATCGTTATCGTAAAAACTATGGCATGAGTGAGATCGATAATTTGGAGTATATCCGTCAACATGGAATCGAGAACTTTTTAGAAGATCAGTATCAAAAGCATCGCTGCGAACGGTGTGGTGGGATTATCTCCGCGCACAACGGCAAGTGTTTTCAATGTGATGAGGTTACGCGATTAATTGAAAAATTAGAAAGCCGTTAGCCGTTGGCTATTCGCTATTCCACCTTCTCGTCGATATACCTTAACGTTGCAAAAGAACGTCGAGCGGAAACGCGAAAAAAGCGATGAAATAAAGGCGCGCGGAACTCTTTTTTGGGCCGCAGCTTAGTGCACCCTAAGTGAGGTCCAAAAAAAGTGAGCACGCCCTTAGTTCACGCTGTTTTTCGCGAACGAAACCGGTTTACGCCGACGGAGTTTTTGCAACGTTAAGGTATATTGTTGCAGCGACTCGCTTCTTTTCTCTCTTTGTTTGTTTTATTCCTGATAGATCGTTCAGATTTTCGTTTGTCAAAACTCGCGATAATCGAACGTATCGTCATTTCTATATGCCCGATATCCTTTTCGCGGAGTACGGGTCCACGAATGTTAGGTTTAACTTTTTGCCGCGACTTTATTCCTCAACAGGGGTCGGTCTGCCAGTCGGGTCGGCGATTTTGAGACCAGAAAAATAGCTGCGATAAAATCCGCGATCCCTAGTAAGCAGTTTTTCCGCGAGGGCGATTGCATGCGCGCCAATCAAAAAGTCTGCGACGACTCGCTCCCGTCGGCCACCGCGAGCGCGGTATATTTTCCAGGCTGCCGCGGCAGCCAACGCGGTCCGTTCGTCGATGGAACTAAAACCAATACCGAGACGGTCCATAGCTCGGGTAAATATTTCGAAGGAAGGGAAAAAAACAGCCGTCTCTGCCCACACCACCTCGCATGCTACTATTTGGCCTTCCCGAGTACATTGGCGTAAAGCCTCCCTCGATCTATGACCAAACTTCTTGTCCGCCGAAAATACGTCGAGTAAAATATTCGTGTCTACCGCCGTGATCACTTGTCGTCGCCCCTAAGCATCCTGATCATCTGGTTGCTCGATTTGCCCGTCTTAATTATGCCATATACGTCATCTATCGGGTCTCGAGCGGACTCTTTAACCGCTACCAACTTACCGCTTTCTTCGCTCAACCTCAACACTTGACCGGTATGGATACCAAGACGTTTCCTCAACGCTTTCGGAATTGTGATTTGGCCTTTTTCAGAAACGATTGTCTTTAAATTCATACCTATATAATAGGATTTCTTACAAGAAGGGTCAAGCAAACTATCGGGGACAGAGGCAGAAAGCGCGAGAAATTCGTTTTCAGAAGCAACTTTGTTTAGTTGCGATATGCCCCGAATAGCCAGAATCGATGCTCCTTTTCGCCTTCATCATTTTATTTTGTCGTTTCGTCAAATGCCACAGCAAGAAGGAATGCAAAAGAGAGAAAGCGTGAAGATAGCGGGGCGGTGCTTTGCTATTTAACTTTTGCAAACTTGGCGACAGATGAGATTCAAGGGGTAAAAAAGTAAAGCTCCACCACGTTTTTTTTTCCTATTGACATCCTTATTGATAAAGGATTATCAATATCTTCCGATATGATATTTAGGAATTGCCACTGGAGACGTGAGCCTTGCAGCGCAATACAAAACAACGGGAGGCAATAGCAGCCTGTTTTTCGGCTGAAAACCGGCCATTGACGGCCGCCGAAGTCCATGCGTTCACGGCTAAGGACCGCCCTTCGCTGGGCATAGCCACGGTCTATCGAACGGTCAACGCTTTCGTCGAAATCGGGATGCTGGTGCCTGTCCTAATCGGTGGAACCAACCGATATGAGCTCAGTGCAAAGCCGCGCCACCATCACTTCTACTGCCAGAAATGCGACCGTGCTTATTGTCTTAAAGAATGCACTGTTTCCAAGGATCGCCTGGCGCCCGAGGGCTTCACCGTGCATGACCACGAGTTGGTGGTTTACGGCGTTTGCCCCTCGTGTAGATCGACATCGAACGGCAAAGAGGGCGAGTGAAGTCAATGACGCGTTTGCGGCGATTTCCGCCTAGCGGACCGAGACACACCGACCTGAGGCGTCGCGTTTTCGCCGCTGCGGCCACCGTCATGCTGCTGACCGTCCACGCTTTGGCCGTGCTGCACTTCGTATTCGTTCCCCACACAATCGATGCGCGTACGAACACGGTCGTCCGATGCAATCATGCCCGTGGTCACGCATCGGGCAATGCACCATCTCGATGCCCGGACAACGGGGCTCCAGAACGCGATGAACCGTCGCCAGAAGAGTGCCGAGTCCATGCGCTGCTCCAACAAGCGCAAATCCTGACACCGTCTGCCGCAACAGTACAGACGTCAATAACCATCGAGACCGTTGTCGCGCCGGCGCCGGACACGGCCGTATACTGTCGAATTCGCGTTTACCTGGTCTCACCCGCGCATTCACCGCCTCTTTCTGCGCTCGTCTAATTCTTCCAGAGCCGGATCGGATATCGATCCGAGCGTAACACGTCGCCTGCGGCGTGCGGCGTGATGATCCGTTCCGTGGATACGTACGCGGGCGGACAACAACAAGATGATTCCTTTGAGAGAGACGGAGTGAATAATGAGACATTTGTTTATAAGTATCACTATGGTGATCTTGGCCATAGGAGCCAAAATCGCCATGGCTCAATCGTCAGACGAGCGGTTGGAAGTGGACCAGACGTCCGCTGGCGTCGCAGCAGAACAAAAATCGATCCCGCCCGCTCAACAGGAACTGCGACAGGAAATCGATGCATTAAAGAAAGAAATCGAGGCGCTGAAGCAAGCCAGTGAGGAGAAGGAGCTCGAGAAGCTCAGACAGGCGGCAAGCGCCGAATCCAGCGTGCCGGCGTTAGCGGAAGAGAGCGCTGAAGAACCCGTCTTCACCAGCGCCGACCGGGCCCTCCAGTCCCTCAATCCCGAATTGTCGGTGGTCGTCGATACGGGTGGCAAGTTGGTCTTGGACGAGCTGGAACCGTCTTCCCTCGGCGATGATAGCGGGTTCTATTTTCGTGTGATGGGCATCCATTTCGAAACCAATTTAGACCCGTTTTCGTTTCTTAAGGCCGCGGTAGGCGTAACGCCGGGGGGCGTGGGTTTGGGTGAAGCTTACGCCACATGGACCGAAATCCTCCCGAACACGTCGTTTACGCTGGGCAAGTTCAGACAACAGTTTGGCGTCGTCAACCGTTGGCACGTCCCCTCTCTCGACCAATGGGATTTTCCACTGCCATTGACTACGATCTTGGGCCCGGAAGGCCTCAATCAGATCGGAGTCTCCCTGGATTGGGCGCCACCGCCGTTATGGGCCCACAACCAGGTTTTAACCCTGCAGATCACCAACGGGATGAACGAACAGCTGTTCGCTGGCCAGTACTTCTCGATTCCCAGCGTTCTAGCGCACGTACGCAACTACTACGACCTTTCCGAGAAAACCTATCTGGAGCTCGGATTGACCGGCATGCTCGGCTGGAACAATCGTCGCGGCGCGATGCAGGACACGCGTCAAACGGCTTATGACCGGGATAGTCACCCGATCGTTTTCTACGATAAACAGGGAAACGTTATTGAGTCGGTCACGGTCGTTACCGGTCAAAGACGAGTCGACGAACCCCGACGCGAAACCTGGTTGGGGGGAGCTGACCTGACTCTCTCATGGGTACCGTTGAATCGAGAGCGTTTTGAAGGATTGACGTGGCGTAGTGAATATTTTTTCGCGCGTAAAAAGATCGAGGGTGATCGCATCCAGGCCATGGGCGGCTATAGCTACCTGGATTGGCGGCTCAGCGAAGCGTGGGTCCTGGGCGTTCGCGGCGATGTTACCCAACCTTTCACCGTTGACAATTCGAATCAACTCATCTGGCAGGGCGTTGGGTATTTGACCTGGTGGCAGAGCCCATGGGTCAAAATGCGACTTCAGTACGCACATCGCTGGGGCGATAATATACAGCACCGAGATCAAATCATCGCCCAAGTCGTTTTTGCTGCTGGCCCACACAAACACGAGAGGTACTAGTTATGAAGCAATTAATACGAAGGTCTAAGTTGTCTCTATTTGTCGTCTGCCTTTTATCCGTGGCAAGCCTTGCGACCAGCGCGCGGGCAGCCCCTCTTCGAGTGGTCACGACCATGCCTTGTTATGCTGACATCGCGAAGCGCGTCGGCGGGAATCGAGTCACCGCCGAAGCCTTGGTCAAGGGTTACCAGGACCCACACTTTCTACGTCCCAAGCCAAGCCTGGCGAACAAATTGAAAAACGCCGATCTATTGGTTTCTACCGGACTGGACTTGGAGCTCTGGTTGCCGTCACTCATCGATCTCTCTCGAAACCCCGAAATCCGCTCCGGACAGCGGCGCTATGTGTCAGCCAGCCAAGGAGTTACGCTGCTCGAGATTCCCACAGTAAAGAGCCGGGTTAATGGCGGCGTGCACTTGTTTGGTAATCCCCGCATCTGCACAAGCCCAATCAACGCGAAAGTCATCGCCCGGAACATCGCCACCGGTTTGATCAAGGTAGACCCACGGAGCGAAGAAACCTATCGAAAAAATCTCCACTTGTTCGCAGAAGAGATCGATCGCCGTCTCTACGGCAAAAGGTTGATCGAGATCCTGGGGGCCCGCATCTTGAATCGGATGGTAACCAACCCGGACCGTTTGGTCGCTTTTCTCGAAGAGAAACAGTACAAGGGAAAACCGCTCATCGAGTACCTAGGCGGATGGTTGAAAAAAGGGCTGCCGCTGCGCGGCAGGAAGATCGTCGGCTACCACAAGAATTGGGCTTACTTCAATCACCTCTTTGGTTTGAAAATGGTGAACTACTTGGAGCCTCGACCCGCCATACCACCAACCCCGAAACACATCGAGCAAGTCATCGAACAGATGCGTCAAGAAAAGATATCTGTTGTGGTAGCCGCGAACTATTTCCCAGAGGACCGGGTTCGTTTGGTTGCCGAACGGGTTGGGGCAACCGCGGTGATCGTTTCCATGGACGTCGGCGGTATGCCTAAGGTGACAAACTACTTCGAATATATTGACCATCTGCTGGATGCCCTTCTGAACGTTTTCGCCAACCAGGGATAGATGTTGTGGACGATCTCGGTATTCTGGATCTCATGCTGCCCGCTTTTGCGGAGTGCTTGGTTTTGGTTGGGATACACTCCTATCTCGGACTTCATGTCATCCGTCGCAAGGTGATCTTCGTAGACCTCGCCTTGGCTCAAGTTGCCGCCTTGGGAACAACCATCGGCTTTTTGTTTGGTATGGCTCCCGATTCGACGGCGGCTCTGATTTTTTCGATGCTTTTTACATTCGTAGGAGCAGCCATCTTTTCCATAACTCGACTACGAGGAGAGAAGGTGCCGCAAGAGGCTGTGATTGGCCTCGTATACGCACTTGCGGCAGCGGTTGTCATACTGATTGTCGACCGCGCACCCCACGGAGCCGAGCACATCAAAGAGGTAATGACCGGCGCTATTCTCTGGGTGCAATGGGAGACCATCGTGCTCGCCGCCGTCGTCTACGGCGGCGTCGGGTTGTTTCACTACGTTTTCCGCAGACAGTTCTTGCTGATATCGGATCGACCGGAGCAAGCTTATGCGCAAGGCGTGAAGGTGCGCCTTTGGGATTTCTTTTTCTACCTCTCCTTTGGTGTCGTTATCTCGATATCGGTTCAAACGGCGGGAGTTCTTCTCGTGTTCGTATTTCTCGTCGTGCCGGCCATCACGGCGACATTGATCACCGACCGATTGATTTTTCAGCTTGCCATCGGTTGGAGTATCGGCACGCTGGTCAGCCTTTTCGGCCTCGCATTGTCCTACTTTGGAGATATGCCGAGTGGTCCCACTGTGGTGAGCTTCTACGGTGTCATGTTGGTCGTGGTGGCGCTGTTTCTTTTCGTCTTTAAGGCACCGACACGGACCAAGGCGTTGCTCAAGCTGGCCGTCGGGCTTGCGGCAACTGCCGGAATCGGAGTGGCGCTTTTCGCAATCGGGCACGGGTTGGGACAGAGCCGATTGGCTGTGGGGAGAGCCCAGAAGGCCGTCACGTCCCAGACTTCTCAGCTTCCTGCTCAGTTCGATTCTCAAAAAAGCGAGCAGAAAGTACAGGTGTTAAATAATGCGTCGGGTTTACTTCGCGCTCTGACCGGCAAGACGGAAGAGCAGCAGGAGGAAATCCTCGGTTCCATCGACGCGACGCATCGAGATGTCCTCGCGGACGCTTTTCAAAAAACGGATGACTATTCTATCCGGCTAGCGGTCGCCCGGCACATCTTTGTGCACGACCGAGCACGTGGAGCCTGCCTTCTCTATGAGACTCTCCTCGCCGCGGAAAGTCCGTTCATCCGTGGTGAAACGATTTCGGTGATTGAGGAGCTTGCCGGCCAAGCTTTCGAAATTAACATCGAGAAGCCGGTGTCCACAAATAGTGAAAAGGTCACCTCGTTGAAAGCGTGGTTGGCCGAGACGGGTTGCCGACGGTTCGACTTAAAAAGGGGTGGCGAATCTCCGTGATCTGTCATTTCGCGAAGCCAGGAGCGGTGAATCTCCGTTTTGAGATTTCTCGCTCGGGATACAGCATCCCGCTGATGGTCGTCTCCGCGTGAACGCGGGCGTCTTTGAACTCGTCGGGATTATCCGCGCCGAGGTAGCCCGGTTTTTGCCAGGAATCCTCGAAATATGTGGGATCCGCCGAGATCACAATACCGAGCAGGGAGGCGAGAACCCCAGTATAGCAGAACGCGATGGCCTCGTAGTTGAACCACGATCGCGGCGGAAACCCGAACTTGGTCACCTCGGTGAGCGCCTTTTGTTCTCTCTCAGTCAGGCCGGCGGACATATCGCCACTACCACCAGGTTCCACCGCATCGATGATCGCTTTCAGCTTGGGTCTCAACACGCGCAGCGCGTGCGCTTGTACCGTGAAATTATTGGGTATGGCGATCGGTGTTCCGTGAATAAACCTTAACGTTGCAAAAAAACGTCGAGCGGAAACGCGAAAAAAGCGATGAAATAAGGGCGCGCGGAACTTTTTTTGGACCGCAGCTTAGTGCACCCTAAGT
>JAFGIB010000441.1 GCA_016929805.1 Deltaproteobacteria bacterium | reverse complement strand
CGGTCGCTATTGCCGAAAAACCCGCTGTCGTTGTTGCCGAACAAACCCCCGCGGTCGCTATTGCCGAAAAACCCGCCGTCGTCGTTACCGAACAAACCCCCGCGGTCGCTATTGCCGAAAAACCCGCTGTCGTCGTTGCCGAATAACCCCCCGCGGTCGCTATTGCCGAAAAACCCGCTGTCGTCGTTGCCGCCGAACCAATCAGTAAACGGATTATTATCAGAGTCTTCGTTTTGTCCGGTTTCGGTATCTTGATTTAGCCAATCCCATATCGAAATACCCGGAAGCCCGGTCTCTCCAAGCTCGTCTTCTTGAGGTTCTCCACAACCGGTTATGTCAAAATAGCAGGCATCATTACATACCAATATTCCCGGCCCATAACCTATAGAAAGACAGGTCGCATATCCGAGATTATCTCCGTCGCATTGTTCATCGTTTTCGGGATCGAGGATTCCGTCGCCGCAGCCGGTAAAATCCCCTTCATCAACTTCGGCGTCACCTTTATCCACGGACGCATCAGACTCGATAAAATCTTCGTCAACCCCTGTTGATTTTCCGCCGCACGCCAAAGCCAAAAAGGTTAACAAGCAAGATAGCGTCCTAGTAATTATTAGACGATCGATATGCATAACGTTCCTCCATCCTCTGCTGAGTGGCTCTATCCCTCGGTCTCCGTCAATATATATTTCGTGTGACTTTCGGATAACCTCGTTCCGCACCCGGAAGCTCTAATAATAACCCATCGATATTATTCGACTTTTTATGAGGCGTCACGGGGATACATCGACCTGCCGATAGCTCTTTATACCTTAAAACGGTGGCGCGAGATCATCCCTTTTACGAAATCCAGTGTATATTCCCGATTTTTTTGGTCGGATTTATAAACGGAACCTCTGTTCTCTTTACCTAAAGAACTAGTCGGCATTTTTATAAGCAGCGCGATTCGTCATTGGCCTCAGTCTTCGGGGCGTTCTCCAAGTGGAGCCATCTTAACCAGCTTGGGATCGAACCGAGCTACTGGTTCTACTAAATCAAGTTGTGCTTGCATCACTTCGTCAATATTTTTATAAGCCATCGGTACTTCGTCTAGCCCGGCTGACAATAGGGTCACGCCGGCGGCATCCAGCGTTCGCTTCGCATCCGACCACTTAAATCGCTTTTTCGCCTCTTGACGACTCATCCTACGACCCGCTCCGTGCGCCGCCGAGCCTATCGAATCGATATTTCCTTTGCCACGCACGATATATCCAGCAGTTCCCATGGACCCGGGGATGACTCCGAAAACGCCTTTTGCCGCCGGCGTCGCGCCCTTGCGGTGTACGATTACCGAGTGACCCCGATGCTTTTCTTTCCACGCGAAATTGTGGTGATTTTCAATTTCCGCCAGTACTCGAGCACCTAGGAAGCTGACGATATGACGGTGGACTAGTTGATGATTGGCAGCCGCGTACCGTCCCATCAACTCCATCGCTCGCCAATACTCCTGACCGTCGCCGGTTTTAAGCTCTAACCACGCTAGATGACGAAGATTTTTTGGCAACTCCGGGTGTTTGCTTTGGGCGAGCCTGCTGTAATGCTGGGCAACGCTCGCTCCGGTTCCACGACTGCCGCTGTGACTCAGCAATGCGAGGTAGGTGCCCCGGGCCAGCCCAAGGATCTCTTGTTGGACGGTTAACAGGCCGAACTCCACGAAGTGATTCCCGCTACCGCTGGTACCGAGCTGACTGTGAGCCTTATCCTTGAGATCGGATAGCACCTTGGCGAACGACCAATCCTCGTCCATCACCGGGTGGTTCCGTCGTCGCTTAAAGACCGCTCCGATCCCAAAGCGGGTCTCTGTCTCGATTGCCTCAATGAGCGCCTCTCGTTTTTCGCATAGCGTCGAAACCGGCATATCGAGAACGCTCAACTTCATCCGGCAGGCGATGTCCACCCCGACCGCATAGGGAATTACCGCGTCGCGCGTCGCCAACACGCCACCGATAGGCAATCCGTAACCTTGATGGGCGTCCGGCATTAAAGCCCCGGCCACGGAGATCGGCAGAGAACACGCGTTGACAAGTTGTTGAATCGCCGAGGGGTCGATGTCGCTTCCCCATTGCTTATAGGGAGCGGGTTCAGATTTCGTCTTGCTCCTGTGCTTAGTCACCGGCGCTCTCGGTAATGATATAGCCGAAAGGCGCATTTTCGCCTAATCGCTACGCGCTCATTATACCGGCCGCAGTAGAAAAACGGCGAAACTCTAGCTTCGAGCGTGTTTAATAAATAACGCGCGCGATTAAGGCGGCTCGAATACAAAAGGCATGATCACTCGCGCGTTCTGGCCCTTTGGTCGCGCGTAACGAATCCGATTAAGCACGCCCTTGATGCAGGTCACCATCTTTTTCTCTTTGATCGTGCTCTGAATATCTTTTGCCCCGTAAACGTAACCGTTTTTCTTTATGGTCCAGGCAAAAGTCAGTCGGCCCTTGAGGTTACGCTTGCGTTTCAGCGCGGCGGAATAACAACGCTCGATTTTAAGTAGGTTCTTCTCGAGCGCGTCGATAACCTTCTCTTTATCGATCTTGCCACCCTTAAATTTCGCGCGCTTGGCCTGTAACTCGACGCTCGGCCCTGCTTTCTTCTCGGGTTCTCGTGGCTTGACCTCTCGAGCCGGCGGTTGCTTTTGTTGCGTTTCGCCTTCAACCGTAGGCTGTCGCTCCTCGAGTTTCTGTTCGGGCGTCTTCTCGCCGGCGGTTTTCGGTGTCGCCGGCGGCTCTATTGGCCTAGCAGGCTTTGCCTGTTTGGTCTTCAGGGCGGCGCTCTCTTGCGTAGCGCTCTCTTTTGCTTCGCGCGAGCCGACCGAGGCAAAGAAACCGCCTTGAAAGATCGCGAATCCGGTAGCGCCCAACGCCAAGATTACCGCTCCGATAATCCAAGGCAATCGCGATTTTTTTCTTAGCTGCGTTTGGTAATCAGCAATCGATTCATCTTCTATTTCGTGCAGCTCTTCGGGCGTTACGGATATTGCTATCGGCGGCTCGCCCGCGAAGTCATCAGGTTGTAAGGAAGGTTGCGATTGCCGGTTTGGCTCTTCGCCGATTGGCCGCGCGGCCTCCGGCGGCTGCGAAAATTGCGCCTGCGCCGCGGATGGAACCAGCAAAGCGGTTATGGGAGGCGGCTTTGGCGGATTCGGGTCTGTAGTCGTAGACGGTAATGGAAAGCGATTCGCTTGTGGCTGGGAAGCGGCCCTCTCGCTCGGTATGCCGGTCGCGGCGACCGGTGTTTCCGCCGCAGGTGAAGGTGCTTCGACTTTGTATCCGAGCATCGTCTTCTTGATCACACGCTGACCGGACGGGGCCGCTTCCGCTGTTTTGGGTATAAGCGGAGGCTGAGGACGAGAGGCTGTGCTCGCGAAATCCAACCCGGCACGTAACTTGATATGGATCTCCTTTGCCGCGGCGTCACCCGCGTGGAACAAAGGAGCGATACAATCGATACCCTTCTGAAAGTCACCCGCCTCCGCGTAGGCTTGCGCTAAAACCCGCCGTCTGTCGTCTGCTTCGCGACCCGAGCGAACTTTTTCGAGGTAAGCGGCCCAGCGATATTTCAATTGCCGAAAACGCTCCTCTGGCGGAGTCCATTGCTCCAGCAAAGCGAGGGCTTCCTCGTGCCCTGGATTCAGATCGAGCGCCTTCGAAACCATCTCGATCCCGTCCGGCTCTCCCAAAACATCACCCATGGTATAGTAGAGATCGGCCGCCCGCTCCGAGTCGCCCGCCTTGCCCCTGATCGAGAGCAGCCTCGCCAGCTCTTTTACATCGGATAGATCAGGCTCAAGATCAACCACCTCCTCGTACGCTCGAATCGCGCCTTCCGGGTTTCGATTTCGTTCCAGGCACGCCTTCGCGATTTCGCGAAGGACCTCTACGCGGACCGATGGTTGCACCGTGCTGACGCCGGCAAGCGCCTTCGCTTGTCGGTCTAATATCGTCTCCAGGCGTTCGAAATTCCCTTGATTTCGCAGTAACGGCACCAGGCGATTAAAGGGCTCCATATTGCTCGCGTTTAGATCGAGGCTTGACGCGTAGCGTTGTATCGCACCCTCGATATCTCCGAGCTGTCCCTCGCAGAGATTACCCGCTTCAAAGCGCGCGAGCGACGAGGCGGCTCGATCGCGCGCCGATTGCGCCCAGGCGTCGAGCATCGCGACGATTTGTCTCAGGGAATCGAGATCCCCGGAGGCCGCGACGAGCTCCCGAATAATGGTCAGTTCTTCGCGAACGCGGCCGATCGCCGTGACGTCATAGGGACCGGTACGCAAGCGATCGATCAGTTTTTGTATTCTTGGATCCATAATCTCTGCGATTAAGGGTATGATCCTATGAACAAAGATACAACAATTGTCTCCACCTCAATCGCGTCAATTTACGTTTAAACAACATCGCGTGATGATCGACGGCGAATTAGCAATCGCGGTCGGAAACCTCGCAGACGGACTATCGAAACGGGATCAATGAAGTTGCGTAACGACTAGATCCAAGGTGTTGCGCAGCGTTATGGCGTTGCACAAAACGGTTTCTACCGACCCGATTCGGATGCTGTCTCCGGTTTCGACGTTGACGCGTCCCGTGATGATTTCACCGTTGACCCATGTCTTATTCTTGCTAGCGGCGTCTTGCAGACCCAATGCGCCGACCTGATCGGTGAGAAAGATCGCGTGTAGTTTCGAGACGCTCGGGTGCCTCAAGACGATATCGTTATTGCGCGCGCGGCCGACCTTGACTTCGGTAAAAGACGGATCCGAACTGCTGCGTTTTTCAATCGGCACAACATAATAGGGCTCGGCGATCATGCTCTGGGGCACGACCATTTCTTCGCCTTCTGAATTCACTGTTTTTGTCTTAATAAGAGAGAGTTGACTCAAGACCCACGAGTGATCTCGTTGTTCCTCTAATAACGTTAATTCGTCGATGGATTTGATTTCAGAGGGGTCAAATAGGCTAAAGGTGCTGGCGAGACCCTGCACCAAGCATTCCGGCTGGTTCGAAAGCTGAACGAGTAGGAACATGATACCGCCGAATCCTTTGTCGAATTCCTTTTGGTTCATCTTCGCCACCGAGAGTAAAAAATCCCGCGGTTGCCAGAGACTAAAAAAATCGCGATACAAGTTATCTACCCACGGTAAGCTTTTTTTGGTTGTCGAAATAGTAAGCGTTCAGGGGTCAAACAAGTCGGCGAACAATTCGCCTGCAAAACCGAGCGCGCCCACGGAGCCGAGGAGGATGGTACTTGCTGTACCTTACGGTTGTCGGTGGAAACGTACAAAGCGGAGCGGACCCGAGTCCGCGAAGCTGTACGTTTCGAGCGGCAGTACGGAGGGTCTGTAGGACCCGAGTACGCCGGCCCGAGGACGAAAGCCGGTATTAAGGGATGAATTGGCCGCCGTCGTAGCCAAACAGCAGTACCAACCTGAACGGTTACTCGAAATACGGCTATCTCAACGCGTGAGAAAGCCATTGTTCTACGCGTTGCCAAATGGGCTGTACCAACGCAACCCCGTGCTTTCAATCGGCGTCCGCTTAGAGCGAACGCCGTGCTTCGAAAGGGCTCGCACATCTTGTTTTCGCCCGTGGTTTCGTGACCGCAATAGCTCATCATCACGACATATCCATAATATCTAGGTCAATTATCACATAAACAAAGCGAACAGCCAGCCCCCTAATCCGATACCGGTCGCATAGACGGCTCGACAAACATACCGGTAGGGAAAAGCGCGACGAATTTCCCGCCGCGGTCGAAAGCGAGATTATTGTCTTTTACCCTCGGTTGAGAGTAGGTTCTCCAAAAGTAGTGGCAAAACAACCCGGGAATGCGGCCATCTGGAATGCGGCCGTCTAGATTCGCTCTTGGGGTAGTATTGATATAAAAACGTGCCCGTACCACCGCCCTTGCCCCCTGCCCAAGTAACTCAAAAACGAGAAAGTTATTGATTTCAGCACTATTGCACCACGGAAAGAATGTAATCCCGGTTGTAAAAATACGGGCATAAGCGCGGGCACGTTGAGCTCCTCAGAGGTATCTTCATCTGCTCGCCACCACTTTTTGAGAACTTACCTTACCGGTTGAGATCCGATGATGTATGCCTAAATCATACGTCTCTTTACCCCCCGCGTATACTACAACCGGATAGAACCGCGCGGTGAATCCGTCTGATTCAGCCGCCACCTGCCAGCGGCGAACGCGTTATTGATACGTTATGAGACTAGCCCTAGCTTTTATCCAAGGGTTTACGGCGTCGAATATTGGACCATTTGGCCGAGCTCGGGCCTGGGGGCACGGGGGTTGGAGCCGCTCGCTCTTGTCGCGCGGGTTTCGCCGTCCGCGCGCGCGTCTCGACTCCCAACTTTTTCTGCAATAACTCGCCGAAACTACCTAATCCATCGCTTGACTCGTTTGCTCTGTTTTTTTGAACTTCATATTCCCGAAAACTCTTGCGCTCCGCCGCTTCGAGCACGCCGGAAACGCTAAACCTCAGCTTTCCCGAGCTCGGGTCCTTTTCCAGCAATACGACCTCGACCTCCTTGCCGACCGGATAAGCGCGCCGGTGGTCGGAGCCGGGCGCCGAGGGTAACTCCTGTAACGGGACCAAGCCCTCGCCCTTATCGGTTACGACGAACAATCCAAAAGAGGTCAATCGAGTTACCTTACCTCTAAGCACCTCGTCGGTTCCGATCGCCTCCGGCACTTTTTCCTCCATTTGCTGCAGGGCTTTCATCGATAAGCTGATCTTGGCGCCGCTCTCGGTTTTATTGATCTCCAGAATTCGAACTTTGATCGTCTCGCCGACCTTAACAACATCCTCGACGCGTTCGACCCGCCCGTGAACCAGCTCGGAAATGTGCAAAAGCCCTTGAACGCCACCGATATCGACAAAAGCGCCGTATTTCTGAATAGACTGGACAACGCCTTCACGCTCGTGCCCCACTTGAAGCTGTTCTATGACATCTCTAGCCTTTTCCGCTCTCTCTTGCTCGAGAATCGCTCGTCGGGAGACCACAACCGATCTACCGCCATCTCGAATCTCGACGATTTTGAAGCGGAAAGTGCTATCCACGTATATTCCCAGCTCGGCGCTGTAACCGAGATCTATCTGCGAAGCCGGACAAAAAGCGCGTACCGCTCCGATTTCTACCTCCAGCCCCGCTTTGACGGCGCGGGTAACCTTGCCCTCAACCGGCACGTTGCTCGTCATCGCAAACCGCAGGGAGTCGATGTCGACCTCCTCTTTGCCCAAGGTTACGGCGAGCATCGGGCCGCCGCTCGCGTGCGGATCGATCACGGTCGCTTTGATTTGGTCGCCCAGCTTAACCGTGATCTCGCCTTTATCGTCCTCCAACTGAGCGCTCGCGATGCGACCGTCGGCGCGGCTACCTATATCGACGAAAACCCAATCTCCGCCGATCTGCACCACGGATCCGGTCACCACATCGCCCTTGTTCAGCCGGCGAAGGATTCGTTTAGACTCCGAGGAAAACGAAGTCTCCATAAAGGAAGCAAAGTCGTCTTTAGCCGCCATATATTCCTTGCGATTGGTCTACGCCTTTTACCTTTTCTCTTACCACGTTTACCTTCGAAGACGGTAGAAAACGCTGATACGAGCGTCGAAAGCCGGGCGGCCGAGCTGGCGCGTATTGCGGAGAAATGAAAAACGAAAGATGCCGACCCAGTCGATCGATAGCAAAAGTTCCGCGCGTCCTTATTTCATCGCTTTTTTCGCGTTTCCGCTCTACGTTTTTTGCAGCTTTAAGGTGCACTATTGCATTTGGATTTCAGGCGATACCAGGAGTGCGTTTCTGTATAGGTGAGTCTCTATCGATCGATCCCGCGAACGGTGGCTTTTTCCTGGTAGGTTCCGGCGAACTTGAGGAAGGCAAACAAAGCACAGACCTCGACTGAAACGGCTATAGGACTCTCCATAAAATAGACAATTCGGTTGCGAGCGCGTAGGCGGGTGCGCTCGCGGGCGCGGCCGCAGTTGGCGGGTTTATTTCGACCGGCCGCCTAAGTCTAAGGGCCTTCGCCCGCCGATAAATAAATGAATTTGTCAATCGATAGGACTAGACTGCTATGAAGATGGCCGCCAATAGTAACCTGAAGATAGAAAAACCATCGATTTCGAGAAGAACGGCGTGGATACTTACAGCAGCGCTGTTTTTCATTGGATGCAGGCCTCGGGCCTCGGGCGACGAGGCCGCCGGCACCCTTTTTACCTCGGCGAAGGCGAGCCTTGAGGCTGGATACACGCTGTTTCAAAGCTCGCACCCCGATATGATCGGTCTATCCGGCCTTGCTATAGATCCCGCCGGGACGCTCTGGACCGTTCCTGAAGCAAAACGTTTGCTTATTTCCATCGTGCGAGAAGGCGTATCCTTTCGGCTTAGCCGGCAACCTTTTCCCATCGTCGGCGTCGACGAGGGGCTTGACCTCGAATCGATCGCCGCGCTCGGAGATTCGCAATTCGTGGTCGGTTCAGAAGCGGCAGGCCGGCGCTCTAGCGATAAGATCTTCTGGCTTAAATTAGAGAACGGATACGCGCGAGTCACAAAGGCCGTCACGCTGGAATATCGGCTTTGGAAGATCCAGGGAGAAGACAACAAAGGGGTCGAAGGGTTGTGCTTTGCCGACAACCAGCTCGTCGTCGCGGCGGAACCGGTGTTTCGGTCAAAGGGTAGACGATATGCGCCTATCGCTCGTTATGAAATCGCGTCCGCGAAATGGTACGCGGCTCAACTTCCCCTTACCACCGAAGCGGGTAAGATCTCGGGGCTCTATTGTCGCGCGGCCCGCGACGGCGAGCTTAGCGTTCGAGCGATCGAACGGCATTACGGCATCGCTCGCGTTTTAAGCTTTGTTCTTCCGATCGATGTCGATCAGAGCGCCGGCCGAGCAGCGATGACCCTATCGCCCCGCGTCGACCTCGATCTCGCTCGAATTATCCGTCCGTTGCACAACTTCGAGGGTATCGCCGAACGCGAAAAAGAGCTTTTTCTGATCTCGGATAACCATCAGTCTGTTACTATCGGGCCGACCCATCTTTTACGCTATTCACCCTATCGAAGAACCAGGAGCCCGGATGTCGGAAAACCGTATTAGACCGATAAAAGCCTACAAAAACGCCGCGTTTCTAAACAGCCCTTCAGCGCGCATGATCCGGATTCTCTCGGAAATGGTCGAGCCGGACAGCCGACTTAGAAAATACAAGGTTCGCAACACCGTGGTTTTCTTTGGGTCATCGCGTTTTATTTCGAGAGATAAAGCCGATTCAAACCTACAAGAAGTTCGCGCGAAGATGGCGCAACAGATTCCGCTCGAGCCGCACGCCTTGGAGATCGCGGAAAGGGATTTGCGCTTGTCGCGCTATTACGAGGACGCGGCGGAGTTGTCGGAAAGGCTGACCCTTTGGTTCAAGAAGCTCGAAAGCGAGGGGATAAGGGCGCATATCTGCACCGGAGGCGGGCCGGGAATCATGGAAGCGGCGAATCTCGGATCGAGCCGAGCCAAAGGTCGCTCCGTCGGGTTCAATATCAGCCTGCCGATGGAACAGTGGCCGAACGCCTTTCAGACGAGGGAGCTCTCTTTTGAGTTTCATTACTTTTTTATCCGTAAATTTTGGTTTGTCTATTTGGCCAAGGCGCTGATCGTATTTCCGGGCGGATTCGGCACGTTTGACGAGCTGTTCGAATTGTTGACCATGATACAGACCAGAAAGACCACAAAAAGCCTACCTGTCGTGCTTTACGGCAGCGAATATTGGAACGACGTCGTTCACTTCGATAGTATGGTTAAATGGGGAACGATTTCGCCGGAAGACCGCGAGTTATTCGCGGTCTTCGACGATGTCGATCAAGCGTACGCCTATTTGGAAAAGGAGCTGACCGAGCATTTCGTGAAATTCGAGCGCGCGCGCAATAGAAAGAAGGGTTGACTGTATCTTCACTTTTACGTTGCAAAAAATGGGAAGCGGAAACGCGAAAAGGCCTGGGAAGTAGGGAAGAGCGGTTTTTTTAGCTCCTGTATTCAGGGAGGAGAAGAAGGACCGCGAAATATTTCTAAACAAGAAGTCGGCCTCGCGTCCGAGGAGGATGCCGAAGAACGGATACTATCGGACGATACGAGTCCAAACGCCGTGGTGATATCATGGGAAGAGCAAGAAAGGTCGATACAAAACGATATATTGGAGGTAAGTATTCGCAATACGAGAAACGAAGCAATCACGGTTGATATACAAGTCGTCGCGCGCGGTCCAAACGGAAAATTCTTTAGTCGCTCGTTGGGAAAGAGAGATCTCGGAGCGCTTGAATTGCAGAAAGTCAGTCTGCCCGCGAGCGAGCTTCCGATACAAAGCACGGGAGTTTCCAGTCCCGTGACATTTACGGCGAGCTATACAACGGCCTCTTACGCGCTGATCGACGGTAAGCTCGGCGTGGACAAAACAGCGCCTTCCCTAAGTCGGAAGGCATTTAGCCCGGCGCGCCATGTGACGTTCGACGGCGATTTTACCGCGGCTAATATAAGGACATAAGCACTGCCTGCAGTCGCGAGAACATATAACCACCGCTCAAGTCGAGGGATGGGCCCATTTTTACGCGGCCGACCTTTTCAACAACGGATCGCAGACCAATGCGTATTTCGCATACTATAAGGAGTTTTTTAATAAGGTGGTAATCCCACCTCCCATGAAAATAAACGCGTATGCGGACCATAAATGGGTAAAGACCACGTGTCCCGCCGCCGACACGGGTTCCGAGCTCGATTGGCTGACCTTTTTCTGGTGGGTCAACAACCGGGGCTCGAACAAGTATGGCTATGCGGATTTTAAGAATGTGTATAGACAAGCATGCACCGGCGGTTCGGGTAACTGCAACTCGCATGAAGTGCCGTGGAATAATTTACGAAATGCCGTTAATACGCTTTACGGCGGGAACAGTGCTAAAGCGATCTTCTGGACAAACACGGGCGATACGAAGGGCGTGAACTTGTAGGAGAAATGGCGAAATGGCGATGAGACTAGCGATCGCGCTCGGATTAGCGTTTCTGATTACGGTTTGCTGCACGCGTTCTCGCAAGGTATCGGAGAAAGATACTGCTAAAGAGGCGCCACCCGCCGGCGAGGAATCCGGTGGCGATCGCGGCTCATCCAAAAATAACACCGGAGCGGTCCTGGACGGATCCAAACGATCCGACCGGGTCGCTTCCGCAGACGCCGATAACAACTCGGCGAATCGCGACGGCGATCCGTCGATTTCTCAACCTCAGATCGTTGACGAACCGATCGATCTAAAACCCTCGGCGGATTGTATCCATCCCGACGTCAAAGCCGATTGCGGCGACGGCTTCTGCCGTATTCCAGCGGGCTGCTATATTATGGGCGCCCGTAGGGATGAGACTTTTACTTGTATGTATTCCTGCGTACAGGTGCAGGTAACATTGACCCGAGACTTTCTTATTGGCGAGACCGAGGTCACGCGCGAGCAGTGGAAATCCGTGGGCTGGGAGTTTCCCGAGCGCAATATCAACATGGAAAATTGGGGAGAGTGTTTGGATCCAGAGTGTCCCGTGTCGAACGTCACGGTTTTTGACGCCATGGCCTTTTCAAATCGCTACTCCGAGCTAAGAGGTCTAAAGCCTTGTTACGAGTTTTCTGGTTGTAGCGGAGAAATAGGAAAGGACTATTTTTGCGATTCAATCGTGCTCTCAGCAGACAGCGCCTACGAGTGCGAAGGATATCGGCTGCCATACGAGGCCGAGTGGGAGTACGCGGCCAGGGCGGGCACGAGAACCGCATACTATTCCGGAGATATCGCACCGTCCGACGTGATCGATTGCTATCTTGAGCCCAACCTTGAGGATATCTCCTGGTACTGTTGGAACGCGGGAAATCGAGTCCATGAGGTCGGAAAGAAAAAGCCTAATCCATGGGGCTTATACGATGTGCTAGGCAATGTCGCCGAGTGGACGAACGATATCTTCCGCGGGGCGGGTTACGGTCAAGGACCGCTGGTCGATCCGCCGGGAGTTTTAACACCAGGGCGCGTTCTTCGAGAGCCGACGGAAATGGTGGTAGCCAGGGTCACGCGAGGTGGATCTATCAACTTCCCGGTTTCTAACACCGTGTGGCGGCGCAACGAAGGAACCGAAGGACTAGCTGATGTAGGCTCGGGCTTTCGCTTGGTCAGAACGATTATTGACGATAGAAATTAGTTAAAAAGATCACGTTCTCGCCACACGAATTTTAAAGATCTTTTTCGACAAAGTACTTTTGAGCTCCAACAAAGGTCCGCGAATCGAATAAATCGCGTCAAGGGGTTTCCAATGAATAGAATCTACAACTCGGTTTTCTTATGTTTAGCCGCGACCTTTCTTATCTCTTGCTCGTCCAGCTATTCGCGCGAGAACGATTCTGATGGCGCGGCGTCGGACGACGGCGGAATCGATAGCGACGTCGGCGACACGAAGCTTTCCGATGCCGGAAACGCGGATACGGTTGCGTATTACGACGGCGGAACCGATAGCGGCGTAGGCGACGCGCAGCTTTCCGATACCGGCGACGCGGATTCGATTCCGCCTTGCTTCGATCCGGATGAGATTCCGACTTGTATAACACTATTAGAATTGAAACGAGATTCGCCTCTTTATCAACCCCAAGATATCCTTTTCGCGGAGCAATTCGGTTCAGAAGCCCGCTTCACCGCCATGGGCGGTTTGGCCGCGCTCGCGAAAATCGAGGAAGAAAGCTCTACCAGGTGGTCGGTGGCGGTTTTTAGCGAGTCGGCCTTGGAGGTTCCCGCAAACGCACGCTTACTAGATATCGAATGGCCCGAGGCCGACGGCGATTTCACGGTCTTGGACGTTTGGGCGGAGCCTTATGCCGGGTTTCCGAGTGAAGTCGACGTTGTCGCCCTGGGCTGCGATAGCTCTACATGCGTCGTTTTGGGCGCGAACTCCGCGAGCGACTCCGAGCTTCGTCCGCTACCCGAGATGACGCTCCCGTCAAGCCTATCGGTCAAACACATCATCATGGGCAGGTATTACGATAGTGAATCGCCTGCTGAATCGCTAACGGTATGCGTGTTCGGCGAGGCTCTTTTGTGCCGGGAAGAGAATCAATGGGTGACGAGGATCGCGCCCGAAAAAGGCGTCGAGCTGCGTGATGTTACCCTTGATAATCCGAGCGTCGCCGTAAAGGATAGCGGCGGTACATTTGTGCTCGGGGATTCTCGATGGGAGGCAATCGAGATCAACTCATCGGGTGCGCTGATCGGCGTTGAATCTTACTACGAAGGTTTCTTAGTAATCGGAGAAGAGGGTTTTTTGTACGAGGCTACAAGGAATAGCTCTTACAGTTGTAAGCACGCGTTCCCTCTGGTCGCGGCGATTTCCTATGATAGCTTTGGCGAGATAATCATCATAGACGCTCGCGGTGATATCTATCAATACACCCGGAAAAGTCTCAATCATAAGCTTCAATGGTGTAAGGCATCTTCCTTGAGCTCGATGCAGATCCTAGACTACGGTAGCACGATCTGTGGTATATCCCACAACCTTATATTATTGACGGCCGACAGGATTGTAAGCGCGCTCGGGTTTCTGGAGTGCGCGATCGATTAGCAGCTATCGGGTTAGCGGTATAACTCCGCAACAAAATCCGGACGCGCGGGCGCGTCATCGCTGTTTAGCATCTCTATCCATTGCCGGTCGTCAAGCCGCTGAGCTGCCGGCCGAACGAATTCGTGGTAGCGAAACACCGGCCCGATCATGGCGACGAGCGTTTGAGCGTCGATACGCCGTAAAACGACCATCCAGTCAATCGGCCCCGAGCCCGCGTAAAGCGTATTGTCGAGGGTCGAGTCGCGGTAGACATCCGCGATGACCGTGGTTTTGTAGGGCTCTCCCTGAACTTCTATCTTTTCTACGAGCGTGGGGTCGTCCGGCGGCCTTTCCGCCTTTTCTCCGGTCACAAGAGCGAGCGTATCGACGATCAGCATGAGCTCCTTACTCAATGAAGCGATGGTGATCTTTTCATCGCGGGTCAACTCCCCGGCTTCGAGCTCCTTTACCGCGATTTCCGTGAGCATATCGGATAAATCGATAAAACGGTTTACAGGTTCCGACAATTGATCGCTCCACCAAGTCATCTCTCGTAGCCCGTCGCGGATCACTTTCCCGAGATCGCCGAGAGCGGCATAGACCTCCGGCAGAGGTTCCAGCCAATAGAGATCGCTCGGCGGGGGCGCGGTGATCAAGCCCGGCCCGTAACTCTGCCGGATATAATGAAAGGTATCGTGACGCAGCTCGGCCCAGGAACTGAGCCCGGCGTTAAGGCATCTATCCCGATAGAGCTGAGTGGTCATCCAAGGCGGAAAGCCGGAGAGATCTTTATCGAACAAGGGTTTCAGAGCCAGAGACGAGGTGCTGTACAAAGTCTCGTACCAATCCTGGTCGGTAAATCGGGAAACCTCCTGACGCAACGAGTCGAGATTGCCGTCGTAGGCGCAGTACCCCCGGGTTTGCTCCGCCAAATGCTCGCGCGCGCGATCCGAGCCGAGGACCGCCGCGAGATCCAAGCCCGAGGGCATACGCCGGCACACTTCCGCGATCTCGGAACGCTCTTCGGAGCGGGACAGCTCGGCCGCGGAGCAACACAGGTACTCATGATCCGCCGCGCTCTGTCCCTCGCATCGCTCGAAGTTATCCGTTATCTCGTCGTCGTCGACGGAGCGCCGGCATTCAGAGCTAAGGTTCTCGAGCACGAGCTGATATTGCGCGTGGTTTGGGTTGGGGCCGATATGTCGGCCGAGGAGTCGACTCAAGGCATAGGCGTCAAAGGGGAAACGCCGGCCGAGAAACGAAAGCCCTATCGCCCCTTCTTCGTCCTCTAACCAGGCTCGAGCGAACCCCGTGTCCCGCTTGCTCTCTTGCGTTTGCCGCAAACCCTTTATCAAAGCCGAAAGATCATCGGCGTCAGACAGCTTGCTGATGGTAAAATCATCGCCGAAAACCTCGCGAAGCTGCTGGTCGTATTCGATAAACGTCAAGCTGTCCGCGGCGCCGGTAAAAAACGAGACCGTGCGGTAGATCGAGTCCCAGAGAAAGGCAGCCTGAATCTTTTCACCGCGATAGGTGATCTTGGTTTTATTCAGCGCCGCCACGAGCAGGGCCGCCATGCGCGTCTCCATCGGGCTTTTCAGCCGCAGGCTCGTACGGCTGAGATAGCTTGAAGCGCGAAAGTAACGCGTAAGCTCATCGGTTTCCGTATAATGGGCCCGGGGCTCGTACTCCCGGTAGTCCTCGCAATAGCACGCCCTACCTTTTTGATATTCAGCGTGATCGAGATCGCCGCCCCCACAAGCGAGGTCGCGGTCACAATCGTGATTGAAGATGCTGCTGAGGTCTCGACCTCGCTCGAGCGCCTCGCCCGCCGATTCGATCTTCGTAACCTCGCGTTCGACCTGGTCGGCAACGAGCGGTGGGATCTCGAAATCGCTCGATCGGAGAAGCTTCAGAGCGACGCCGATAAACGCGAGATCGCGAAGGGCGGCCTCCCTGAGATCACCCTCTTGCGTCTTATAGATCGACGCCAGCGTTCGGGCGATCGCGGGCAATAGCGCGCTTAGCGCCGGGACCAGCTCTCGCGCCTCGACGCTTTTGATCACCTGTTGGAAAACGAGATGGGCGAAATGCAAGGTCGAATCGAGGCTGACCACGATTGGGCGCTCCGCGACCTCGAGCGCCGCGTAGGCCTCGTCGAAACGGCTGACAAAGCGGTTCGCGGGCAGCAGCACGAGTCCGTGTTCAAACAGCCTCGCCGCGGCGGCCTCGCTGAAGTCAAACTCAAAATTATTTACGATATCGCGCTCCAGGTTTTCGATCTCAGAGGGATCGGCGGGTAAGCTGTCTTCGGGGAGATTGGGGCTATAGCTGATCTGGGTCGCGCGGTAGCGAGCAAAGGGCGATTTTTCGGTCAGCGCGCAGGCTTTATAGTTACCGTTGTCCGGCTTAACCTCGGTGAGCCAGTTGGTATTGGTATCGGCGACGCAGGAAAACGTCAGCGCCAGGGTTAGAAGGGCGACTTCGCGCGGGTTTTGTTTCGGTTTTCGCATTACTTGTAATCCCTGCTCTTAATCGCTTCGGCTTCGAGCTCTTCCACGTTCTGCCCGAAATAAAAGACCACCTTGCGCCGCTCGCGGCCCGCCGCCGGATGGGTCCGGTTGTAGCTCGCGACCTTGTTCCAAAGGGAATTGATCTCCGATCGAACCCGGGTCAAAAGGCCGTAAACCTCGGCCTCGTAAGGATGTCCCGAATAGAGGTCAAATGAAAGGGTAGCGCCGCCTATCACATCGGCCTGCGAGGAGCGGGCGGTTCCCCCTCGAACCTTGGAGGCGATCGCGTTGGCCACCGCGCGGAAGTGATCGAATACCGCGACCTCCCAACCCTGTTCGGTTCCGACCGGAATGACCACCGTCTGCGTTGTCAATACCGGCGGACGCGCGCTGTAGTCAAGAGTGACGCGGCCGTCGTGGACCAGCGTCTTTACCGCCTGCTCTACCGCTTCGCCTTTGACCGGGACCATGGCTTTAAGCTGCGCCAGCGTCTTGGGCTCGCGAGACAAGGCGAGCCAGAGCATGGCGGTCAGCGAATCGGCCTCGGCCTCGTCGAAGAAACGTTTTCGTTCCGCATCCGAGCTCATCCTGAAAGCCGCCGAGTTGCCCCGCCCGTGGGCAAGTACGAGCCCGCTATTGACGAGATCGTTGAGCACCGCCGCCACGTGTCGCTCCTCATCCTGATAAAACCGTTTGTAAATCTCCTTACGGCTGGCGCTTCCGCGCTCCTTTAGAAAATCGAGCACCGCCTCCCAAAGCGTTCGTTCCGACGCGGTCGCGCTCTCGGTCAAACGCTGTACTTTCTTCTGATAGCTGCGCAAAGCGAGGCCAAACATATCCGCGACCACCTTACGCCCCACGCCTTGGGCCTCGATCTCGCTCGCGAGGTGTAAAAAAACCTGATCGGCGAGGTGCGCCAGGGGAGCGCGAATCCCTGCCGCGGTGGAGAGCTGCGCGATCAAAATCGTGGTTTGGCGCATGATCGCGTCGATCAATAACTTCGAGTTCATCGCTTGTCTCCTCTATACGGTAGAAATAAAATCGGTCCGCGGCAAGCGTTCTGTACTCGCGTAACCCAAGACGTAAAAGTCACGCTCACTTCTATACAGGCGTCAAAAAGTTCACCCCTAAAACAAATGGCTCAAGTTGACACATGTTGGCGACAAGGGTGTCGGTGCGAGCGCGAATTGTGGGCCAATGGTCGCGCCAAAAGCAGGCAAAAACCGAGTGCACGGCTTGTCCGCAAGCGCCGGCATACCCCTTGCTCAACACCATCGATCAAAGGCGCCTAAAATCCCGGCGCCTGATGTTCAACCCTAACAGGACGGAAAAAAATGACATCAATTAATCTAACAAGACATTTCGAAAGCCTATTGCTCGCCATGGTCTTGGCCGCATCGGGCTGCGGCTCGGACGAGGATGACGCTCAGTCAATCGGCGACGGCGGTGGCGACGACCAATACGACGCCGACGATACTCAAAACCCGGATGACGAGGCCGACGCGGCCGCGGACACGGACAGCGGCGGACAAGCCGGCGGCGGCGAAGAATCAGGCGGTGGCGGAGAATCAGGCGGCGGGGAGTCAGGCAGCGGCGGAAACGCGGGACAGAACGGCGGCGCGGGAGGCGACGGCGCCGAAGTCTACGGGTTCAGCGTTCGAGTCCCGCAATATCGCACCCTGACCTGCCAGAGCGAGATGGGAGGGACGGAGACGGCAGAGGAGCTGGAAGCGGACTTTTTGTGCACCTTTGATTACGCGGGCGAGTCGGGCCATATTTACCTCAAGTCCAAACCTATAGGATGTACAATGCTAATGGGACCGGTGGTAAGCTTCGAAATCGAAGCGGCGCAGCTCGCTCTCGGGGGCAGCATCAGCGATTTGGACAACGCCCTGTACAATCGGGGAGGCAATCACCAAAACGACTCGTTTGAATTCGACTATCAGGGAAAGCACCTGAAATACTACCACTCCTCTTTCGGCTTCGGCTGGCGCGCGTGCCAACCGATGGATTGCATCCAGGTGTTCAACTCGAGCGCGGACGAGGACCCGATCCAAGACGGTTGCACCGCCGAGCGAACGCTGCCGGTGGTGTGCAGCCAGATTCAAGAAGACGGCAGCTTTGAAGAGCTTGTAGACACCTTTGAGCCGTGCCCCGGCGATTCGAATAACGAGCAACCGCAAGGCTAGATCATGAAAAACAAAACGACCCGACCCACGCGCGCACCGAACCGAACCTGTCTGATATCGGCCATGATCGGCTGGCTGTGTTCGTGCGCCGTGGCCGGGACCGATGATGCGCCGCCCTTGAATGTCTCGATCACCCATCAAGGCAAAGCGATTGACGAAGTCTTTCTGGTAGTGGCGGCCGACGAAGCCGACGAGGTCGAGTCGATCTATTGTCCTTCGAAGCGATCGCTTTCACACAACCTGGTTTGCGCCGATTCCGGATTTCGCATCGAGCGGCCGGCCCGTCGCTTCGAGCTGACCGTCAAGGTCCCGGGTTACCGCCACGTTAGCCGGATCATAGACACGGCGGACTTGGCCTCGGATGAAGCGGAGAAAACTCTCGAGATCGCGCTGGTCGAGTTGGAGCCGTTCGAGTACGAGCAGCACTATTGTACCGGGTTTGAGCTCGCGGACGGATTGGAAAGATTCGAGCGCATGGCGGTCGTTACCCAAGGTGAGTTCGGCCCGGCGCAAGCGATAAAGTTCTATATCAGCGACTTAGCGACCCAGCCGAGGGTCTATTTTCAAAACACGGTTAGCTATCCGCTTCACTACGATTTCGCCCGCCGCGTGCTCAAGCTCCCCCTAAGCTTGTCGCAATTCGAGGCCGACACCTATTACGGCGAAGCTCGCCCGGCCATGGCGGGCACTTTAATCCGTTATCCCTCGCTCGAGGCCGAGAGCAAGACCAAAAAAGATAAGATCCGCGCGCCGGTTACGCTTACCTTTTTTCCCAGCGACAACTTGACTCCGACGCAGGCGCTTCAAGCCTATCAATTAATCGAAGAACGGACCTTGTTCCTCTCGCTGAGCGGCGGTCAGGATCGCTTGGTCTACCTGCCCGCGGGCGCAACTCAAGAGGAGCAAGCCGCGGGAGCGAGCGGTGGTTTTGCCCGGCGGGGCGCCCTGTGGATGGCTCACAGCGGTCTATTCGGAAACCTCTCGCTGCAAATTCTAAACCCGGGGCTGGCTTACGGAACGCTGAGGCGTTTGTCGCCCGACGAGATCGAAACAACCGTGCTCTCCTTTACCGATATCGTGATTCTCACCCGGCTGCCGAACGACTTGCCCATCGTGGGCGGAACGATCACCGAAGAGCTTCAAACCCCGCTTGCCCACGTAAACATCGCCGCGCGCAACCGGGGCACGCCCAATATCGCTCTGCTCGACGCGGGGCAACGACCCGAGATCGCGGGATTACTAGGTAAGCTGGTGCGCTTCGAGGTCAAGGACGGCGATTATACTCTAGTCGAGAGCGATATCGAAACCGCCCAAGCTTTTTGGCGAGATCGGCGGCCGGATCCGGTCGCTCCTGACTTCGACCTTTCAAACATCGGCCTATTGGGTTTTGAAGAGCTCGGATTTGAAGATTCTATCAGGGTCGGAGTAAAAGCGGCGAATCTGGCGGAGTTATCGCAACTATTAAAAGAACAGGCCCCGCGCGGCTTTGCGGTTCCGTTTTATTACTACGATCGGTTCATACGCCTTGCGTCTCTATCCCGGCCGTTATGCGAAGAGGCGCAATCGGACTGCGTAAAGGAAGGCCGTCAAGCTGAAATTTGCCAATCCGCGTTTGAGCTGTGCCTGATAGGCGGCGAAACCTCGGAAACGCTTTGGGACTACGTCGATCGACTGCTGGACGATCCGAGGTTTATCAGCGATTCGGCGCTGAGAGAAGCCGCCCTGGACAGCCTGCGATACGCCATCGGCCATAGCGAGGTCGATCCGGCCTTCGCGTCACAGCTCGATGCTCGCGTGGCCGAGGTTTTCGGCGACGACAAGGTTAGGCTGCGCTCCAGCACCAACGCCGAAGACCTTCCCGACTTCTCCGGCGCGGGCCTTTATGACTCGGTCTCCGCCTACGCCGCTGGAGAAATGGCGGCGTCGAGCCGAATTAGAAAGGTCTGGGCCTCGGTTTGGAATTTCAAAGCCTTTGAGGAGCGTAGCTTCTGGAACGTCGACCAGCGTTCGATTCGAATGGGGGTCGCGGTCAACCAGGCGTTTACCGAAGAGGCTGCAAACGGAGTTCTAATTACTCGAAACATAGCCGATCCCTATGTTGCCGGAATGTATGTCAACGTCCAAAAAGGAGAGCTGTCGGTTACCAATCCCGAAGCGGGATCCACTCCCGAGATATTCGCCATCGTCCCTGCGCCGAGCTCCGGAATTCAACTGGTTCATTTCGCCTATTCGAGCCTCAGCGCCGATAAGCCTTTGCTTGAGCACAAAGAAGCCGAATCTCTCTACCGCGCGGCGCTCCTGGTTGAAGAACGCTTTACCCGGCTTTACGCGGATAATCTTCGCGATCCGGTGTTTGATCTCGAATTTAAGTTCCACGGACCCGAACGTGCGCTCTTCATCAAACAAGTGCGTCCATATCACTCGGGCTGGTGAGGAAAAAGCAACAAAATTAGTACCTGTTCAGTGGGGTACTGCTGTTTGGCTACGACGGAGGCCGATTCATCCCGGAAAACCGGCTTTCGTCCTCGGGCCGGCTTGTCAGGTACAGCAAGTACCATCCTCGCCGGCCCTGCGGGCGCGCTCGGTTTTACGGGCGAATTGGCCGCCGACTTGTTTGACCCCTG
>JAFGIB010000440.1 GCA_016929805.1 Deltaproteobacteria bacterium | reverse complement strand
GTCCCGCGCTGATCAGACGACAACGGACGTACGGTATTATCGCAAGCGTTTTATTCGTGGAATGATGGTTTTTCCGCACAACAATTCTTGGTTGGGTTACGGTTTCGCGGGGGACAAGCCCCCGCGCTACGAGGTTTTTCGCTGTTATTTATGGTTAACGCCTATGGCCCGTGCCCCTGCCTAAGGAACTCAAAAATGAGAAACGTATTGATTTCAGCACGATTACACCACGCAAGGAAAGCTCTCCCGGTAACAAAAAGCGGGCAAGGGCATGGGCACGGGCAAGTTGATCTCCTTTTCGGTATCTTCATCTGCTCGCCACGACTTTATGAGAACGTACGCTTCACCGGGTAAACAGCGCGGAACTACAAAAAAAACGCGCCGAAGACAACGCGCGCCGGCTCTACAGCGCGCCCCAAGCGAGGTCCACGAAGGCGAGCACGCGTCTATTTTGCCGTTTTATTTCGCGTTTCCGCTCGACGTTTTTTGCAGCTTTAGGATTTATTCGCAACGTTAAGGTAGAGCCGAAGGCCCGCTACAGTCCGAGTATCTTCAGCAACTGATCGTGCGAGTCGACGACGAAGTCGGCTTCCGGAAAATCGCTTTGATCATCGTAGCGCGAGCGAATACGCACGCTGAGCATGCCTATATTACGCGCGCCCACCACATCGGTGCGCCTGAGGTCTCCCACGTGAACCGAAGACTCGGGTTTTGCTTTTAGCTCGTCGAGCGCGATTTGAAACATCAAGCGATTGGGCTTGGGCACCCCGACCTCATCGGAAAAAACCAACACGTCAAGCTCGTCTAGCAAGTCCACGCTTTTCAACAATCTGCGCACCACCCACGACGGCACCAGACCGGTGTCGCAAATCAAGCCGCGGCGAATCTCGCGCTCGCGTAATGCCTGTAGCATTTTCTTAGCTCCCGCTATCGTTTGCACTCCGTGATAGGTCGGCGTTTCCTGCAGAATCGTCACCAGGCATTGCGTGTACCACGGGTCTTCGACGCCGAAGGATTCCATCGCCCATTGGGCCACCTCCGGCGAGCCCGTGGCGATTTCCTGAGCCCAACAATCGGCGTGTTTCTGCCATGCCGCGCTCAGCGCGTCGGCCGCTTCTTCGAATGTCGCTTCAGCTCCGGCTTCCATCAACAGCTCGAAAAACGCCGTCGCCCTCATCTCAAAAGTTCGTTCCGGATTGTCCTCGTAAATTAGGGTTCCCCAACAATCAAAGGTAACGGCGTGAATATCTCGTCCAACTAAGGGTGTCATGTCTCAATCAAGACAAACGGTCGCGTCTGAATCGCTTGAATATGGCATAAACTTTCTTTGCAGGCACGTCGTTCCCGTTTTATGGTATGAAACTAAGAGCCTATCCCGGTAGGCCTTGTCGCCGGCGGCCGGTCTCTCGTCGCTTTCGGGCGCGTCGGCGCCCGTAGTGCTCGGCTTAGCGCTGTTAGGCATCCGCGCGCCGATCCGCCTCGAAATCGACTTCGGTCTCGACCGCCGATTCGGGCGGCCTACTGGGATAGGCTCTAAGGATCCTTCAACGCTCATGCGAGTAAAAACCTGCGTTTTTATTTTTATTTTGCTATTTACGGCGCTTTTTTCGAGCAACGCGCACGCCTATATCGGACCGGGGGCCGGGTTCGCGGTGGCGGGTTCCTTTCTGGCGCTGTTTACCGCGTTGATCTCGGCGCTTTTCATCCTCTTAACGTGGCCCCTTCGTTATCTCTTGCGCGCATTGCGTTATCGCCGGGTTTTTGCCCTAAGTAAGGTAAGGCGGGTGGTCATCGTAGGGCTGGACGGCATGGATTACACGCTGACGCAGCGATTTTTAAGCGAGGGAAAGCTGCCGAATTTCGCGCTGCTGCGCGATCGAGGGGCGTTTAAACCGCTGGAGTCCACCGTTCCCCCGATTTCTCCGGTAGCTTGGTCGTCGTTTCAAACCGGTACCAATCCCGGTAAGCACAACATATTCGATTTTCTTACGCGCGACCGAAGAAGTTACGCGCCGAGGCTGAGCTCGACCGAAATCAAAGCGCCGACGCGTTGGCTGCGCTTGGGTAAGTATCGTTTCGCGCTCGGGTCCGCCGACATCCGCTTGTTGCGAAAGGCCGTACCGTTTTGGAAGACCCTGGGGCAGCACGGGATTTTCAGCAGCATCATCCGGGTTCCCATCACCTTTCCGGTAGAGAAGTTTTACGGGGTACAGCTCGCCGCCATGTGCGCGCCCGATCTCAGGGGAACGCAGGGCATGTTTTCTTTCTATACCACCGCGTCCGAGAGCGAACAGGTGGACGAGGGCGGCGAAATCGTTAGGGTGAAACGGCAGGGCAACACGATCAGAGCGGATCTCATCGGCCCGGAAAATCCAAGGCTCAAGGAGGCGCAGGTGATGAGATGCCCCTTTGAGTTGAGCGTGGTTGATGCGACGAGCGCGCGCTTACGTATCGGCGGCAGAACGGTTTTGCTCAAACAAAACGAGTATTCGGACTGGATTGAAGCGCGCTTTAAAGCGGCGTTCGGCGCGACGATTTCCGGGATCTGCCGGTTCTTGTTGTTGAATGTCGAGCCGGAAATCAAGCTGTACGTTACGCCGATCAATATCGATCCCGATAAACCCGCGATGCCCATCAGCCATCCGCCGATATACGCGACCTATCTCAGCAAGCGACAGGGTAGGTTCGCGACTTTGGGGCTGGCCGAGGATAGCTGGGCGCTGAATCAGAAGCTTATCAACGACGATCAGTTTCTCGATCAATGCCACCAGAGCGACGACGAACGCGAAAAGATGTTTTTCGATTCGCTGGATAAGGTCACGCGCGGTTTATGCGTCTGTGTGTTCGACGGCACCGATCGGGTTCAGCACACCTTCTGGCGGCAGTTGGACCAAACCCATCCGTGCCATCAAGGGGCGTACGTGCCGCCCGAGCACTCGGCAATAGAAGAGATATATCAACGCGCGGACGCGTTGCTCGGCAAGGTCATGGCGCGCTGCGAGGGAAACGGGTCGGTTCTGATGGTCATTTCCGATCACGGTTTCAATGCCTTTCGCCGCGGAGTTGATCTGAACTACTGGTTGGAACAGAACGGCTATCTCAAGCTTAAGGAAAACGGGCGCAACCGCAGGAATCTCTCGGGCGTGGATTGGTCACAGACCAGGGCCTTTGCCTTGGGGTTAACCGGGATTTATTTAAACCTCAAGAACCGCGAATCCAAGGGTATTGTTGACCCAAAGAGCGAGGCCGCGAGCTTGAGGGAGGAAATCGCGCGCAAGCTACAAGAGCTGGTCGACCCTAAAACCAATGAGCCCGCGGTCAAGAGGGTCTACAATGCTTGGAAGGTCTACGACGGCCCATTTAAGAACGACGCGCCGGATTTGATCGTGGGTTATCACCTCGGGTATCGGGCGTCGTGGGAAACCGCGATCGGCCGGGTGACCGACCGGCTCTTTCATGATAACCTTAAGGCCTGGAGCGGAGACCATTGCATCGATCATTCCCTGGTCCCGGGAATATTTTTTTGTAATAAAAAGATCAACGATGAAACGCCGAGGTTGATGGATATCGGGCCGACCGTGCTCGAGATGTTTGGGATAAAGGCTCCGGCTCATATGGACGGACGAGCTTTGTCGGTCGCGCTGGAAAAGGGCTAGCGGTCGAGCGCGGCGGGCGCGGGCGGAAGAGGCGACGCGAGAGAGACGATGAAGAGAATAGGCAGAAGAGAGTTCATCAAAGGCACAACAGGCGCCGCGGCGGCCTTGGCCGCCTCTTTCGCTCTCAAGCCGAGCCCGGTCAGAGCCGCCAAAGCAACCGGCTCGCGTCCGAGAAAGGTCATCGTTATCGGTTTCGACGGCATGGACCCCAAGCTCTGCGATGCCTTGATGGCTTCCGGCGCCATGCCCAATCTCGATGCGCTTCGCAGGCGAAACGGCTATCGCAGGCTCGGCACCAGCGACCCGCCGCAGAGCCCCGTGGCCTGGGCGAATTTTATCAACGGCGCGGGACCGGGCTCGCACGGGATTTTCGATTTCATTCACCGCGATCCGGAAAAGCAGGCCTTGCCGTTTTTCGCCGCGGCGACCACCGTGCCCGCGCAGGGATCGATCGAGTGGGGTGATTACCGGATCGCCCTCGATTTTTGGCCCTTCAACCATAAGCCCGAGCGAACGATATTGACCCGGCAGGGTACACCGTTTTGGCACTATCTCGACAAAGCCAAAATCGAATCGACCTTTTACGACCTGCCTTCCAATTATCCGCCGAGCCCGTCCGAATACGGCTATCACCGCTGTTTGTCCGGCATGGGCACCCCGGATTTATTGGGCACATACGGGACCTACCAGCTTTTCACCGAGGATGGTCCGGAGCAAACGGTTTCAAAAGGAGGCGGGGACCAATCGAGAATCGTCTTTAACGGAAATACATCCGGCCGGCTCAGTTTGCAGGGTCCCAAGCATACCTTCCTCAAAGAGCCGAAGCCCGTTCAGATCGATTTCGTGGTCAATCGCGATTGCGACGCGCGAGCGGCCGTGATCGAGATCCAAAACCAGGCTCTGGTGCTCAAGGAAGGGGAATGGAGCCCGTGGATAAAGCTGGTTTACGCGCTCAGCATGCCCTCGGTATTGCCGCAGGTCGAGGTCGCGGGCATCTGTCGTTTCTATCTCCAGGAGGTCGCGCCTAACTTTCGCTTGTACGTAACCCCGATCAACATCGATCCGTCGGATCCCGCGGTTCAAATCACGGAACCCTTCGGATTCGCGAGCGAGATCTCGCGCAAGTTGGGTCTGTTTTATACCACGGGGTTTCAAGAAGATCACAAGGCCTTATCGCACGGGGTTTTCAGCGACGATGAGTTCGTTCGGCAAGCGACCTCGGTGCTGCGAGAGCGGGAAAGATTGCTGGACTACGCGCTCCGTGAGTACGACGACGGCCTTTTATTTTTTTATTTTTCCAGCACTGATCTCCAGTCGCATATGCTCTGGTGGGAATCGGATCGACGCCACCCCACGCGCTCGCTTGCCGAGGCGAAGAAATATTTCGGTCATATCAAAACGCTCTACCGACGCATGGACGCGATCGTCGGAAGGCTGCTGAAGCGGTACGGGGACAAGGCGCATATTTTGGTCATGAGCGATCACGGGTTCGCGAATTTCGAGCGTCAGTTCAGCCTGAATAGCTGGTTGCGCGATAACGGTTATCTCGGGCCGGCGGAGGCGAGCTCGATCATGAGCGACGTCGAATGGTCCGAGAGTCGCGCCTTCGGTCTCGGGATCAACGGCGTCTATCTCAACCTGAAAGGGCGGGAGCGCTTCGGCGTCGTCGAGCCGGGCGAAGAGCGGAATCGCTTGCTCGACGAGCTGGCGGCCAAGCTCGAAGCGGTTCGCGATGCAGACGGGCGGCGCGTGATCGAAAAAGTGCACCGCTCGGATAAAGAGTACAAGGGGCCCGCCACCCGATTCGCTCCGGATCTGATCGTGGGCTACGCGCGTGATTTTCGCGCGTCGTGGAAGACTTGTCTCGGGAGCATCACCGACCGGGTCTTATTGAACAACGATTCAGCCTGGAGCGCGGATCACTGCGTGGATTCTTCCTTGGTACCCGGGGTGCTTTTCAGCAACCGGCCGATTGCCGCGGCCGACCCCAGGCTGATCGATTTGGCTCCCTCGATTTTGGCGCACTATAATCTGAAGATTCCCGGGACCATGAGCGGCAGAAATATTTTCAAGACCTGACGATAAGCGGCGACGCTCGCGTTCCGCGGATCGATCACCGGTCGCGGTATTCACCCGGAGGAGACGATAGCGATGGCGAAGATAAAGATCGATTCAAAGCTGTACGATCGCGCAAAAAAAGCGGCGCAATCCGCGGGGTACAGCAGCCTTGAGGAATTTATCACCTCCATTATCGAAAAAGAGGTGGCGCAAATCGAATCGCCCGCCGATGACGACGAGCTGGCGGCGAAACAGCTTCGTGGATTGGGATATATCGACTAGTGGATTTTCTGCTCTCGGTTGTCAGCGGCTTAAACAGCGCGAGCAATGCGGTCGGCGGTCTGGTTTTTTTTTGGATTGCCCGGGTTCCGGGCGAGCTGTCGATTACGATTATTTCAGCAATTATCGGCGTGTTGCTCCTGATTTTATTTAAATATACCTCCAACCAGAAGGCCATCGGCCGAGTGAGAGATGAGATCAATGCCGAGCTACTCGCTATCAAGCTCTTCAAAGACAGCCTTCGTGTTACTTTTGTATCGCAGGCGAGGCTTTTTTGGGGTTCTCTCAAGTTACTAGCTTATTCTCTCATTCCGATGCTGATCATGATCGTGCCCGTGAGTCTGGTGCTCGCGCAGCTCGGGCTCTGGTATCAAGCGCGCGCCTTTAGAATCGGCGAGCCCATCACCGTTAAGCTTCAGCTTAACCGCTCTTTCGACGACCTGACCGCTCTTGAGCTAGAGCCCGCGCCGGGGTTCGAGACCGTGGTCGGGCCGGTTCGAGTTTTTAGTAAGAAAGAGGTTTATTGGAAGCTACGCGCGCTTGCCGGAGGAGAGCACCGCCTGGTGTTTCGCGTGGGAGATACGGCGTACGAGAAAAGAGTCGCGGTCGGCGCTTCTTTGATGCGGTTGAGCCGCAAACGACCGTCGTCGCAGTTTCTTGATGCACTGCTACACCCGCTGGAGACACCGCTTCCGCCGGCTTCCACGGTGCGCGCGATTGAGCTTTTTTACCCGAGCCGAGATTCCAAAATCTGCGGCACGAATTATTGGATTATCTATTTCTTTGTGGTCTCTATGGTTTTTGCTTTTGTATTTAAACCGATTTTAAAAGTGAGGATATAGCTATGACGGATACGAGTTTTATCACCATCGTATCGGGCTTGCCCCGTTCCGGCACCTCCATGATGATGCAGGCGCTCGAGGCCGGGGGTCTCGAAATTTTGACGGATAATCTCCGCCGGCGGGACGAGGACAATCCCAAGGGGTACTATGAGTTCGAGCCGGTAAAAAAGACCAAGCAGGACCCTTCCTGGGTCGCGGGCGCGCGGGGCAAAGCCGTTAAAGTCATCTACAGCTTGCTCTACGACTTACCGAGCGAATTCGCATACCGCGTGATTTTTATGGAGCGGAACCTCGAGGAGGTGCTCGCGTCGCAAAAGACGATGCTGGAGCGATCCAAACAGGCGGGCGCGGACGTTTCAAACGAAAAACTCACCGAGGTTTTTAGACTTCAGCTCGCCAAATTCGACGACTGGATCGTCACGCAAAAACAGTTTCGAATCCTCCGGGTCAATCACCGGGAGATGATCACCTCTCCGCTTGCCCAATGCGAACGAATCAATCGCTTCTTGGACGGAATTCTGGACCTCGAAAAAGCGGCGACCGCGGTCGACCCCGCGTTGTATAGAAAGAGGCGGGATAATCCATAGAAACGATCCAGCGCGTACTTTAAGCCGAAATCAAGACGATTGTTCGCCTCGCTTGCGCTCGTCCGCGCGGCGGATGAATTCCTCCCAATTCCGGTCCTCGTTTTCCTTGATAGCCCGGTTAACCTCTCTCTGACTTACGCCGAGCGCCTCCTGGATGACTTCCCAGCCCGTCTCCAAGGCGTCGTTCCAATCGTCTTGGCTTTTGTGCGGAGCGCACCCGCTTGGGATCAATGGCTCTCCTTTTTCGTTCTTCAGATAGTCGGGGAGCTCCCTAAAACGACGTAACGGCATCAACGCGTGCATGTGGATTAGCTCCTCGAGCTCTTCCCACTGTTTGGTCTCAACGAGGCGACGCGCTTCGTCGATGACCTCGGCCCTACGGTACCATCGCTTGATCGCCTCTTTTTGTTGTTCCGTGAACATCGTTTTCAGCCTCGCATCGAATGAATCAGCCAACCGCCGGCGGCCGCTTTGAATCGCCTCACCGCATCAGCTCCGCCCTGAACAAGGTCGTAAGGCGGACGGCAAAACGCTTAACACTTGTACGTTTTAGTCGAAGGCTGAAGCGAGTCAAGCGCGCCGGCAGGACGAATTACTTGCACCGAGCCTTGTTGCGACCTACTTCGATCTCATGAGCCGCCCGTCCGAGCAACCCGCCAATCGGCTGATAAACGAAACCAGCCCTTATTTACTAAAGCACGCGCATAACCCCGTGGACTGGTATCCCTGGGGAGCGGAAGCGCTCGAAAGCGCTCGTCGTTCAGATCGACCGATTCTATTGAGCGTAGGTTACTCGGCCTGCCACTGGTGCCACGTGATGGAAACCGAGTCGTTTGAGGATCCGGCCATCGCCGGGCTGATGAACCAGCACTTTGTCTGCATAAAGGTCGACCGAGAAGAGAGGCCGGATATCGACGAGGTTTATATGACGGCCACCATCGCGATGTCCGGCTCCGGGGGATGGCCGATGACGGTATTTCTCACGCCGGATCTCGAGCCGTTTTTCGCGGGTACCTATTTTCCGCCGGCCGACAGTTACGGCAGGCCGGGATTCGCTCGGGTGCTGCAGCGCATCGCCGATATGTGGCGAAGCGATCGGAAACGGTTGCGTCAAGCCGCGCGCGAGCTCACCGAGCTTTTGCGGAATCGATCGACCGCGGAAATGCAAGCGACGGTCGAGCCGAAAGCGATTGCTCAGGCGGTTCAAAGCCTGGCCGGCAACTTCGACCCGAGATACGGCGGCTTCAGTCTCGCGCCCAAGTTTCCAACCGCCGCGCCTTTATCGCTCTTATTACGGCACCATCACAGAACCGGGGACCGGCACAGCCTGACGATGGTCAAAACAACGCTCGATGGGATGAAAAACGGCGGGATCTACGATCAGCTCGGCGGTGGTTTCGCCCGTTACAGCACCGACGAGCGCTGGCTTGTTCCCCATTTCGAGAAGATGCTTTACGACAACGCGCTGCTGGCGCGTCTCTATCTCGAGGCCTTTCAAGTGACCCGGGACGAGGAGTATCGGCGCATCGCGTCGGAGACGCTCGACTACGTATTGCGCGAGATGAAGAACGCGCAAGGCGCCTTTTGTTGCTCCACCGACGCGGACAGCGAGGGGGTGGAAGGAAAGTTTTATATATTCAGCGAAAGCGAAATTAGAGACGTTCTAAGCGAGCAACAAGCGGATTGGTTTTGTCGCTACTACGCGGTGAGCGAAGCGGGAAACTGGCAAGGCGGCAATATCCTGCACACCCCGGTCGCTCTTGAAACGCTCGCGGCCGAGATGACCGTACCGGTCGAGCAACTCAGAACGTCGCTCAATGAGGCGAGGCGAGATCTTTACCGCGTGAGACAGCAGCGCGTCGCGCCTTTTCTGGACGACAAGGTTTTATTGAGCTGGAACGCGTTGATGATCGGCGCGTTGGCCGAGGGATACCGGGTGCTCGACCGGAAGCGGTATCTCGAAGGCGCTCTAGGAGCGACGCGTTTTATCCTCGATAACATGCGGAGGCCCGACGGCGGCCTGTACCGCACCGCGCGTGCGACCACCGTCCACCTCGATGCCTACCTCGAGGACTACGCCTTTCTGGCCGACGCGCTTATCGATCTATATGAAGCCGGTGCTCCGAGCCTCTATCTCGGCGAGGCGCTACAAGTGGCGGAACGAATGATTTCGGACTTCAGCGACCCGTCGAACGGTGGATTCTTTCAAACAGCGCACCAGCACGAAGCCCTTATCGTGCGAGCGCGGGACGGACAAGACGGATCGCTACCGAGCGCCAACGCAACAGCGGCGCGAGCGCTCGCCCGCCTTTCATTCCATTTTGAGCGCTCGGACTTGCGGGAGCATTCGGCTCGGGCGATTCGAGCCTTTGGAAAGCAGATCGAGCTCGCGCCCGAGGCTTTTGCGAGCGCGCTCGCGGTGGTCGACTTTCTCGCTCGCGGCCCGGTGCAGCTCGCGCTCGTAGGAACGACGGACGACCCGCGTTATATCGCCTTGCTGCGAGAGGTCGCCGAACACTATCTCCCGAATCGTACGGTAGCGCATCTCGACCCGGCCACGGTTTCGCGACAGGACCGAGGTTTCGAGGCGAAACTGCCGCTTTTAGAGGGTAAAAACCTGCTTAACGGTTCGGCGGCGCTATATCTTTGCCGCGACTTCACGTGCATCGCCCCGATCACGGAAGCCGAGGAGGTCAGCCGGGCGTTGACTCGGATGCGCGCCGATAATTCGAGCGACCCGTCGGATGGCGGATCGTTCTGAAGCGCCGCCTATCGATTGGCCCCACTTAAGAGGTGGTGCTAATTCTGCCCGATCATGATCGCGGTCGAACATCTGGTGAAACACTATCGCGTGGCCGCCCGATCGGCGGGCATCGGCGCCGCGCTGCGCTCGGTGTTCAACCGCACCTATCGCACGGTGAGAGCGGTCGACGATATTACTTTCCGGATCCAGCCCGGCGAAAGCGTCGGCTTTTTAGGGCCCAACGGAGCGGGCAAAACCACCACCCTTAAAGTGCTCGCCGGCTTGTTGGTTCCGACCTCCGGCCGGGTACAGGTCGGAGAGTTCACGCCGCAGGACCGGCGTAACGCGTTTCTTCGCTCCATCACGCTGGTCACCGGACAAAAGAACCAACTCATCTGGGACCTACCGCCGGTTGACACATTCGATCTGAACGCGGCCATCTACGGCATCGGCCCGGACGATATGAAACGGCGGTTAGCGGAGCTGGTCTCGCTCTTGGAAATCGGCGAGATCATCACCAAGCCGACGCGCCAATTGTCGCTGGGCGAGCGCATGAAATGCGAGCTCACCGCGGCGTTGCTGCACTATCCACGCGTGCTTTTTTTAGACGAGCCCACCATCGGATTGGACGTCACCATGCAAGCCTCGATCCGCCGCTTCATCCGCGGCTATTGTCGGCGCCATGGCGCAACCGTTTTACTGACGAGCCACAATATGGCCGACGTTTCGGAAATCTGCGATCGCGTGATCCTCATCGACTACGGAAAGCTACGGTTCGACGGCTCCATAACCCAACTGGTTCGACGAACGAGACCCTATAAACGCTTGGAGTTGCGTTTTTCGTCACCTGTCGAGCCCGAGCGTCTGCAGGCCTTGGGCGATGTGGTCTTGCAAACCGATTCAAAGGCGGTGATTCAGATCCCCCGAGAAAGGCTTCGAGCGAGCATGGAAAGCGCCCTGAAAGATCTAGAGGCCGTGGATCTTACCGCGACCGATGCTCCGCTCGAGGAAGTCCTCGCCGAGTTTTTCAGCCAGCGTCCGGACGCGCGGGTGCGCCGGTGAATCGCCGCCTGCTTTTAGCAACGCTATTACGGACCGGTCTAGCCCAGACCGTGGCCTATCGCGGCGAGCTCGTGGTATGGCTGCTTACCACCAACACGCCGATCATCATGCTGATCGTCTGGACCGCGGTAGCCGCTGAAGCGCCGGTAGGCCGCTACGGCACGAACGAGTTCGCCGCATACTTCCTGGCCTCCCTGGTCGTTCGGCTGCTAACCGGCGCTTGGGTGATCTGGGAGATAAACGAGGAGATCCGAACCGGAACGCTTTCAATGCGCTTGCTCAAGCCGCTTCATCCTTTTCTGATTTACGCGGCTGAAAACATCGGCGCCTGGCCGATACGAATCGTATTCTTATTGCCGGTCGTCCCGCTATTTCTAGTGTGGCTCGGTCCCTCTTACTTGACTCGCGATCCGATACAGGCTCTTCTCTTTGTTCCCTGCCTTTTAGGCGCCTGGGGAATCTGGTTTTCTTCGATGCTCTGCGTCGGCTGCCTCGCTCTATATTGGCACCGGTCGATAAGCGTATTCGACGTTTGGCTGGCGGCTTACCTGGCTTTTTCGGGTTACCTCGTGCCCATCGATCTGTTTCCCGTCTGGTTGCGCGATTGGGTCGAGCTCCTGCCGTTCGCACAGATTCTCGCCCTGCCCGTCAATACCATGCTCGGGGTGATCGATCGCGGCCGGACCATCACGGGGCTATTGTTACAGCTCGTATACGGCCTTTCCTTTACTAGCCTCGCGCTGCTGCTTTTCCGCCGCGGCGTGCGTCGCTTCGAGGCTTTCGGAGGTTGAATCGATGAGGTACCTGGTGCTTTTCGCGAGTCAACTGCGCGCCTCGCTTTTGGTGACCATACAATACCGGGCCGAGCTCGCGTTCGCGCTGGTTTTGGCTCTGGTCTGGACGGCTGGCGCGCTCGCGCCGCTACTGGTGCTGTATAGCAACCGGCCCCATTTCGCCGGTTGGTCCTGGCATGAATCGCTCTTGGTGGTGGGCTGGTTCAGCGTGCTCAAAGGGCTGCAATCGAGCTTGATCGCTCCCTCGATGCAAGAAGCCGTGATGCGGGTTCGCCTGGGCACGCTCGACTTCGTCTTGCTCAAACCGGCGGATTCACAGTTTTTGATTTCGACCACGCGTTTTGAGCTAAAGGAATTGAGCGATGTGGTCGTGGGATTACTGCTACTGACGTGGGCTATCGTTCGTCTCGACCAGCGACCGACGCTGTCGGCCAGCCTATTAGCCGCGCTATTACTGGTTTGCGGCGTTGTGATACTCTATGGAATCTGGTGCATGGTGATGAGCCTTGCCTTTGTCTTCGTCAAGGTCGACAACCTCACTTATCTTTTTGCTTCCATCTTCGACGCCGCGCGCTGGCCGGCGCCGGTATTCCGCGGGGTACTGGCCTTTATTTTCACCTTCGTCCTACCGCTCACCGTCATGACGACTTTCCCGGCATTGGCGCTGCGATCGCTTATCAGCGCTCGGCAAGTCGCCGGCGCGATGATCGCGGCCGCTGTCTTTATCGGCGTATCGCGTTTGGTCTGGCACGCCGCGGTCCGCCGCTACAGCAGCGCGGGCGGGTAGGCACTCGCGACCGCACCGCGCCGACGCGCCCGGTATCGTATCGGTTGTCTTTCTAGTTCGTTGTGAAGAATTGGTGAGGCTGGAAAATGCAGATATTGGCTTCACCCCCGACATTGGCATCGGTAATTTCCACGAAATAGCCGTAGTCTGTTTGAGGCTTAAGCTCCGTTTCAATCGTTACGTGCCCGCGATTCTTGCCCGCGTCCGCGTCGTTGTTACGCAGCCTTTGAATATAAATATTGTCGAAAAAGGAGAGATTATTGCCGTCAAACTCCATCGGAGTCGATGACTGAGCCACGCGGGTAACATAAAAAGCGTCCATTCCCGCGACATCTTTCATGGTCGACCAACTCAGCTTGAGGTTTTTTCTAGGGGAGTCTTTAGGCAGTTGTTTTTTTCTGGAGGGCGAAAAAGAATCAAAAATCCTATCCCAGTTCTTCTTATAAGCTTGTACCAGAGCATCAGCATAGGCGTTTTTCTGAACGCGAGATTTGGTGTCAACGCTACCGTCTTTACGGGTGACTTCGATTGTGTATTCGCCTTCTTTCAAGAATCCGCTCGGAATATTCACCATATACCAGTAGTTTTGAAGCTCCGGAGTATAGAACCAACCATTTAATTTCGTATTATTAAACTTATCATTCGCAAAGGCGACTTCATAACCGTTGGGACCAAAGGCTCTAATTTTTTCGATTAGGTCGGGAGCCTTTACGCCCGGGGTCGGATACAAGGCAACCAGCATCTTGTGTGTTTCCTTTGGCATCCGCGAGTTTTCGAAGTCCCAATAGACATTGCACGCCATGATGTCGAAAATCTTAATTTCAGTTTTTTCCATTTTTTACTCCCTCAAGAGTTGCGCCGTCTTAATAACTGAACGTTCGTTTAACAATAATCGACAAAGAAAGCAACACAAAACAGCGCGACTCACAACTTTATAGCGTCCCAGGCCAGTTGAAATGCTCTGTCCACCTCTTCGTCGGTGGTTACGAAGTTCCTACACAAGCGGGGGTTGGCCAAAATGATTACCGGATAAAAGATAAACGCGGCTACGATATCCACTTCCACGTTTTTAATGATTTTGCGTTCGATGCCTTTTCGAATGAGACTCGCTATGGGAGTAAAAAACCTATCGATCTCGTTTTGATCGATCTGTTTATAAAAGGGAGAATTGGCAAACTGTTCCGAATACTGAAAATAATCGGGATGCTGGGCTGTAAATCGAAATGAGTTGAACCAGATTTGCCTAAAAACGTCTCTCAGCGGCATTTCGTCGTCGACATTTTCGAAGGCGGTTTCGCTGAGCTTGCGTTTGACATTCAAGTAGGTCGAGATCAAGAGTTCTTCTTTGTTCTTGTGATAGGTATAAAGCGTGGCGGGCGAAAGCCCGGCCGCTTCGGAAATCTTTGAAACAGAGCTCGAGGCAAAACCGATCCGGTTGACCACCTTGACCGTGGCTTCGAATAACGCTTCGTTTTTTTCTTCGTCTTTGATCCGCATGTTTCCTAAATTAAACGGCTGTTCGTTTATGTATCAATTGCTAACGTTAACGATTATTGTTCCTCTCGCCAGCCGAATCATCGAATAAATGAGGCGGCGAAAAGAAAAACACCGAATTTTTGCATGATATAATAGCGGTTAACCCCTTCGGGGACAACCAGATCGTTTTACCTTTCGTTTACGAGTCGTGAGCGCTTGCTCATCTTTCGCAGAATCTTCGGTCCACGACAACATCGGTTCGACCGCCGGTCTTTTGACTGACGGATCGTATTTCGACGCGCGGGGTACTCGGCGTCGCAAGCTCGCTACGGTAATGGGATGTATTCGCGGCCGCGTAAGCAAACGGTCGCTATTGAGAGCGCGAAGGAGGCGGCCCGTCATTTCGAGGATCTTTGTGCGATGATCGCCATCGAGAAAAACGTGGACTCACTCCGGCGACGGTTATTGAAGCGTTCCTATCGGTTGTACGGGAATTTTCCCGAAATCCAATCGACCGTTAATATCGGTCGAAAATCGAGCGGCGTTGAAGTCGAGAACCTTGACTCGGCATCGGCTCCTCGATGTCTCAAGAAGAGGTTGTCGCGAAGTAACCTTAAAAGGGGGGTACTGCTGTTTGGCTACGACGGCGGCCAATTCACCCCGGAAAACCGGCGTTCGTCCTCGCGCCGGCTCGTCAGGTACAGCAAGTACCATCTTCGCCGGCCCTGCGGGCGCGCTCCGTTTTACGGGAGAATTTGCCGCCGAATTGTTTGATCCCTGAACGCTTACGTCGCGAAAGCGTCGCGTTAAATAGTCAACTTTCGTCTTAATCGGCTTATCGCAATCACAACCATAAGCGCGATGAAGTACCAGGCACCGGTTCGAGAAATCGAGCTGGATCCGATGAGATGGCAACCGCAGCCGTTGTTTTCATCCGCGGGGGCACAAACCTCGGCGTCTGATTCTGATCGACCCGCGTCTTCGGGAACGGTCGGCCACGACGCGTCGTTCTCTTGGCAATTTCGTCGGCAACAGTAGCCGTTGACGCACAAACCCTGAGCGCACTGTTGGCTCGATTCGCAAGCGTCTCCTTCGAGTCGCTCAAAAAGATAAACATAGGCCGCGCCGGCGCCGTTTGCAGCGCTGGAATGAAGATGAGCGCCTATCAGCAAGGTGTTTTCGTCGATCGCCACAGAACCGCCGAGATTGTCAAAGTCGCTGCCGTCGTCGGCTGTTATCCGAGATCGTTCTTGCCAACCCTCTCGATTCTTTACAAAAAGAAAAGCAGCGCCGGCGCTGTCGCCCATATGGTCGTTTAACTGCGCTCCGATAACGGCCGCTCCCGCGCGCAACGAAAGAGCGTATCCAAAGTGGTCGTCTGCTTTGGCGTCTCGAACCACGAGCTTATCCTGTTGGACCCACTTCGATCCCCCTTCCGCGAAAAGGTAAGCGGCTCCCGCGCTCGGTTTCTCCTGGCTATCGTGAAACGACCCCACCAGCGCGGTCCGCTGATCGATCGCCACGGCGTAACCGAAATCATTTCCAGCTTCGCTATCTTCCGGTGTCAATTTCGCCACCTGTCGCCAGCTATCGCCGTCGGACTCAAAAAGATACGCGGAACCAGCCATGGTCCGGTTCTCCCCGCTTCCGGGCGCGCCGACTAAAGCCAGGCGACCTTCAATCGCGACCGATCGACCGAACTCGCTTTCCGCGGTCGCATCTTCAGCCATTAGTCTGGACTGTTCTAAAACGGTGTCATCTTCGCGGACGAATACGTAAGCCATACCGGTATCGTCGCCCGCGTGGTTGTGAAAGGTTGCGCCGATTAGAATTGTATCCCGGTCAATCGCGACTGAAATGCCGAATTCATGTCCTGCGCGCGCGTCGCTGGCGGCGATCCGGGCTTTTTCCGTCCAAACGGTATTTGTCCGTTCAAATAGGTAAACAACACCCGCGCCGTCGTTTTTGAGCGGAGCCCCGATTAAGGCCAGATTCCCGCTGATAGCGATTGAACGACCGAATCGATCGCCAATGTACGCATCGCTGGCGGTTAGTTTTGCTTGCTGGGTCCATTTTTCGTTTATACGCCTAAATACATAGACTGCCCCGGCATCCGTCGCCCGTTCATCATCCAAGGGGCTACCGACGAGGGCGATATCCGATGCCAGCGCTACCGAGCTGCCGAATCGGTCGTCCGCGTTCGGATCGCCGGCGATGAGCTTCGACTGCTCGGCGGCTCCCTCGGCGAGCGCTGTATTCGGTGAAAAGAGTAGAATCATACCTAACGATAGCGACGAGAGCGTGACCGAGCGTTTCATGGCGCTGTTTCCCCAATAAGATTCCTTATCAAAAAGACATAACGACGTTCGAGCTCGAACGAGTCCTAGAGCGATGGTTTAGACAAGCCGTGGATCCGGTTTTACGCTCTTTCATCTATCACAGTACCGCTACCTATTCCAGTTGCGAGCCCGCTGATTATCGCCCCTTTATACCGCTTTCGATCATCTTTTCACCGAGCAGCGCGGCAGGAGCTTGGCTCGCGAGCTTTCCCGGGCGCGCCATGGCGTAAAGCGAGAGGTAAAGCCAAATCGAGACAGAAGCCAAGTCCGCGCTGGTAAAGAGATCGGTATAGCCAATCCGCGGTTCCGTGCTATAATGCATTCTCTTTTTTATTACGCTCCCGATTACGCGCGTGTGCTTATCGCGCCGCGGTGTGTCGGCCTCGATGGGGATCAACAACACCTCGTTTTAACTCATTCGTTCAGCACCAAAGATGTTTTTACTCGGACTCGCGTCGCCGGCTACGAATCGAAGACCCGTGGTAAGGAACAATCGAGGTTTTTCCTTTATTCTATTTTTTTTATCACTATTTGGTTGCGCCGTTGATAGCGCGGCCGAACCATCGCGGGTTGCTCGGCGTCAAGAGGCGATTTTATCCTGTGGCGGGGACGCCGACGGAGATGGAATAGAAAACTGCGCCGAGCAGGACGACGGTCGCGACTGGACCGACCCCGAGATTTTTAACGGAATGCGGGTAAGCCACGCCGGCCGCTGCCACTACGCGCCGAGTTGCGATCGAATCGACGATCTATTTGAGGTCGAGGCGTGCTCCAAAGTTGATGAAGAGAAAACGATCTATTCGGGTTGGGATTTTTCAACCTCGGACGGCGATCTGTGCGATCCAGGTTATGGGTTTAAGCCGGCTTGGAGTAATTGTTCCGAAGGATTTCAAATAGAGGCGAAAGGTTACATTGAGCTAACCCAAGCGGGATATCACTGTTTTGAGGTTTTGGGCGAAGCCGAGCTGCGAGAAGAGTGTGGGTCGTTTTTTTTCCACGATCAGAAAAAAGCGATCGTGACCAACGGCGGCCCGATTTGTTTTTATACCTCAGCCGGCGTCTACCCGATACGTTGGTTCTACGAGACCAGCGCTAAAGAAACGACTCATTCCCTGCACGTAAATTACTGTTACGAAGCCGATTCGCCTTGTGCGCCTTCGGAAGCCATCTCGTCGAGCCTATTGCGACCGGTCTATTATCAATGTATTCCCACGACCTGTGCGCTGCAAAACGCCGAGTGCGGCGAAATCGACGACGGGTGCGGCGGCGTTCTTGATTGTGATAGGCAAATCGGCGGCTGCTCCGGCAAACAGAGTTGCGGAGGCGGCGGAGAGAGCAATCGATGCGGCTGTTCAGGCGAGGATTGCTGTAGGCAAGAGGCGGACAGCGACGGCGACGGAGTCGAAGATTGCTCGGAGGTCGGCGATCACGACGCCTGGACCGACCCCGTGGTGTTCAACGGAATGCGGGTGAGCACTTCAGACGTTTGCCACGAAAACCCAAACTGCGACGAGCTCGATGATCTCGCGGAAGTGCGAGCTTGCGAAAAGAACGACGAGCAGCTACTGCAATACGCGGGTTGGGATTTCACCACTTCCGAGCATGATCGCTGTAACGACGCCTTTGGTTTTCGCCCCGGTTGGACTGATTGCGAAGACGAGTTTCAAATAGACGCGCGTGGTTTTATTAAGTTTGATAATAACGGCTATCACTGTTTTTCAATCGCATCCGAATCAGACGATCCAGGCCAGTGCGCGGTTTTGCTCGTCGACGACGAAACAGAGGGGATCGTTATCGGACAAAAAAAGTGTTTTGACTATTCCGCCGGTATCTACCCCATCCGTTGGTTTTACGAGGCGAACAACCGCGCCGAGGTCCGCTCGATGCGATTGAGGTATTGCTACGGCAAAGACGAGCGCTGCTCGCCGACCGATGCCATCGCATCGAGCCTCTTGCGGCCGAGATACGCGGGCGATGAAGCGATTTGTCTGAACAATCCGATATTGTGTACCGCTCTCTGCCCGTGCGACGCGGGTCAAGGACCGTGCTCGGATGACAGCCATTGTCGCGGTGATTTGGTGTGCGGTGAGGACAACGGACAACGCTTCGGCGCGGATGACGAAGACGACTATTGCTGGTCGGCTCGATGTGAGAGCGACCCGGTTGCCGCCGGTTGCGGCGCTCCAGACGCGCCCTGTGGTTATTGCCCGGAGAACTGCATCAATGGCGAGGACGACGATCAAGACGGCTATATCGACTGCGATGATACGGAATGTATGGATCAGATCTACTGCGATCCGGAAATCTGTCACAACAATATCGACGACAATCTGAACGGTCTAATCGATTGCGCTGATCCGGATTGTTACGAGGACCTGGATTGCCATTGCGGAAACGGAATCCGACAGGCTCACAGCCGCATCGTGCCGCGCGAGGGATGTGACGACGGCAATACCGAGGACGGCGATGCTTGTTCGTCGCTCTGTGAGCCGACCGTGATGGTAGTTCGCTCTGAAAATGTCGCTTTAAAAGCTCCGGACACGGTTCCCGCGCGGGTCGGGGTGAGCGGTGATGGGAATCTGTTGATGCTGTGGTTGGAAGACGCGGATGATCATTGGGAGATCAAAACACGGCGTTTCAATCACGGCGGCGCGGCGATCGACGAGGAAAGCGAGGCTTTGGTTATTGACGATTCGATCGGTTTGGGGTGGCCCGCGGAACCGAGCGCGGCTGGTCTACCCGTAAGCGGCTGGGTCGTTGTTTGGGCCAGTCAGAGCGTGGATGGCGACGGCTCGGGGATCGCTTTTCGTATCGTGGATAGCGACGGAACGGTCTCATCCATAACGCGCGCGAACCAGCAGCGCAACTTCGGGCAAATGTCGGCACGAGTCGCGACCACTGCTGAAGGATTCGTGATTGCCTGGATAGACGAGGGTTCGGGGGCTGATAGAACTCTGATAAAAGCCCGGCTGTTTGACAGTGCCGGTAAACCTTTGGGCGATGAGTTTCGCGTTGGTACCGCCGGCGTCGGCGACGAGTCGCAGCCCGAAATGGCGGCGAGCGGCAATCAGTGGATGGCGGTTTGGACAAACGCGGAAGACCGAAGCGTTCGAGGTCGCCGTTACGAGGACGCTTCCGCGCTCGATCTCAACGAGATGCTCATCAGTTACGATTCGCATTCGGCCAGCGTCTCCGCCATGCCGGACACCGGCGACTTCGCTCTCTCCTGGACCGGGATTTTCGAGGGCGAGCCCGGTCCGGAAGACGATCTGGCCTTTGCGACCTACACGCTGCTTTTAAGGGCCGTTGAGACCGCGGCTAGCGACTCGGGAGTTCGAGCGGTCGAGGATTCAGATGGAACCCCGGAATATTACTCCTCCGTAGCGGCCCTTAACCGGGATGTATATCTGGTTGCCTGGCAATACGGCCCGGTCTATCGCGATTCGGATTTTGTTGTAATAGACAACTCTGACGGTCAATGGCCGGGCGTACCGCATGAAGAGACGGCGTTGCGCGAGGCATTGAACGCTGAATCCAGTCAGCGCGAGCTTGAGGTCACCCCGACCGATGACGGCGTCTGGTTCACCTGGACCTTTGACGGCCTCGGCAGCGAACAAGGCATTTCCAACGCGCTCATGACCTATCCGCTTCCGGGTGATTAGCTTTTCTTCACTGGCCTATCCGGTCACATGAATTCTCGCTGGAACGGCTCGGAAATTAAAGCAAAGGCGGCTCCGCTGCTTTTATATAAATGCTTGCCCATCAGCACGTCGCCGTCGTCGGTTTTCCACGACTTGCCGTAATACGGCACAAACGAGCCTAACACCATTTCTACTTCTATATCTCCGTGTAACGGATCGAATATCAAATTAAACTTCTGATTCGAATTCCAATAAAAAGGTTCAGTCTTGACATAGGTTGTGGCGGCGCCGTAAGCCTCCTCTACCGCGACGACAGCGTTGTCAGAGCCTTCGCTCGCGGGCCTGATAACGAACGCGACAGGGGTTTGAAGGTCGTCAAACCAGAATAAATACGCCCCCGAATTTGGAACGTCGGCGCTCGCGTACTCCGGGCTAATCGTCACGGCAAATCGACCTCGCAACGGATGCTCTTGTCCAATAACCTCGGCGGGCCACCAAAACTCGTCGGCTTGCCTGTTTGCCGCGGTATCCCCTGTTACGATAGGCGATGAGGCAAACGCACCGGCTTCTAATTGACTTCCCCAAAACAGCGCGTTACCCGGAAACGCCGGCCCGGTCCCAAGGATTTCAAGTAAACCGACTTGCGCGATCGAAGAGGTGGTAAATGAACCGCTGATTCTCTGCCATTGGTCGGCGATACCGATTTGAGAAATACTCCCGATGACATCGCTTTCCACGGATATTTGAGAAAGCCAACTCAAGGGACTCTGATCCGTATTGAAAAAGAGCGACTGCGCGTATTCGGTATTAGCGGCCAGGCCGATGCCGTTCTGCGATAGGGAAGAGCTCGAGGTGTCGAAAACCAACCGATCGGCTTTCCGTTCCAACGGGTTCTCCTGCGGCAACGATGCGTTGTTCGCAACCACGGAAGCCCCCGATTGCTTGACCCACTCAAGGCTGTCGTATTCTTGATTATATCTAATAAGATTGGTCCGCTCTCCCTCGAATTGTCCGAGGACCTGACCGTCGATCACCGCGGTAGCGATCTTATTCCTTTCAAAAGGACCGTAGAACCGGCCCGGTGTAGCGCCGTCGTCGTACCATATATAGCGAGTGCTAGGATTGGTGTATCTTCCATCGGAAAAGAAAGCTACCACGTCTTGCGCCGTGACAGTTTCGCACCCTGTTTGACCCCGGCAGCCGCTGTCCGCGCAATCGATAACCGCGTCACCGTCGTTGTCGATTCCATCGGTGCATAACTGAGGGTTGTCTTCGATACAACCCGAGCCTTCGTATCCACAGTCCTCGTCAAAACAGTCGATATCGCCGTCTACGTCATTGTCCACGTTGTCGCCGCAGATCTCGGGACAATTAAAACCAGCCTGCCAGCAATCGGGATCCGCGCAGTCGGTGAATTCGTCGCCGTCGTTGTTCAGGTTGTCATGGCACAGCGTATCACTGTTCTCAGGACATCCAGAGCCGGCCACCATACAGTCGGGATCCGCGCAATCTACTAAGCCGTCTCCATCCTCGTCCACGCCGCCGTTGTCGCATACTTCCGGGTGGCATATTGTCCCGATAATTCTGCAGTCCATATCCTGGCAGTCGATGTTATCGTCTCCGTCGTTGTCCTGCTCGTCATCGCAGACTTCCGCGCAACCGCTGTCCGAACGCCAACAGTCTCGGTCAGCGCAGTCGATCTTTCCGTCCTCGTCGTTGTCCCCTCCGTCGTCGCAGCGTTCGATGAGATACGGCTCTGAGATAAGGGCGAACGCGGCTGAAACGCTCCCCGCGTCTAAGGCGCGTCGACCCATAATCACGTCTCCCCGGTCGGTCGACCACGAGTCTCCGGTAAACGTCGCCTCTTCCTGGTCGAATCCGTCTATCGATATCTCGCCTCGCGGTGGATCAAAGACGATCGTCAGCTTTTGCCCGCGGTTCCAGACGAGAGGCGACGTTTGTACGTAAGTCTCGGTTGCATTCAGCGCTTCTTCCGCCACGATTCTCGCGTCCGGCGTGATATAGAATGCGATCTGTTCGGTTGGATCCGCAAACCACATCAAATACGCGCCGTCAGCCGGGACCTCGTCGCTGGCGTATTCGGGGATAACGTCGATAGCGATTCGACCACGCAAGCGATTGCCCTCGCCGACGCGTTTTGAAGGCCAATAAAAGTTGTCCGCTGACCGGGTTTCAGTCGTCGCCCGCGTGGTTATGGGCGAGGACGGGAATAGACCTTCTTCGAGTTGGACGTTCCACGCGAGGATCGAGCCTTCAGCGCCGTCTTCTGAATTTCTAAGCCCTACGATAACGTCGGTCGTACCCGTTTCGACAACTCTTCGGTCCTCGGCGCGCCGCCAGCCGCTTTGGTATTTGTCGGATAGTTTGGCGACCCAGGGATCCGCAAACCAGCCATTCCTTACCTCGTCGTAAAAAATGTTGGCGTTTCCGGCGACAAAAATATGACCTGCGTTATCCACCGTAACCCTATGACCTTCGGACCAATTCAGTTTCGGATAGGTCTCGGACCATATCTCATTTCCTTGCGAATCGTATTTTTTGACTAGAAGAAAAGATTCCTCAGCGCCGAATATACTGCCAGTTGCAATAATATTCGTCTCGTCATCGATCTTTACGCCGCCGATACATTGACCTCCGTCATAATCAACCTGAGTCCATATCACATTTCCGTTTAAATCATATTTACTAAGCCAGGTAAGTTGCTCTGAATAAAAATACCCATTTACAAATACGTTATCGCGGCTATCTATATCTACGGCTCCTGCGGAAAATGATTTTACCTGCCCTTCATCATTAATTACGGTCCAGAGTTCGTTTCCGCTACTATCATACTTACGCGTCCAACTATAACGAAGATTATCAGAACTAATAGTAGCTACCACTATAATATTCTCATTACTATCGACCGACATATCGTACACGCAGTGAAAATATCCATCGCCTCCGAATTGATCGCGCCATATCTCCGCTCCGCTAGAATCAAACTTGTATGTTATAACGCTTTTAGTCGTACCTACAGATACGTAGAAGTCGCCCGTATTACCAACCGCTATGGTCCCGGGTTTGACCCCCTTATCACTAATAATAACCGTCCATATTACATTTCCGTTCGGATCGTATTTTCGTACGATATTCCTCCATTCAGAATCAATCCTCACGTTTGCGATAATAAGTATGTCTCCGTCGTCTTCAATAGCTAGATCAATTCCAACGTCATCATCGCCTCCATCGTATACATCGGTCCATAATTGCTTCCCGTACGAATCATATTTAGCGACAAATAAGTCCGGACTATTGGCGTTCGAAGGTTGACTGGTCGATCCGACTATGATGACGTTCTCGTCCCGATCGACTCCGATACCCCAAGCACTTCCATCGTCGCCACTAGAAATACTATAAAACCGCTCCCATATCAATCTCCCTTCCACCGGCGTTGGAACCAGCGTCTCAATCGCGTTGTTACTCGATTCGAAACGCCAATGCGTCTTACTGCTCTCCTCGTCTTTATGGTGATACGCGGAAAAACTTACGTTTGTTCCCTCCGTCAGACCGCTTACCGTCTGCTCGACGATAGAAGCCTCGTTTGCCGGATAGGAAATACGAAACGCTTCGTTCTGATCCGTCGGGCCTGACGGCGTATCAGACAGCCTCGTTACCGTCGGTTCCGTGCCGGAAGACAAGATCCAATGCGCGTTTTCATCCAAACCATCGCTGTATAAAACGTAGTTTGTTCGCTCGCCTTCAAACTGACCAAAAACCCGGCCGTCTATCACTTTCGACGCGAGCTTGTCGGCTAAAAACGGCCCGGCGATGGTTCCGTTGCCGCTCTCGTCGTCATACCAAATATACCGCGTGCTAGGGTTGCTGAACTCACCGTCCGAAAATAGTGCCGCGACGTTTTCGAGGACGTCATTGCACACGCTTTGACTCCGACAATCCTCATCCGCGCAATCGACAAAGCCATCGCCGTCGTTGTCATTTATATCGTCGCATGTTTCGTCATTCTCCTCCTTGCATCCTGAATTCTCAACCCAACAGTCGGGATCGTCGCAGTTGACCAACCCGTCTCGATCGTTATCGTAGACATCATCGCAAACTTCCGAGCAGCCGAAGTTACCATCGGTGCACTCGGGATCGTCGCAGTCGACGAGATCGTCGCCGTCGTTGTCTATGTCGTCGTTACAGGTCACCAACGTGTCTTCATTACAAATAGACCCCGGGAATTTGCAGTCTTGATCTAGGCAGTCAATCGCTCCGTCGCCGTCCTCGTCGATGCCGCCCTCGCAGATCTCGGCGACGCACCCCGTTCCCGCCAGCATGCAATCGACGAGATCATCGCAATCGGTCAACTCATCTCCGTCATTATCGTTTCCGTCATCGCAGATCTCCGGACAATCCGTACCGTTGAACCAGCAGTCGTCGTCCTCGCAATCAGTGCTGCCATCGCTATCGTTGTCATACTCGTCCCCGCACGCTTCCGGACAAGCGCCGGCGATGGACATGCAATCAGGGTCATCGCAGTTGGCCAAACCGTCATAGTCATTATCGATAGGGCTTTCATCGATTACGTCATCGCAGATTTCCGGGCACCGCGGGCTGATACAATCCGGGTCATAGCAGTCGATATAGGTGTCAAAATCATTGTCAACGCCGTCGCCGCAATCCTCCGGACACGCCGCGTCGTTCATACAACTCGAATCCGCGCAGTCGACCAGTCCGTCCGAATCGTTGTCAATGCGGTCGTCGCAGACCTCGACTCCGGTAACCGTGCAGACCGGATGACCCATGTCGCTGAGCACGCAGGTCTTGCCCGCCGGGCAGGGAGAGCCCGCGTCGCAGGGCGGTTGATAAGGCTCGGAAATCAGCGCGAAGGCATGAGAGAAGCCGTCCGAGCTCTCGCCCCAATAAACCGGTCCATCATCCGTCTGCCACGGCGTTTGATACGCCGTCATATCTCCGGTGATAAAGCCGGAGGTCGTGACCTGACCCTCCTGCGGATCGAATACGATGGTTAAGGTATCTCCTCTATTCCAATCCAAATTGGTTACCAACACGTATTCGGTGTCGGCTTCGTTACTTACCCTTAACTCTCCCGCGTTATTCAAATAGGCGCGAAACGCCGTGTCCGCGTCGTCAAAATACCAAATATCAATTTCAGAATCAGGCTCCTGCCCGCGGTCATATTCGGGTATCAACTGAAGGGCGAACCGTCCTCTGAGCGCGGCCGGTACCGAGCCCGCTGGCCAATTGAATCCGTCTTTCGCGCGCGTCACGCCGATGTCGTCGGTTACGATAGGGCTTGAGGCAAAAATGCCGGTTTCAACCTGAACCTGCCAAGCGTAAAAACCCGCGATTCCGTCTCCTTGAGATAAAGGCGAGTCGGTACGAGAGCCGGAGATTTGAAACGACGAGGACCCGCTCGAAGCCGCGGTCGCGGCGAGCCAAATCCGGTACCAGCCGTTTTTAAAGGGCTCGATTCCTCGGGCGACGCCGTTGTTATAATCGTCGAGCTTTCCCGTGCGAATATTAAAAACCGCGACGGGCGCGCCACCTTGCCACTGAACGCTACCGGTAAAAGCCAATCGAGCGTAGCCGAATTCGTCCGCTCTCACGTAGCTCGACATCACATAGGTTTGTCCCGATGTAACGGTCGCCGCGTGCCCGATTCCGTGCGCGCCGAGGTCCGAATCGGCCACGATTTTTTCGGCCGTATTCGTTCCGTCCGGGGCGGTCATCGCGTCGATGGTCACCTCTTGTAGCGCGATCCTTTGCCAATCGGAATGCTCGAGCTGTTGGCTGCGCGTGATATGATTCGTCCGCTCGCCCTCGAATTGGCCGAAGATTCTGCCGTCTATAATTTTGGTCGCGATTTCGTCCGCCGCAAAAGGCCCATCTACTTCTCTTCCCTGCGAGATAAACCTTTGACCGCTATTTGAAAAATTACCCGCATCGAAGCTTACAATAACGTCGATTGCCGGCTCTTTCTCATTCGGCTCAACCGTTTGCGACTCTTCGGGAAAATAGTGCCCGTAATAAAAAGTCCCGCTGCCCGCCGCGTCTTCCTTTACCTTGGTGATTCCTCCCGTGCTGGTGCTTTCAGCCGACAGCGTCAAAATGCCGCCCGTAACCGAAAAAGCCGGCAACTCTGCGGCAGTCAGGCTGGTAATACCTTCTACGGCAGAGCCATTGCTCGCCCCGGTAACTACCATGTCGAAAACCGAGTCCCAGGTTCCATCGCTTCCCTCTCCCGTGAGATGCGCCGTGCTGTTGAACCACACGTCGCCGTTTTCGTCCGCTCGAAGATTAAATGAGTAGTTCGAGTTCGTCAGTGCCGGCCCTACCACGGTTTCTAGATAGTTGTCGCCGAAAAACTCAACCAGGAGCGGCCCCGTGGTTATTTGCCTTATCTCTCCTGCGAACGCGTCCGACTCGATTTCAAAGAGTAATACAAACCCAACCTCTTTTCCGTCTAGATCGCTTAATGGACCGCAAGGCCCCGCAACTTGGGAGCTACACGGCGGACTGACCGCAAGCTTAACTTCTCCGGTTAGAACGTGCGCGTTCTCGGCGTCCGCCGAAATCGTCGCCGTTCCTTTGGTATTTGAATCTCCTATAAGAAACTCGAACCGAACCGCGGTTTCCTCGTACGCACGGATTCTAAACGCGATCTTATCCGATACAACCGTGGCCTCGACCTGGTTGCCGTCCTTGTCGTATAAGCTCCAACCCTTTTGCAAAGTAATCGTATAACCGCCCTGCGCCAGCTCGACCTCCAGCTCCGTGCCGTCGCTTTCATGCGTGGTTACAATGGTTTTGACCGGATTAGGCGGGGTTTCGTCGTCTTCGATAACTAAGGTTCCATCCAGCCGGTATTGATCTTCGTTGACCACTATTACGAGTGGAAGTCTCATTTTGCCGATCGCGTCCTCGGACGACCCTTCGTTGTCCTCCGAGCAACTCGTCAAAAGGGCAATCGCCATTGCCGATATCGTAAGCCGGTTTATCATCTTCACTCTTCTTTTTCTATTCACCTGACGACTCCCTCAATGCAAATATCAAAACCTCGTTGGCGTGTTCTCCTCGTGTGGCTGTAGCGGAGGATAAGCCGCCGCGTTACGAGTTTTGCTCGAAGCGATATATCTTTTTCGTAGCGCGATCCTTTTTCGCCCGCCTAACGACGTTGTAGCCGGTTGCTCGTCGAAAAATGTTAACCATTCGTATCTATCGGTCTATTAGTCCCTGTTTTGGTTCGAAGAATCATCGCCGATTGTCTCACTCGGGATCGATCGGATATTTTCTGAGCCAATGACACATCTTTTGATAATTTGAATCTATTGCGAGCACTCCCGATATCACGACCGCGTTTGCCTGAGCATCCGTCTCAATCCCTGGAGCGTAATCGGATTCGCCGCCATCATATGTCTCCGACCACAAAAGGTTTCCTTCCGGATTATATTTATTTATTATAATATCTGTATTTTTTCCATTATGAGACGCGATTGATTGATATATATTTCCTTGTGAGTCGTGATTTATAGAATAAGTCCAATCGCCGTCAGGATAGTCGTCATCAACGTCGTAACCTTCATGCCAAGCTTCCGTCCATTGGATTTCCATATTCGAATTGTATTTACGCACCCACGCACCGATACCTGAACCCGTATCATATTCTCCAGCGGCGACAACATTTTCTTCCTCATCGACCGTTATACATTTACCGCCGGTATTATGTAGCGGTTCTATTTCAATTATTTCCGTCCATTCAGGCTCATCGTTTTGTATATAATCCTTATCGTATTTTCTTAACCATGTATACCATTGAGAGCCAATTTTTGTTTCTCCGATTACATAAATGTCGTCCTGGTCGTCAACTGTCACATCTCGCCCGTGATCCGAATATCCTCCGTCATATATGTCGGTCCAAAGTATATCTCCGTTACTGCTATACTTTCTTACCCATATATCCGATGTGCTGTATTCTGCAATTCCTGTCGCGATTGTGTTTCCTTGACCGTCTACCGCGAGCCCTTGAACGTAGTTGAAAGCGCCGCTGACGAATTCGCTGCCCCACTGGAATACACCGCCGGAACTATACTTTCCTATCCATGTTCTATATTCCGGCGCGTTATAAATAATCGCACCAATAATAATATTATCGTCCTTGTCGATAACAACGTATAGACCCCCGGTTGGAAAAGAGGATATATCAAGAACTGTATCCGATTGGAAAACACCGTTTTCATCGTATTTTCTCAATAACAGATCTTCCATTTCGCCCGTACTTTCCGCTTTCGTGCCTCCCACCGCAAATATACTTCCGTCACTACTAATAGCTAAATCCCCTACGAATTCGAAACCAGTGCCACATTCAACACTCGTCCACTCCGTCCTCGCGCGAAAATAAGGCTGCGAAATCAACGCGAAGGCTGCGGCGGCGCTGTCGGTCATGTGTCGACCCATAAGTATCGGGCCGTCATTGGTAAACCAAGTTCGGCCTGTAAAGGTATTCAACGGTTCTTCTAGTCCCTCTATCCCTTCTACGGTTATCTCTCCCAATGCCGGGTCGAATATCAGTGTGAGCTTTTGATCGCGGTTCCATTGAAGTGGCTCGGTTTCGACGTATGTGGTCGATGAGCTGTACGCCTCTTCAACCGCGATAATAACGGTCGGAGAATCTTCGTAAGCCGGCATAATGACGTACGCGATTTCTTGATCGCTATCGGCAAACCAGAAAAGATACGCGCCGTTTTTCGGAACTTCGCTACTCGCATACTCGGGAATAATATCGACAGCGAATCTTCCTCGCAAAGCGTGATCGGGCCCAACGACTTCCTCGGGCCACCAAAATTCGTCGGATAATCTCGTTACGGGAGTATCTTCGGTGATTATCGGAGAGGACGGGAATCTGCCTTCTTCGAGTTGTACATTCCACGCCAAGATCGAACCTTCTGAACCATCGGCAGAATTGCGCAGGCCTATCAAACCGCTGGAGACGCTCGTCTCACCGACCGTTGGAACATCCGCGCGTTGCCAATTCTCATTTGCTATTTTGCTAATCCAAAGATCTCGCGATGAACTGTTATCGACGTGTCCAGCGACAACAACATCGTCGTCTCGATCGACGGCTATTCCGATACCGATATTTTCACCGTCCTCAAGTTCTCCGCTGACGAATTGTGTCCAGATGAGATCTCCGTCGGCATTATACTTAGCGATAATAATATCGTTACTTTCGAAATAAGAGGTTTCTCCGTTTATTGCGCCCGATATATAGATATTTCCTTGTTGATCTAGGTCGATTCCACTGCCCATATCGTGAGCGCCGCTATCGTAAACGCGGGACCATATCAACGTTCCGGTCTCGCCGTCGTACTTGCTCAATAATAAGTCTACGTTCGTACCGTTATCCGATGCGCCGGTAACGTATATATCGTTCATTTCATCGGAGGTAATCGAATACCCGCCTTCATTTTCGCCGTTAGCATAAGTCCATGTGGTGATTGTCGATCTATCTTGGCTATACTTTCGAAGAAAATTGTAATAAGAAGAGATTTGCGTTTGTCCCGCAACGATCACGTTTCCCGAGCTATCGATCGTCAAACCCGTTGGGCTTGTGTATGCGCCGATATTATAGGTTTCCTCCCAATTCGGATCTACCGTTCTGTCGGAGTTATATTTCCTCATCCTCATACTATAGTTTGGATACGAACCGTCATACCAAACCATATAAGCGTTATTATCTAAGTCAACGGCTATTCCGTAAACGACGTCAATCGGTCCGTTATCGTGTATCATATCGGACCATACGAGCCTTCCGTAAGTATCGTATTCACCAACCCATATATCGTCGGTACTACCGTTCCAGGCGCTTCCAGCGACCAATACGTTTCCGGAGCTATTTACGGCACCGAACACAACGAAATCGTCGTACCCGGTATCATACGTCCGGCTCCATATCAGCTTTCCGTCGGGCGTATACTTTCGAACTAGAAAGTCGCCGTTTACACCTCCCGACAAAGAACCGGCGACACCTACGACTACAATATTGCCGTCACCGACGACGCCGGCGATTGTGCCGGTGTCGTTTCCTACCTCGCTATCGTAAACATCCGTCCACAGCGTTCTATCTTCGGTCGTAACCGGTTTAATCAGATTGTCCAAGGAGACCAAGCGCCAATCGGTCTTGGTCGGAATATCGAGGTGGTGAAACGCGGATAGGGTCACCGGTTGGGTCGGATCTATACCGACTATGTTCTGTCCGACTATCGCGGTTTCGTCGGCCGGGAAAGTGATCCGGAAGGCGTCGTTTCCGTTTACAGGGCCCATGGCGTCGGTCGATAAGCGCTCTACCGTCGGCGCGGCGGTATTGCCTTGATACACCCATCCGAGTCCGTTGTTATCGCTTGAAAGAACATCCAAGCTCGCGCTGTAAAGAACGTGATTGGTCCGCTCGCCTTCGAAAAGACCATATATCCGTCCGTCGATGTTCGTCGTCGCCAGCTTGTTTCGCTCAAATGGTTCCGAGAGCGCGCCGGGCGATACGCCGTCTGCATATCCGATATAACGCGCGCTGGGATTACTATATCGACCGTCTGAAAAAGTTGCGATCGAGCCTCCGATAATGCCGCGACAGTTTAGCTGACCGCGGCAACCGCTGTCCGAGCAGTCGATAACCCCGTCTCCGTCGTTGTCTATTCGATCGCCGCATAGCTGCTCATTGTCCTCCGTGCATCCAGAGCCTTTATACCCGCAATCCTTGTCAAAACAGTCGACGTAACCATCCTTATCGTTGTCCGCGCCGTCGTAGCATATCTCGGGGCAGGTAATACCGACAATAGCCCAACAGTTGCCATCGGCGCAGTCCGATACGCCGTTAAGGTCATTATCGAGCCCGTCGGAACACAAAAGAACCGACGTCTCGGGGCATTCGGCGCCCATACAATCGGTATCCTGACAGTCAGTCGCGTCGTCGTCGTCGTCGTCCTCTCCGTTCCCGCAGATTTCCGGGTGGCAGGGCGTCCCGATAATTCTGCAATCGATATCCTGGCAGTCGATGTTATAGTCGCCGTCATTGTCTATTGAGTCGTCGCATACTTCAACGCATCCGCTGTCCGAACGCCAGCAATCGGAATCGGCGCAATCGACCAGGCGATCGCCGTCATTGTCTAGAAGATCGTCGCAGCGCTCGATAAGATAGGGCTCTGAAATCAACGCGAAGGCCGCCGCTTCGTTTCCTCCTCCCGAGCCGCGTCTTCCTAGAATTACATCTCCCTGGTCGGTTGCCCACGGTGAGCCTACGACCGTCGTTTCTTCGTCGTTCGAGCCTGAAACCGAAATCTCGCCCCTGTCGGGATCAAATACAATGCTCAGCTTTTGTCCGCGGTTCCAATTCAAGACTCCCGTGGCTACATAAGCCGATCCGCCAATCGCCTCGACCACGACCCTCGCGTCGGATGAGATATAATAAGCCATTTGTTGATTACTATCCGCGAACCACATCAGATACGCGCCTTCGGCCGGAACTTCGTCGCTTGCATATTCCGGTATCACGTCGATACCAATTCGCCTTCGCAACGGATGGTTTCTACCCGCGAACCGCGCCGGCCATCTGTAGTCATCAGCGGTTCGAGTTACGGTTGTATCTACGGTTACGATGGGAGATGAAGGAAATAAACCTTCTTCTAATTGAATATTCCAAGCCAGTATCGATCCTCCAACACCGTCTTCGGCGTTTCTAAGTCCTACCACTACGTCGTTTGTACCCGATTCTACAACTCTTCGGTCACCGGCCCGTCGCCATCCAGTTTGGTATTTGTCTGAAAATTTGCCAACCCAAATGTCTGAACCCCAAACATCGAGCTCTTCGTTATATACGTAGGTATCCCCTACTGCGTAAAAATAACCTTTATTATTAATAGCAATATCATAGGCGCTTGACTGGTCGCCAGTCGCCGTTGTTTCGCTCCATATTTCCATTCCTTGTGGATCGTATTTTCGGAAGTGTGTGTCGGCCCGTTCGCTTCCGTAAGTATTCCCGGTGATAATATTCCCGGCGACGAAAATATTCATCTCGCTATCGACTTTAGGTGATAAACCCAAACCGTCTTCATCGATAACGCGAGTCCATAACTCATATCCAAAAGGATCATATTTACGCGTCCAATTCGAGACGGAATAGGGTTCTACACTTACATACCATCCGCCCGTAACTATGATATTATCGTGTCTATCAACAGCTACCCCCAAATTCATGTCTCGATAACCGCTATCGAAAACGTCCGTCCATATCTCATTTCCATTGCTATCATATTTGCGAACCCAGATGTCGGTAGTCGAACTATCGCCTATCTGTCCGCCTGCTATTACGTTTTCTTCGCTGTCAACCGCTACGGCAAAACCTAGATCGTCATCCCCGACGTCGTGAGTATCACTCCAAATAACCGTTCCCGTAGAATCCAGTTTGGCTATATATATATCGTTAGATGTATATCCGGAAATATAAAGGTTTCCTTCGCTACCGATTGCTATTTTCGGAGCTGCGGTTGCATCAGCTATAGTACGCGTCCATATCTCGTTTCCGCTTGGATCGTACTTGCGAATCCAAGCATTTATACCAGAACCGCTAATCGAGTTGTTCCCCGCTACAATTATATTTCCGTTACTTTCAATAGCGACGCCTCCGCAGGTATGGCCGGCGTCGCTATCGGCAACGATATCTGTCCATAACTCATTTCCGTTTTTATCTAACTTAGAAACGAATAGCTCTCCGGCCGGTAGGCCGTCAAAAATACCAAATATAACGACGTTCTCATCATTATCAATAGCTATACCATTGCCCAAATCCCGATCGCCCGAGTCATAGGTCTTCGTCCAAATCAACCGTCCTTGGGTCTGAGTTGGAATAAGCGTTTCAACCGCGTTGTTGCTCGAAGCGAAACGCCAGTGGATCTTGGTGCTCTCGTCGTCTTTGTGGTGATGAGCGGTGAGACTTACGGTTGTCCCCTCGGTCAGACCGCTTACCGTCTGCTCGACAACAGAAGCTTCGTCAGCCGAATAGGCGATACGAAAAGCATCGTCTCGATACTTCGGCCCTAACGGTAGATCAACCAATCTCGTAACCGCCGGTTCAGCTTCCGCGGGCGACAGGGACCAATGCGCGCTTTCATCCAAATCAGCGCTATTTAAAACATGGTTGGTCCGCTCGCCTTCGAATTGGCCGAAAACTTCACCGTCGATCACTTTGGTCGCGAGCTTGTCTGCCGCAAATGGTCCGTCGATAGTACCGATCCCGCTGTCGTCATCATACCAAATATACCGCGTGCTCGGGTTGCTGAATACGCCGTCTGAAAAATAAGCGGCTACCGCTCTTGTAACATCATTGCATGCTTCTAGACCGCGGCAATCTCGGTCCGCGCAGTCGATGAATCCGTCGCCGTCGTTGTCGTTTCCGTCGCTGCAGCTATCTTCGCCGTTCTCGGTACAACCGGAGCCGCTCACCCAGCATTCGGGATCGTCGCAGTCTAGGTCGCCGTCGGCGTCGTTGTCGACCTCGTCGTCGCAGATTTCAACGCAACCGAAGGGGCCGTTGGCGCAGTCCGAATCGTCGCAATCGGTTCGGCCGTCCTGATCATTATCGACCTCGTCGTTACAGTTTAGGTAACTATCCTCGACGCAATCGGAGCCCGGAATCTGGCAATCCGGGTCAGCGCAATCGGTTCGATGATCGCCGTCTTCGTCGATGCCGCTATCGCAGTCTTCGGCGATGCACCCTGAGCCGATGACCATGCAATCGGTCTCATCATCGCAATCGGTAAGTCCGTCGCCGTCGTTATCACGGCTATCGTCGCAAATCTCGACACAGCCGCTGTTCGCGCGCCAGCAATCGGGATCGTCGCAATCGACATCTCCGTCGGCGTCGTTGTCGACCTCGTCGTCGCAGACTTCCGGGCACGCTCCCGCGATTTTCATGCAGTCGTCGTCTTCGCAGTTGGCCAGGCCGTCAAAGTCGTTATCGGTTTCATTATCGTCGATTCTGTCGTCGCAGATTTCCGGACAATCCGGGCTGAAGCAGAACGGGTCATAACAGTCTATCAAACCATCCAGGTTGTTATCGATTCCGTCGTCGCAATCCTCCGGGCATTCCGCGGTATTCGCGCAACTCGAGTCATTGCAATCGATTAAACCATCGTCGTCATTGTCGATGTGGTCATCGCAGGCCTCAACGCCGGTGACAACGCAAATCGGATGTCCGAAATCGGTCAAGACGCAGGTGTAATCTTCGGGGCATTGGTTTGCATCGCTGTCGCAAGGAGGATGATAGGGTTCCGAAATCAATCCCTGAATCTGCCGGCTCAAGCCTTGAGACATACCGTGCCCGTAATATAGGTCGCCCTCATTGTCGTCAAAGCTCGGCCCCGAATAATCGCCGTCTCCTTGATTAAAGCCCGATAATTCAAAACGTCCTTGCGAAGGGTGGAAAACCAGCGTGAGCCGTTGCTCGCGGTCCCAATCGATTCCGCTGCAGTCCGTACAGGTATCGCGGTTGGCAATAATCAGATCTTGTTCCGCGCTCTGATCGTAAACCGATACTTCACCGTTGTTACTTCCGCGCATCTGTACGAAATAACGTTGCGAAGAGCCGTACCAATCGATCGGCACGATATAGGAGCCATCCATATCCGCGTTCGAGAGATAGGGAATGATATCAAAGGCGAAAAGCCCCGTTCGCATTGCCGGCGGAATAATGGCTTGCGACCAGTAGAACTCGTCTTGTAAGCGGGTGACGGGCTCAGCCTCGGTTTCAATCGGGCTCGTCGGGAAGCGGCCCTTTTCAATTTGAGCCTGCCAAATCGTAACGCCCCTCGAGTCATCGCCGACGAAATCGCGGTTTCCGTTATTGTCGACGTTCTCGATTCTAGCGTTTAAGTCACCGGTTCCCGATACAGTCCATACGGCGGTACATCGATACCAATCTCCGGAAACGGGCGTGCAAAACGCGTGGGTTTCGCTCGGGCTGGTTTCGCTCTGAACCGTGCCGTCGCCTACGTTGAAGATAACCGAGACCTGCGCGGAACCCGCGCTTAGAAATAGACTGACGTAGCGGTACTCGGCGGCCCGCGCGAATAGAGAAAACGAGACGTAATCGCCGATAGCTACCGGGATCAAATCGTCTCGGTCGATATAGTGGTAGCCGCTCGATTGGTCGGCGATCAATTTATCCGCCTCATTCGAGCCGTCGGGCGCGACCGAGATATCCGGTATGACAAAGACACCCTCGGATGTCCAGGACGGATTTTCGAACTCTCGGCTGTAGGTAAGGTAATTGGTTCGGCTCTCCTCGAACTGTCCGAAAAGCCTTCCTCTTATTCTTTTGGCGGCGAGCTCCCCTGCCGCAACCGGGCCGCTAAGCTCGCCGTCGTGCAAAATCACTCGAGAGCTTTCGTTCTGAAAGTTTCCCTCGTCAAAGGTCAAAATCACATCCCGTGCGATGCCTTCCGGGCCTGTCTTATCGCTTTCAGGCGCGTAGTTATCATAAATAAACCTGCCCGTGCCCGACACCTGTTCCTCAAGCTTGCGCCTGCTTCCGTTACCCGTGCTGCTCGCCGAAAGGGTCAATAGACCGTCATTCGCGGCGAAGGCCGGGATTCCGGCCGTGGCGAGAGTTGTCATACCCTCGACCAAGGAACCGTCGGCCGATCCGGTTATCGATAGATCAAATTCGGATTCCCACACGTCGCCCTTACCCGCGGCAGTCAAGCGCGCCGTGCTTTCGAACCATATCCGGCCGTCCGCGTCGCTCCTTAGAGCAAAGCTGTAACGCGTACCGTTGAGCGCGGGTCCCACTATCTTTTCTAAAAATTCATGGCCGAAAAACTCAAAAATAACCGGCCCTGTCGAAACCTGCCTGAGATCGCCCGATAAACCGTCTGATTCTACGGCGAAAAGCATGACGAATTCGACCTCTCGTTTATCGAGCTTGCTCAACGGTCCACAGACAGTGTCTATTCGGGGACTACACGCCGTACTCAGCGCCAACGTCACCTTTCCGGTTAGCGCGTGGACGTTATCGGCGTTCGCGGTTATCGTCGCACCGCCTCTCGGGTCAACATCGCCTATCAAAAACTCGAACCTAACTTCGGTCGCCCTAAAGGGTTTAACAACAAACTCGAGCGTGTCCGATACTACCGAAACATTGGGAACTTGCACGCCTTGATGATCGTACAAGCTCCAGCCTTCTTGTAACACGACCGCGTATCCGCCGACCTTGAGCTCGACCTCGAGCTCTTTCTCTTCGCTATCTTTAGTTGTCGTCAGGGTCTCGATGGTGTTTGGAGGATTGCCTTCATCTTGGATGAGCAAAGTGCCCGCCAGCCGGTAGGCCTCGTCGGAGTTGGTCGTTATCAGGGGTATCTTGACCTTACCCGCCTCGGTTTTATAAGGCTCTCTGTTTTCGCCGGAACAGCTCGAGACGAAGGCTATCGCTATTGCTACAATAAATAGTCGCGTTATCAGCATTGTTTTAATCGATCGTTTCACTTGACTTGTCCTAGACTATTGAATCTCGAACCGTATCGCTTTCCAACAGCGGCAAGCCGGGTATACACGGTCAGCGGAGAAATGCGTGTCGAGACCGCGCTTCGCAACGTTTGCGACTCTGTCGGCGGTTTGTTAGTTGTCGTATATCGAGGTTCCCACTCGATTGGAATTGCTATCAAATATAGAGACGCGGATACGTTCTCTTTTTTATATTCAATAACGAAACCTCTCGACATCGGGTTCCCTCTTTTATTTCATCACGTCTAAGCCTTAGTTACACGTGCCGGTTATGGTAAAATCGTCGATGTTCGTATATTCGTCGGAAGAGCTTCCTCGGTCGGCGATGCGTACCAATATCTGAGCCGCTCCGCTTACCGTATAGCTTTCTGAATGCCAAACGCCGTCGTCTCCGTTTCCTCCGTACCAGTTGTAGATTTGAGTCCAGCTCGAGCCGTTATCCGTCGAGATCTCCACCCGCAAGTAATCGCTGCTATCAAATGCCGTGGCGATATATCTTTGGAAACTCAGCCTTGCGCCCGTATAGCCCGCGAGGCTGACCGAGGCGTCCATCTGTATGCGGCAGTAGTTCGAATCGAAATAACCTCCGCAACTAACCGCTTGAGCCACGGGATTACCGCTGCCACCGGCAGGATAACCGCTGGACGTTCGCATGTTCGCGACGGAGTAATCCGCATCCGAGCCGTTCTCAAACCAGGGACTATTCTGGTTCGAAAAGTCGTACGCGAAATTGTCGAAGAATAGAACTGTTTCCGAGCAACAATCGTCGTCAGCGCCATCGGTATAGCCGTCACAGTCATTATCTAATGTATCATCGCAGACTTCCGTTACCGGGAATACCGCGCTGCAATTGACCCAGTTTCCGCTATTATCGCAGGACTCGCTTCCGAAAGTGCACTCGCCCACGTCGGTTGTGCCGCATTGTTGCGTGAGATTTTCGGAGCCATCCAGAACGCCGTCGCAGTCGTCGTCGACGCCGTTACAGGTTTCGGTCGCGGGAAATACCGCCGTGCAGCCCGCCCAACTACCGTTGTTCTGGCATGTCTCGGTCCCGAAAGAACAGGCCCCGACGTCGGTTGTGCCGCACTGCCGCGTGAGATTCTCGGAGCCGTCGAGAACGCCGTCGCAGTCGTCGTCGGCGCCGTTGCAGGTTTCGGTCGTGGGAAATACCGCCGTGCAGCCCGCCCAACTACCGTTGTTCTGGCACGTCTCGGTTCCGAAAGAACAGGCCCCGACGTCGGTTGTGCCGCATTGCCGCGTGAGATTTTCGGAGCCGTCGAGAACGGTGTCGCAGTCGTCGTCGGCGCCGTTGCAGGTTTCGGTCGCGGGAAATACCGCGGTGCAACCCGCCCACGTACCGTTGTTCTGGCACGTCTCGGTTCCGAAAGTACACGCCCCAACATCGGTGGTGCCGCATTGCTGCGTTAGATTTTCGGAGCCGTCAAGAACGCCGTCGCAGTCGTCGTCGGCGCCGTTACAGGTTTCGGTCGTCGGAAACAGGGCGTTACAGTATGCCCAACTACCGTCATCCTGGCACTGCTCGATTCCGAAAGTACACGAACCCACGTCCGTTGTTCCACACTGTTGCGTCAACCCCTCGGATCCATCCTGTATCCCGTCGCAGTCGTCGTCTTCGCCGTTACAAAATTCGGTCGCGCCGGGATACTGATTGGGATCGCCGTCGTCACAATCCTGCACCGAGCATTGGGTTCCCGTTCCGTACGTATCCGCGTCGTTGTCGTAGCAATCCAGACAACCCAACGCAGGATCGCATAATTGAGTCGCGCCACAAGGATAGTCTCCGTCGTGGCACGCACCGAACGCATCGCAGTAGTCCACGCCGTCGCAGTCATTGCCGTCGTCGCAATCGCTATCGTAGACGCATTCGACGCAGTTACCGGCTCCGTCGCACGAGCCATCGGTTCCGCAGGCGTAACCCGCGGGCCGATACGAGTGCTGGCAACCCGCGCCTCCTAGAACACATGTGTCTTCCGTACACTCGTTTCCGTCGTCGCACGGGTCGATCGAGCCGGGAACGCACACGCCTCCGGAGCAGACATCGCCGATGGTACAAACCTCGCCGTCATTACACGGATTTGTATTGTTTGTGAATACGCATCCGCTCGCGGGGTTACACGAATCATCCGTACAAACGTTGCCGTCATCACACGTTCTCGGCGTACCCGAACAACTGCCCGCGGAACATGTGTCGTTTATCGTGCATTCATTTGCATCGTTGCAACTGGCCGTATTGTTGGTAAACACGCATCCGGTTGCGGGATTGCAAGAATTATCCGTGCACACGTTGCCGTCGTCGCAGGTAATCGGAGTTCCCACGCAGGTACCCGCGTTACAGGTATCGCTGCTCGTACAAGCATTACCATCATTACAGCTATTCGTATTATTTGTATAAATGCAGCCGAGCTCCGGATCGCAGATGTCGTTCGTGCACACGTTGCCGTCGTCGCAATCCGCGTCAACGGTACAAGTAATGCATATATCCGCATCCTCGTTGCACTGTCCGGGCGGGCACGGATCGACGTTATCTTGGCAACTTCCGCTCACGCATATCTCAGCGCCGTTACAGAACGCGCCGTCGTCACAATCCGCATCGAACAGGCAACTCACGCAAGCGTCACTCGCTTCGTCGCATAACGCAGGCGCGGCGCACGGTCTCGATCCGGCCACGCATCTATTGGCGTTACACAGTTCGTTGCCGTTGCAGTACAGCCCGTCATCGCAATCCGCATCTGTATTGCAGCCGTAGCAGCGATTCGCATTCTCGTCGCACATCTCGCCTTCACAAGGCCGAATACCGCTCTGGCACACGCCGTTCGAACAGATTTCCATACCGTTGCAGAAATCGCCGTCATTGCAGTCGGAGTTTTTAGCGCACGCGCCAGGACAGCCCGTTTGATAGAGATATATATGTCCGTTCATCGCCTCCGCGATCGCAATCGTATCGCCGTCTATATCGACGCCGATTCCAAAGAATAAAGATTCTAAATAATCTTCATTACTGATTATCTGTTCGTACCAATTCGAGTTAACGATTTCGTAAATATAACTTCGTCCCATAAAATTTGTCGTCGCTTCTGTGTATGCTGGGTCGCCTACGACAATCCGATTGCCGTGTATCGCAATATAACGGCCGAATACTGTACCCATTTCACCGACTGTTCCGGCTATCATCGTATCGGAAGACCAAGTCCATTCGCCGCCGCTATTTGTACCTTCGAATATATGTATCGATCCGGATCCCCCGGAACTGTCTCTAGCGCCGACAACTACTCGATTACCGCTAATCGCAACCGAATCGCCAAATCGGTCAGTTTCGCCAGAAAGCTGCGTCGTGATGAGATCCGCAATCTTAACCCAATCACCGTTATCACGGGCGAATACTTGCGCAATTCCTACGGGACTCAAAGTGCTTAGCATAGCCGACACAACCACCATATTTCCGTCTGTAGCTACAGAACGTCCAAAAAACGTTCCGTCCGATGAATGTAAAGTCGTTACGTCGACATTTCCGTCGTTAAATTCGAAGATATAAGCGGCTCCATTACTTGCCCAATTCACTTCCTTATTGGGAGCGCCTACAACGAGAATATTTCCTTCCGCGGCTATCGAAAAACCGAATTGATCTCCTACTAGCGTGTCCGGAGCGCTAAATTTTTCCTGATGCCATGTATTTCCTATATCCGATATTCTATATACAGACCCTATATCTGAGCTATTATTCGTTTGCGGAGAGCCTACGTAAATCTCGTTGTCTCGTACCGCAACCGAATAGCCATAATAACTCTCGGGTTTAGAGTCGTACGCGAAGAGTTTTGTTCCCTGCCATTGACCGTTAACCCTTCTTTGAACGTATATCTCACCGGTTGAATCGTTCTCGTGCGGTAGTCCTCCGACGATTAAATCTCCATCAATCACTATAGAGTTGAAAAAGTAACCATCCTGAGTATATTCGATGGGTTCGATCGCATCGCTTTGATAAAAAACCGACAAGCCGTCTATACTGTACGGCTCCGAAATCAAGGCGAACGCCGCGGCGTTTTCATTCCAACGATGCCGACCCATCAGCACGTCTCCCTCGTCGGTGTGCCAGGGGCTTCCGGTATAGGTATCCGCTCCGTCGACGTTTTCTACCGTAATCTCTCCAAGGTCGGCGTCAAAGGTTATGATCGGCTGCGGCCAGTTCCAGGGGTGCCACTTAATAATACCAGTCTGGACATAGGTTCTTCTTTCGTATCCCTTTACTCCGTCCACCACGATGCGCGCGCCGTTCGGATTGCCAATCTCGTCGTACTCCTGCTTTATATAATAAACAATTTCTTCGTCCGGATCCTCATACCAGAACAAATAAGCTCCTTCTTCGGGCACTTCATCGCAGGAGTACTCCGGAACGATCGAAATGGTAAACCTCTTTCGGAGCATATGGTTTTCGCAGATAATCTCTTGAGGCCACCAAAATTCATCCGACATTCGAGTGGCCGGCGAATCGCCCGTGATAATAGTAGACGACGCGAACCTGCCTTCTTCAAGCTGTTCTCCCCAATAATAAGCCGCCGTTTCCCCTCCGGTTGTTTGATTGATAATATTAATCGCGGAGTCCTCGTAGTCGGATTCCTGATCGAAGGTTAAGTAATTCTTTTGCCACATGCTTATCGAACTATCTGATGCCGACACGACAGGCTCCTCGCCCCGTTCAACTTCTATCGACCAATTTACTGACGGAGAATCGCTTCTCTTTATACTATTGGTAGAGAAGGTATAACTTCTGTCCGCTTCAAGGAAAATGCCGCTTTGCCTATACCCGGAACGAGTTCCGTCGCCGACGAATAGAACGGCGTCGGACTCGTCTTCGACGGTTGTCGTGTTATAGGGATCAGGGCCGTCATCCGGCAAAATCGTCGCGCCGCCCACGACGCTCCAAGAATAGGCGTTGTGATCTAGATTATTTAGCAAAATATTCGTCCGGCTACCTTCAAATTGACCATAAAGTCGGCCCTCGTAATCCGTAACGGCAAGCTCGCCCGCGCCGAAAACTCCGATATACTTATGTATACCCTCGTCCCAAAGATAACTTAGGTACCGCTCGCTCGGATTCAGGAAATAACCATTCGAGAAATAGATCAGAGGCGTTTCCGTCAAGACGGCGCGGCATTGCGACTCGTTTCTACAATCGCCGTCGTCGCAATCGTACAAACCGTCGCCGTCGTTGTCGTATATCCCATCATCGCAGATCTCAACGCATCCCGACGTGGCCACCATGCAATCCTCGTCGGCGCAGTCTATGATTCCATCGTTGTCGTTATCTATCCCGTCGTAACAAACTTCGCCGCAAAGGCCGGTTATCAAAATACAATCGCTATCGCGGCAGTCGGTGTCTCCATCTCCGTCGTTGTCCAACTCGTCTAGGCAGAGCTCTGCATCGTTTTCGACGCACCCGGCGCCGAAGAGCATGCACTCCTCGTCCGCGCAATTGGCTCGGCCGTCGCCGTCTTCGTCGACAGCGCCGGCGTCGTCGCATATCTCGGGAATATAAGGCTCGGATATCAGACCGAAAACGTGATGATCGTTTTCAAAACCGCTTCCAAGATAGAGATCACCCGTCGCGAGCGTCCACGACGTACCTGTAGAGGTTCCGTTTCCAGCCGAGGCTCCCTTGACCGTTACCCTTCCGTTATCGGGGTTAAGGACGAAAGTCAGTTTTTGTCCCCTGGAGAAGTTCAGATTTTCTGAGGAAACAAAATCGGAGCCGCCGTTTGCACGGCGAACTGATACCCGGCTTCGCCCGAATAACTCGTATCTTATACGATCGGCGGAATTGCCGAACTCGATGAGGCTCGGGTTGGCTTCGGATTCGCTATCGGAAATCGTCGCTTGCGAGTATTGCGGAATGAAATCCACCGCAATCGGTCCCCTGATCGCGGCCGGCACCGTGCTCGCCGGCCAGTGAAAGAGGTCGGCCGAGCGGGTTACAGGGCTGCTTTCGGTTTTGATATAGCTACTCGACCAAGCGCCTTTTTCCGTTTGTGCGCCCCATAAATACATCCCCTTCGTATCGTCACCAAAATGATCAGGTTCACCATTGTTGCCCAATATGTCAATTACAAATAGCGCCGGACCGCTGGCCCATGATAATGCCGAAAACGAAACACGGTAAAAACCGTTTGGAGCTGGTTCTATAATGCCCGGCCCGGAGATTACGCTGCCGTTTTCTAGATCGAAAAACGACCTGTACGTACCCGTGAAAGCCCATGGAACAAGTGTTAACGACAACTTACTCCTGCCGCCGGGCTTCGCAAAAACCGAAAGGGTATACCAGCTATATCCATCAACAGAAATAAATTGACCCGTGTAATATGAACTCAACTGATCGCTTGATTCCCTTAATAGATCGGCGGAATTCTGACCGTCTGGCGCAATAGTAGCGTCGACAGTAACCGACAGGTTCGTTTTCGTCCAAACGCTGGAGTTGAAATCTTCACTATATTGAAATAGGTTCTGCCGTTCCCCTTCAATCTGCGTAAACAACCGGCCGTCGATAACCTTTACTGCAAGCTCGTCCGCGGCAAAAGGTCCGCTCATCTCACCGTCGTGCAATATATACCGCGGACTATCCGTTGTCGGATTGGAGTATTCCCCTGTCCAAAGAGTAGCATAAGCGTCAGCCGTCGCGCTTTCGCACAAGCCAAAAGCGCCCTCGGGCGGCGCTTGGCAGGGTTCCTGACCGGGCAAACAACATTTCTGGCCTAGGCGACAGTTTGAAGAGGTCCTACAACATTGCGGCTCATCAGCGCAATACGAATCGTAGCAGTCGGTCAACCCGTCGCCGTCATTATCGTGGAGATCCGTGCAAACCTCCGGGCAAACCCCTCCCGCGATCCAGCAAGCGTCATCCATGCAATCGGTTTCGCCGTCGCCGTCCTCATCGATCGGATTGGCCGTGCCCGGAGGCTCGCAGGTCTCGGGCAGACACCCGGTACCGTTGACCAGACAGTCGCTCTCGTGCTCGTCGCAATCGGTAAATCCGTCGCCGTCGTTGTCGAAGCCGTCTTGGCACAAAAGTCTCGTGTTTTCAGGACAGGTCCCCGTCGAAGACATACAGTCCGGATCGTCGCAATCAAAGAGCTTATCCACATCATTATCGACGTTATCATCGCAGTTATCCGGCGCCTCAAGGCAGGAGGGGTAAACCTCGCAATCAACTTTGTCAGCGCAATCGGTCAAGCCGTCCCGATCATTGTCCATCCTGTCGTCGCAATCCTCGATACATAGATCTTGTCCTTGGCAATCCTCGTAGTCGTAGCAGTCGGTCAGCCCATCCTTGTCGTTGTCCTCGCCGTCATCGCAATCTTCTTGGCAGACCGCGAGCGCGCGGCAATTGGAGTCGTAGCAATCGGTGTCCGAGTCGCCGTCGTTATCGAGGTCATCGCTACAAAGGTCATTCGTATTCTCGGGACAGGTGCCTTCTATGGCCATGCACGCCCGGTCCGCGCAGTCCTCTCTGCCGTTGGCGTCGTTGTCTTCCCCGTCGCCGCAGATCTCAGGGCAATTTCGGCCGAAGCAATCCGAGTCATAGCAATCGGTCCGCCCGTCGCCCTCGTTGTCGATATTATCGTCGCAGATTTCCGGGCACTCCGGCACGCCGATGCAGCTCGAGTCCGCGCAGTCGATATCGCCGTCGTCGTCGTTGTCAATGTCATCGTCGCAGTCCTCCGCCTGCCCTTCGGGCGTGCAAATAGGATGGCCGAAATTCGACAAAACGCACGTCTGGCCGTCAGGACAGGGATGCGCCGCGTCGCACGGCGGATGGTAGGGCTCTGATAAGAGGGCGAAAAGCGGCAAGCCGCTGTCTCTCATTCCCCAATAAATATCGCCGCTGCTCACCGACCACGACTGTGCAGAAGATTCGGGATAGGTACCGTTCCCCGTCTGAAAACCGGATGTCGTTATCTGACCCGCCGCTGAATCGACTACCAGCGTTAACACATCCCCGCGCGACCAAGTCAAGGTATTTGTCTGGACAAAAACACTGCTGTCGCTTCTGACGGAGATGATTTGATTTTGAAGCTCAATACGGACAGCGGGGAACGAGCTAAAATAGGCCAGCACCGCGCTCGGCGCGTTATCGCTCGAATACTCGGGAATAAACTGCATCGCGAAGCGATTGCGCAAAGCCGAGCTCGCGGGTGCCGCGCTTGAAGGCCAAAAGAACTGGTCTGACGCGCGAGAGCTTTCGGCGATAACGCTGGAGGTAAACGCGGCGGTTTCGAGTTGTGCTTGCCAGGCGTAGATCCCGTTTAGGTTATTGCCCTCGAAGGTACTTTGACCGTCGCGAAGGGGTAAGATCTGTACGGCGGATGATGCCGGCGAGCTGTTTGACGTGGCTACCGCCCAGCAGAAATACCAGCCGTTTCCCGCGGGCTCGATACCGATGCTATTGATTCCCGAATGAATGGGCGCGATCGTTGTTGCGTTGGTTAGATTGAATTTCGCATTCGGCGAGCCCGTAAAAGCCATGCCCGGAAACCTTATCTCTATTCCGTCGTACTCCGCCGCCTTGGCGAAAACCGAAAAAGCGTAGCTCGTTGAAGCCGTCCAAGACTGTTGTTGCGATATCGAGTGCTCGGCCAAGGCGGCGTTCGCAACGAGTTTCTCCGCGGTTACGGTTCCGTCAGGCGCTTCGGTAGCGTTCGCATCCACGTTCGCCATCTCCGTTCGCTGCCAATACGAATACTCTAGATCCCGCGGTCGTATGAGAGAATTGCTCCTAGACCCTTCAAGCTGCGCGAAGTTCCGGCCCGCGATCTCCTTGCTCGCGATACTAT
>JAFGIB010000439.1 GCA_016929805.1 Deltaproteobacteria bacterium | reverse complement strand
GCGGCCAATTCGCCCGTAAAACCGAGCGCGCCCGCAGGGCCGGCGAGGATGGTACTTGCTGTACCTGACGAGCCGGCCCGAGGACGACAGCCGGTTTTACGGGATGAATTGGCCGCCGTCGTAGTCAAACAGCAGTACCCCCCTGAACGGTTACAAAATAGATCGCGACGACCGCGGTTCAATAGATCCGATTCAACGGGTCGTTAGTCTAACGTTTCCGCCAACTCTTTCAGCAGCTTCTTGGCCTTGGAAGAGAGCCTTTTAGGTACATCCACTTGTACCACGATGATGAGATTACCGCGGCCTCCCTTGTTAAGATGCGGAATACCGGCCTTTTTTACGACTACCGTTTCTCCCGGTTGAATACCCGCCGGGATTGGTATCTTTTTTACCTCCCCGTCAATCGTCTCGATATCAACCTCCGCGCCGAGCGCGGCCTGAACAAATGATACGTGCAATTCTCGGTATAGGTCATCCCCATCGCGCTGGAATCTAGGATCAGGCTGGATACGTACGGTAACGTAGAGATGACCTGGTGGACCTCCACGAAGGCCGTTCAAACCTTGACCAGGAACCCGCAACGTCTGTCCGTCGTCGATCCCCTCTGGAAAGCTAACCTTCACCTTGCGCGTGATATTGACCTGACCTCTACCATTGCACTCTTTGCAGAGCCGTTCGGCGATCATTCCCGCGCCCTGGCAATTCGGGCAAGGCGTTTGAATCAGAAAAGGACCTCGAGACTGAGCGAGCTGTCCCTGCCCATGGCACCTTGGACAGGTGGTTTGTATTCCCTTTTCCGCCCCTGTTCCCTGGCAACTTTCGCACGGACCGGGGTGCGAGACAGAGACTTCTCGCTTTACTCCGAAAGCCGCCTCTTTCAGCGTTAGCTCCACGGCCATACGCAGGTTGTCGCCCTGAACCGGGCCTCGTCGCCTCGTTCTACCGAATCCCCCCCCGAAAAAATCCGACCCCCCGAAAAAGTCGCTGAAGATATCTTGGAATTGGCTGAAGATATCGCCCATGTTGGTAAAGCCGCGATGGCCGGCTCCTTCCAATCCGGCATGTCCGTAGCGGTCGTATAATGCGCGTTTTTCCGGATCCGAGAGGACTTGAAACGCTTCAGACGCCTCCTTGAACTTTTCCTCCGCTGTCGGGTCGTCCGGATTCCGATCGGGATGAAAATCCAACGCGAGCTTGCGATAGGCTTTCTTAAGTTCATTTTTGTCAGCTGAACGATCGACGCCCAGGACCTCGTAGTAGTCGCGTTTTGCCATCGATCAATCGTGCTTTCTCATTAACCCTTATCGAAAATGAAACGCCACAAACATAAGTCGCGAGCTTCGCGGGTCAAGTGGGAAACGAGATGACGACGAATCGCTCGCGGGGATATAGCGCTTCGGTTGCAGCGACGTCTAACTCATCTCGAAAAACCTCGGTCGATTCAATTGCCGACGACGAGACCGGGTACTCGTCCCGCGATTCTCGTTTTTTCTTTCGAGTCTTTAGCACTCTATTTTTCCTTAATGTTGTACGTCAACCCATTTCCAAAAACCGGAGCTTCTTCTCGTCTACCAAAACCTTAGATCGAGTCGACGAATTGTTATCGTAAAAAGACAATTGCAGCACTAGGATTGATAATGGGGTTGACCAAACCACCTTTATCGACGCTAATTTGAGCCATCGTGATAGCGGATTTCGAAAAAGTAGAGGGACAGGGCCTGACGAAGATTTACGGCGTTACGAGAGCGCTCGCTGGGATCGACGTCAGCTTTGGAGCGGGAACAGTCACGGTTATAAAAGGGCCGAACGGCTCAGGAAAGAGTACGCTTCTCGCGCTTCTCGGCATGCTATCCAAGGCAACCCGCGGGATCGTCCGATACGGAGAATTTGATGCGAGTAACGCTCCTTCTCTCAGGCGCCGCATCGGGCTGATGGCGCACGAGGCAATGGTATATCCGGACCTTTCTGGAATCGAAAATCTACTCTTTGTGGCTCGTCTATATTCGCTTGATTTTCCCACTCGGAGAGTGAAGCAATTACGTGATAGATTCGCCCTCGATCTTTTTGCGGAACGGCCGACTCGAACCTACTCGCGGGGACAATTGCAGCGGCTCGCGCTCGCGAGAGCCGTGATCCACGAGCCGCGTCTGCTACTTCTGGACGAACCCACCACCGGTCTCGATAGCGCTTCGGTCGAACGTTTGGTCAGCGCTTTGGAAGAGGAAAAAAAACGAGGAACCATATCGGTCTTGGTAACCCACGACGCGGGTTTTGCCGAAAGGTTAGCCGATCGATGTTATCAGCTTCGTCGTGGATCGATCGTGGAGACGGCGTGACAACGCTGCGCGCCGTTTTGATGGTCTTGTTAAAGGACCTGCGCATCGAAATACGAACAGGCGAAATCGTCGTTACCACCGCTCTATTCGCTTTGCTGGTCACCGTGCTGACGTCGCTTTCGTTCTATCTCGATCAAAACACCGCGTTGCTGGTCGCGCCCGGTATTTTGTGGGTGGCTATCGCTTTTTCCGGCGTTCTCATAATGGGTCGTAGCTGGAGTCGCGAGAAGGAATACGGCGTTATACGCGCTCTTTGGATGGCGCCGATTCCGCGCTCCGCCATCTTCTTAGGTAAGGCGATGAGCGCGCTCGGCTATTTAGCGGTCGTTGAAATCGCGGTCGTCTTCGTCGTGGGTGTTCTTTTTCAATTGGATATGATGTCGATGCTGGGATCTCTGACGACGCTATTGGCGTTGGGGTCTATTGGTTTCATAGCGGCGGGTAATCTCTTTGCCGCGATGGGGGTGCGCTCTCGCACTCGTGATTTGATTCTTGCCGTCGCCGTTTTTCCGCTGATTGCTCCTTCGTTAGTCTGCGCGGTCATCGCTACTCGCGAGCTTTTTCACGGCGCGCCGATCGAGGAAATTTTTGTCTGGATCCGTATCCTCATCGCTTTTGACGTGATCTTCGTCACCATCGGTTTGTGGTTGTTCGAACCGCTGATGTCGGATTGATAGATAAATCGTAACCGTTCAGGGGGGTACTGCTGTTTGACTACGACGGCGGCCAATTCATCCCGTAAAACCGGCTTTCGTCCTCGCGCCGGC
>JAFGIB010000438.1 GCA_016929805.1 Deltaproteobacteria bacterium | reverse complement strand
TACCTTAACGTTGCAAAAAATCCGTCGGCGTAAACCGCTTTCGCTCGCGAAAAATAGCGCGAACTAAGGGCGTGCTCACTTTTTTTGGACCTCACTTAGGGTGCACTAAGCTGCGGTCCAAAAAAGGTTCCGCGCGCCCTTATTTCATCGCTTTTTTCGCGTTTCCGCTCGACGTTTTTTGCAACGTTAAGGGTTACACAGAGGTCGAGCGACCCGTAACCGGCTGCAGAGGGTTTCGATCTACGGCGAATTCACGGCGCTCGACCCGTTCGTTGCTCAATTATAAGCCCGTGGCTTCACTAAGCGACTCGGCGCCTTTGCCACTCATCAGTAAATACAGCACCGCCATCCTCACCGCAACGCCGGCTTCGACCTGCTTTAATATCGCGCTCTTTTCACAGTCCGCGAGTAAAGGATGAATCTCGACTCCGCGATTCAGCGGGCCGGGGTGCATGACGATAGCGTCCGGAGCGGCCAGCTTGAGGTGACGCTGTGAAACGCCGAAGGTACGGCTGTATTCCCGCAAACTCGGAATCGGCGCGCCCTGTAGTCGTTCGAGTTGGATCCTTAATAAATAAATCACGTCCACGCCCTCAAGCGCTTCTTCGAGCCGATTGTATACCTTCGCGCCGAGGCTTTTCGCTCTATAAGGCATCAGCGTATTCGGCCCGCAGTAACGCACCTCGGCCCCGAAAAGATTGAGCAACAAAGTATCGGAACGTGCGACTCGAGAGTGTTTGATATCGCCGCAAATCGCTACTTTTAGACCTTTCAGCGTTCCGTGAGCGCGGCGCATGACAAAAGCGTCCAGCAGTGCCTGAGTCGGATGTTCGTGCGCTCCGTCTCCGGCGTTTATCACGCTACAATCGAGTCGACGCGCTACGTAATTCGACGCGCCAGAAGCCGAGTGGCGGATGATAACAACGTCGGGGTGCATCGCCTGTAACGTCTTACAGGTATCCAATAGGGTTTCGCCCTTGGTGACGCTGGAGCTCGAGGTTGAGATATTGACAACGTCCGCTGATAGACGCTTTCCAGCCAGCTCAAAGGAGCTACGGGTCCGCGTCGAAGCCTCGTAAAATAGATTGATAATCGTCTTTCCCCTCAGGGTGGGGACCTTGCGAACAGGCCGCATAGAAACTTCAAAAAAAACCTCGGCCGCGTCGAGAATTTGAAGCACGTCATCGGCTTTGAGCGGTTCGACGCTGATCAGATGATGATGCCTAAAAGCGCTACTCATCATTCACCTCCCAATTCGTCTTTCCGAGTCGCTCACGCCGAATAATCGCGCGATCTTCCGAACAGCCATCCATAATCACGTCCAGGAGATCTTTTTTAGGTATTTCGAGCGTTCGTCCGACAAAATCAGGCGCCACCGGTAGCTCGCGCCCGCCCCGGTCGAATAAAACCGCCAACCAAACCCGGCGCGGCCTCCCGTAATCAAGCAAACAGTCTATCGCCGCTCGCACGGTGCGTCCGGTATGAAGCACGTCATCCACCAAAACGATATCTCTCGACTTAATTTCAAATGAAATCGCGCTCGGCCCGATTTTGGGATCGGGCAAAGCCGTGGCCGCGTCATCGCGGTAAAGGGTGATATCGATCGTTCCTACCGGCACGTCGCGACCCTCCACGCGTCGAATCTCATCCGCTAACCTTAGAGAGATGGGGACGCCGCCCCGGCGAATGCCGACGATTCCAAGGTGCTTTGCGCCTCTCGTACGCTCGACGATTTCAGACGCGACTCGCCGTAAGACGCGCGCGATCGCATCCGCATCCATTACGATTTGTTCGTCTCTAGCCACTGGGCGCGATTTACGCCCGCCGCGACCCTTCGGTCAAGACCCCACAGCCAAGATATCCTCTTTTTTTTCCAACCTCACTTTATCAACCTTAACGTTGCAGAATACGTTCAGCGAAAATGGGAAAAAAGCGATGAAATACGGGCGCGCGGGAGCTTTTTTGGACGGCGGCTTAGTGCACCCTAAGTGAGGTCCCCAAAAAGCGAGCACGCCCTTAGTTAGCGCGATTTTTCGCGAGCGAAGCAGTTTACGCCGACGGATTTTTACTAAGCTAATGTCAATATCATCCGCTACCTGCCAATACGAGCCAAGGCTAGCGGTCATGGGGCTTTATAAACCCCTCTTGTCTCCGCTCGTCCATCTCGTATCTCGACGGACACCTCGGTATTACCTGGTTAGCTACGAACCAACCGTCGTCTTGAAGACTACCCTGCACGGTGACCGTAATTCCCATTCCGTCGCGAAACGTATCGGGGACAACACATTGAGGAAAACGCACCGGCAGAGAGTTGCTCGAAGAGCTACCCGTACTCGTCAGGGCAAAACGCCACTCGCAGGGATCTTGACGAAACTTGACCGAACCAAACTCGAGATTACCCTCGACGCGAAGCTCTCTTCCTATAAACGCCTCGGGCTTCACGAGCACTTCGTTTACGAACTTCGAATAGACGAAAGCGTCGGAAGCCTGGCTGCCGAATATCAAAAACGCGACGGCTCCGCCCAGCAACACAACTACCACGGCTAGCTTGACGAACGGAGATAAACCCCTGTGTCCAACGTCACACTCTTTTTTTTCGATACCTGAATTAGAACAGTCTAAAGGTAATCGTCTATCCTGCGAGGTCACGTGATAACAGTACTACAAACCAGTGCCCATGGCCCGGTTAAACAGTATCCACGAACTACAGAGGCCATCGGCTTAGAGGAATTGCGAGAAGAAAACGCATTCCCTACTCTTTGATACGCTGCTTTTCTATGTAAGCGTTCAGGGGAGCAAACAAGTCGGCGGCCGATTCGGCTGTAAAACCGAGCGCGACCGCGGGGCCAGCGAGGACGGTACTTGCTGTACCTGACGGTTGTCGGTGGAAATGTACAAAGCGGAGCGGACGCGAGTCCGCGAAGCTGTACGTTTCCAGCGGCAGTACACAGGGTCCGAAGGACCCGAGTACGCCGGCGC
>JAFGIB010000437.1 GCA_016929805.1 Deltaproteobacteria bacterium | reverse complement strand
TCCCATATTGGGCGGATTGTCACATTTCCTCAATCGCGAAATCCTCAAAATATCCCTAATATTCCTGCGGTTTCGCTCAATCGGAAACAAGACAATCCATCCCAATCTGGGCGAAAAAATGTAAAATTATTTTTGCGCGAGCCCTAAGCGCTCCAAGTCATAATGGCAACGCTATCGGTTGTTCAGCGTTTAGTCTCTGCAACGCCTGCTCGACGTATCCGATATACTGTCGACTGCCGTGCTTCATCGCTAGCTTCAAGGCTTCGCGCAAGGTATCGACCGCGTCATCCGCACGCGCTCCCTCTTGCGCGATGATCGCCAATAGAAGCTGTCCGCGGATGACGTCCAGAACGTCGTTCTGGCTTCTCGCGTAATCGATGGCCTGAAAGAGTCGACCCAATCCCTCGCGGGATTGAAACCGGAGCGCGTCGATGAACCCTAAGAGCATCAAATTGAGCATCTGCAGTCTGGTAAAGCCGTGCTCGATCGCGAGCTCGTGACTATAACGCAGCGACGAGAACGCGCGGGCGTAGTCCTTGAGGTGGATATACGCGTTGCCGATGCGATAGGCGTTTAGCGCGCATTCGTAGATCAAACTCGCGTCCTTGGCCACCTCCAGGGCCATGTTCGCCGCTCGAATCGCCGCGTGCTCATTGCTAACAAAGTGGTTGATCTGAAACTCGAGTTGATAGATCTGGCAACTCAACGCCGGGTCGAATATACCCTCGATCCTCGAAATCGCTTGCGAGAGCGTATCCATGGCCGAGTTGTGGTCCTGCATTTCGCAATAGGTCAGAGCCAACTGGGTGTAGCAGCGGATTTCCGTTTCGATCTCGCCGGACTCCCGCGCGAGTTGTAACGCTTCGCGAATTTCTCCAACCGCTTTCTCATGCTCTCCGACGTGCGAATCCGCGCTCGCTGTCGCCAACAACACCTCTCGCGACAATTCCGGGTCGGTTACCCCTCGAGCGATATGTCGCGCCTGGTCGAGCCAGGGACGCGCCTCGTCGATGCGCGCGGCGGTGACCAAAATCCTGCCGTACAATAGAGAAAAACGCGCGATATAGCCGTCTGCTTTAAGCCCCTCCGCGATATCAAGCGCTCGCTTGATTTGCGTGGTCGCGGTATCGAGATCGAAGGCTCGTAGGCAAAGCTCGCCGATGCGTTCATACAACTGAAGCATGCGTTGCCGTTCGGAAGAGGAAAGCGTGGCGAGAATATCGATCGCCTTTATCAAGCTCGCGGCCGCGTTGTTCAAGTCGTACAACTCTTCAAAGCGTCCGGCGGATATGACTAGATAATCCACCGCCTTACTCAGGTCGCCCGACTCGCGATAGTGATGCGCCAAGCGTTCGGCCATTTCGCTCAGCCTTTCGGGATATAGAGTTCCGATCGCGCCCGCGATAGCGCGATGAATCTCTTTTCGCGCCTGCACGGTCAAGCCTTCGCGCACCACTTGGGGCACGAGATGATAGGCGAAGGCATACTCCGACGGCCCTAACTGCTTGACGATATTCTTCATTTCCGGAGCCGACAACGCGTTGGTAACAGCGGCATGGTCGACTTTTACCGCCTCCGCCACCAAGGCGGTATTAAACCGTTCCCCCACCAGGGAAGCGACTTGGATGATATATCTCGAAACCGGAATTATTTTTCCTATGCGCGACGAGACGATACCCCGGAGCGTTTTGGGGACTTCGGTATCTGCCACATCCGGGCGGTACCGAACCTGTTCGCGCTCAAAAACGATCGCGCCCGATTCGACCAGAGACGACAGATACTCCTCGATATAGAGCGGGTTGCCGCCGCATTTATTCGTCACTTCTCGGAGCAGCTCGATCGGGATTTCTTCGTAGCCGAGTCGAGACGCGATCACTCGCGCGACATCGTGATCGGGCAGCGGTTCAATGACTATCTCTGTATACCAGCTCTGTTCGAGCCAGCGCGGCTGATATCCCATTTGATAGCCCAAAATAACGGCAACGCGGGACGCGGTTAGAGACTGCAAAACCTCGTCCACGATCGAGATGGAATCTTGATCCATGTATTCAGCACAGTCCCAAACGAAAAGCGTCATGCGATCTTCAGCCAACTTTTCAATGATGCGTTGCAGCGCCGCTTTCAAGCGGCGATAACCCGCGCGTTGTTTTCCTTCTTGCGACGACAACCCGAGAACCGAGGCGATCGCCTCTTGTTCTTTGTACAAAAGGCCCAACTCGCGCAAGCGTGCCGTCCGGTCGCGCAGCAGCGCCTCGGGATCGAATTCATCCAATCCGAGAACGACGCGTAACATCTGTTGAATCGCCGACAACGGGATCTCTTTCATTAACGGTATGAGGTTCACGACATGAAGCCCCACGCTATGTCCCGCCAACCCCAAACGGCGCGCGATTTCGAGTATAATTCGCGACTTGCCAGACCCGTCTTCGCCGCACAGCCCGATCATTCGGCGTTCGCCTTGATCGACCAGCGCCAGCACGTCACCGATGCGCCCGAGCTCCTCGCGACGGCCGATAAAAATTCCGTGTTTGTCCGGCGCGCCGCGCTCGCCGGCCAGTATAAAACGCTTGTCCTGCTCATCGCCCGTGGGAACGAGTTGATAGCGATCACGCAGGCTTGTCGAAACCTCTTCAGAGATCATTACATAGCTCGGCTCGCACTGCTCCGCGAGGGTCAACGCGGAGTCGATGAGCTGCTCGTACGTCTCGTTTTCGAGTCGTTCGCCCGATAGGTTGACCAAAATCCGACCGCTATGAATACCGATGCCGGTGCTGGTCGATCGTCCCTCCTCCGCGCAAGACGCGGTGGCGGCGCGCGAAATTCTCAGCGCGCATCGCGCGGCGTTATCGCTATCTTTTCCGTCCGGATTCTTTTCCCCGAAAAGAGCGCAAAAGACCCGTTTTCGAGAAAAACGACTGCCCCGCAGAACCTCTATCATTCGACCATTAAAGCGCTCGACCAACCTCACCACCGTGGCGTCGATCAAGGCGTCATCCGCGTTGCAGAGAACCGCTAAAGTCGTCACATCGCGCCACTCGGTCTTCTCTTTCAAAAGCTCGATTTCATCCGATTCGCGATCGCTCGGCGACCTGGAATCGGCTTGCCGCCGCAATAGGCGCCCTCCTCTGAGAACGCGCGTTTCTTCGAGATTTTCGACATCCTTTGACTCGGAAACGCTAGAGGTATCCGTCGCGAACGCGTCCTTGATCTCTTGCGAGCCGGATCCGTTGTTATCCTTCGTACGTTCACTATCCACGCGACTGATAAAATCGGCCAAATCGCGCGCGTCGACCCGCTGATTCGTGCTGTAGAGAAACTGGATCAACGCTTCATATAGTTGACCCGCGGTATCGAATCTCTGATTCGGGTCGTGAGCCATGGTTTTGGAGAGCAACGAATCGATTTCGCCGGGTATGTTCGGTACGAATTGACTGACTTTGGGTATATCGCCGGAACGAATCCGCTTCAGAGTTTCGTACACCGAAGAACCCAATAACGGGTTGACTCCCGAAAGCATTTTAAAGAGCAAGGTACCCGCGGAGAAGATGTCGGTTCGGGCGTCAATCGCGCCGCCTTCGAGTTGTTCCGGAGCCAAATACGCGAACTTGCCCTTGACGATGCCCAACTCGGTCACCGCCTGAGCCAACGTGCGCGCCTTGGCGATGCCGAAGTCCGTGAGCTTAACCTCGCCCTCGTAACTGATCAGAACGTTTTGGGGCGATACGTCTCGATGAATAATATTTAATGGACGCATCTCGCTGTCGCGCCTTCGATGGGCGTAGTCGAGACCTTTGGCCAACTCGCTGACTATATAAACCGCGAGCGCCGGCGGCAGCCGTCTTTTATTACGTTCCATATGAGTAGTTCGAAGCAGCGTCGACAGATCCATGCCGGCGACATATTCCATCGCGATAAAATAGGTATTTTCCGCCCATCCGAGATCAAAGACCTGAACGATATTCGCGTGCGAAAGCGTAACCGCGATTTTCGCCTCGGTGATAAACATATCGACGAAAGCGCGATTCTCGCTCAACTCGGGAAGAATACGCTTGATAACCAGAGTCTTCTCGAACCCCTCCACGCCGTGCGCCTTTGCCTTAAAAACCTCGGCCATCCCTCCCCGCGCGAGCTGTTCGAGCAGTTGGTATTTACCGTAGATGACCGTTTCCATGTTTGACATGGCGAAAGGTTAGTGGTTAACCGGCGACGGTTATCGCGCGATTCGAAATGCTATCGTAGCGATTGAGCGAGGGAGAAAGACCATATGACCTTGCCGACCGAGCCCGTTCCGGATGTGGTATTTGGGCAACTTTCCGTTAAATTTATCATTTTGATCCAGTTTGTTACCTAAAACCACCGACAAACGAAACAAAATGACTATTCGCGGATTCTTCTTCTCTGTTGTAAATGTCAAACACACATATCCTACATTCGCGCGTTTGCGGTCTTCGTTTGTCGGGTTTGACCGCTCACGACCGATTTTCCGTTGTTCTGTACGCGCTCGAATTGGTAATGGGTCAAATCCTGTCTAGCGCGAGCGCGACATCATGCTTTCTGGTCGCTCCGAAATGGCTATGTTTAAGACAGCCGCTGACGCGAGCGTCGAGTGATTATGCCCATGTCGTTTCCTGACAACATGGTAAAATATGGTCGAATAAACGGACGACCGCGGTTATCGAGCGACCGCCATCGCCGGCGAATAACGGAGAGGTCGTATGGCTGAGGAGCGTAAAACCGATACTCGGGTCATCAGCGCGACAAAAACGACTAAGAAACTCAAAAAACCGCCGCTCTATCGGGTGCTGCTACATAACGACAACTTCACGACCCGCGAATTCGTGGTGGAAATCCTACGCGACGTGTTTCATAAGAATGAGCAAGAGGCGGTGCAGATTATGCTTCACGTTCATAATAACGGTGTTGGTGTGGCCGGTATCTATACCTACGAGGTAGCGGAGATGAAGATTCGTACGGTGGAAATTCTCGCTCGACGCCAAGAGTTCCCGTTGCGACTCTCGATCGAACCCGAGGAGTAAATGAGCGGACCAAAAATAGCCAAGGGATTGCAGAAAGCCTTCAGGCACGCCTATTCGCAAGCCGAGCAACTGCGAAACGAATTCGTCACGTTGGAGCACCTTCTTTTAGGCTTGCTTGAAGATTCCACGGTGATCAAAATACTCGGAGCACTGGGGGCCGACAGCGATCGCTTGCGCAAGCGGTTATTCGAGTTTCTCGATACATCGATGGAAAAACTCCCGGCGGATCATGAGCTCGAGGTTCAACAGACGCTGGGCGTCAGCCGCGTCATGCAACGCGCCGCGATTCACGTTATCTCCTCGGAACAGGTTGTTATCAATAGCTCTTCAGTGTTGGTTCAGATGTTCGAAGAGGAGGAGTCGCACGCGGTTTATCTGCTCAGTAAAGAGGGTGTTACCCCTTTCGCGCTCAAGCGGTATCTCTCTCACGGTGCCGAGCCGGCCGGATACCCGGATGACGAGGATCGCGACCTCGCCAAACGCGAAAGCGACTCCGAGGAAGAAGGCGGCCCGCGAGTAGACGCGCTTGAAGCATTCGCCACCGATCTGGTTCGAGAAGCCGAAGAAGGCCGAATCGACCCGCTTATCGGCCGCGAAAGCGAGCTCAGGCGCACGGTTCAAGTGCTCTGTCGCAGACGCAAGAACAACCCCATTTACGTCGGCGAGTCCGGCGTGGGGAAAACCGCTATCGCGGAAGGATTGGCTCTGGCGATTCATCAGGGTGATGTTCCGGAAGTGCTCAAGGAAGCGCGCATTTATTCTCTCGATATGGGCTCGCTACTTGCCGGGACTCAGTACCGGGGTCAATTCGAACAGCGTCTAAAACACGTCATAAAGCGTTTGCAGGAAATACCGAAGTCGATTCTTTTTATCGACGAATTACAGACCATCATCGGCGCCGGAACGACCAGCGGCGTTTCCATGGACGCTTCGAGTATTTTAAAACCCGCGCTTGCTTCCGACAGAATTAGATGCATCGGCTGCACCACTTATCAGGACTATAAGCACATCGAACGCGACCACGCGCTGGTGCGCCGGTTTCAAAAGATCGACATCGAGGAACCATCGGTGGCGGAAACCATCGCGATTCTCAAGGGGTTACAGCAGCGCTACGAGGAGCACCACGACGTCAAATACGATGCCGACGCGATCGAGGCCGCGGCGGTGTTGGCGGCGCGACACATCAACGACCGTTTTTTGCCGGACAAGGCGATTGATGTGATCGATGAAGCAGGCTCGCTCGATCGACTCCGACCGCAAGCCGAGCGCCGGCGCAGAGTGACGAAGCCTGATATCGAAAAGGTGGTCAGTCACATGGCGAAGATTCCCGAAAAGACGGTTTCTTCCTCTGATCGCGATCGACTAAAAACCCTCGAACAAGATCTAAAAGCCGTGATCTTCGGACAAGACGAACCGATCGGAAAGCTGGCGACCGCGATTCGCCTGGCGCGCTCCGGTTTGCGCAACGCGTTTAAGCCCATCGGTGCCTTTTTGTTCGCCGGACCCACGGGCGTGGGCAAGACTGAGCTGGCGAGACAGCTCGCGATTGTGCTCGGCGTCGAGCTGCTGCGTTACGACATGAGCGAATACACCGAGAGGCATACGGTGTCACGGCTGATCGGTGCACCCCCGGGATACGTGGGCTTTGATCAAGGCGGGTTATTGACCGACGCGGTACGCAAGCACCCCTATAGCGTGGTGATATTGGACGAAATCGAAAAGGCGCACCCCGATCTTTTCAATATTCTCCTGCAGGTCATGGACCACGCGACCTTGACGGACAACCAGGGAAAAAAGGCCGACTTTCGCAATGTTATCCTGATTATGACGACCAATGCCGGAGCTTTCGAGATGAGCCGGAGCAATATCGGGTTCGGCCTTGCCGGCGGATCAACGGGAAGAACCGTGGACGCGGGCAAGTCAAAAGCCGCTATCGAGCGCACCTTTTCTCCCGAGTTTCGCAACCGCCTCGACGCCTGGATTACCTTCAACGGCCTGTCGCGCGAGACGATTTTGAAAGTCGTCGACAAAGAGCTGCGTTTGCTTCAGGAGCAGTTGGATGACAAGCAGATAAGGCTTGAGGTCGCGGACGATGCGCGCGAATGGTTGGCCGATCACGGCTACGATCCGGCGTTCGGGGCGCGTCCCATGGCGCGGCTCGTGGAAGATAAGATCAAAAAGAAGCTTGCCGAGGCGCTATTATTCGGAGGGCTCGAGGCGAACGCGACGGTGCGTGCAAATCTGATATCGGGAGAAATCGCGTTATCGTTCGATGGCGCCGAAAATAAGACGCCCGCCGAATAGTCATGATAGCATTGTTCGCGATCGGAACCGGGAATATCCTCGTTTGAGCCGTGCCGATAGCAAAACCCGAGGGTGATTTTTCATCCATTCACGCGTGCGAATACAAAAACCGACTTCTCTATTTTGTCTATGACATGCCGGTCTACCACTTGACTCAGAATTTGATTTTTCCGCCTCCCGAGGGAGCGTCGCGAGAAGGCGTGGTGGCGATCGGCGGAGACACGTCTCCGGAACGTCTCATTCTGGCCTATTCGCAGGGTATTTTCCCTTGGCCCCACGAGGGCATGCCTTTGTTGTGGTTCTCTCCTGACCCGCGTTTTATTCTTGAGTTAGGCCGCGTACGAGTAAGCCGTTCGCTGCGTAAAAGCGTACGCAAGAACCCTTACGAAATACGGAGCGATTCCGCCTTTCGACAGGTGATGGAGTCGTGCGCGCGAATGCCGCGTCCGAATCAAGACGGTACCTGGATCACCGAGGACTTGGTCAAGGGGTTCTGTTCCTTGCACCGCAGCGGATTGGCCCACAGCATCGAAGCCTGGCGCGACGGGAGGCTCGTCGGCGGATTGTACGGGATCTCTCTCGGAGGCGCTTTCTTCGGCGAATCGATGTTCGCGCGCGAACCGGATGCGTCGAAAATCGCGACGGTGACGCTGCTCGGCAATCTATACGCGTGGGAGTTCTCCTTCGTCGATTGCCAGATCTATACCGATCACCTCGCGCGCTTCGGCGCGATTGAGTGGCCGCGCCGGCGATATCTAGACCTGTTGCGTAACACGTTGAGTCGGCCGACCAGACAGGGACGCTGGCGTTTAGAGCTCGGACCGATAGAAGCGTTAGATCGAATTCTCGGCTCTACCTTAACGTTGCAAAAAACGTCGAGCGGAAACGCGAAAAAGCGTATGAAATAGGGGCGCGCGGAACTTTTTTTGGACCGCGACTTAGTGCACCCTAAGTGAGGTTCAAAAAAAGTGAGCACGCGTAGCTCGTGCGCTTTTTTGCGAGCGAAAGCGGTTTACGCCGACGGAGTTTTTGCAACGTTAAGGTTTACTTCGGGTCCATGCGAAAAATGACCACGCCGATATCGTCGCCGAGAATCCGTATCGGCCGTACGCCGAACCCGTAGAACGAACCGAATTGAGCGACCTCTCCGGTAAACCCGCCGGGGCTTTTACTCAGCCCTTTGCGGCGTTCCTCGGCCGAAGGCACGAGCTCATCCATGCTGTGCGGCGTGCCATAGTGGTACAGTTTTTCGCCGCGATAGACGTAAACCCAGAGAACGACACCCTTTCCCGCGTGCTCCGCTTGTAGCTGTCTACTGAGTCGTTGAGCGAGCCTCCAAAGAGGGATTCCGACGACCAATCCGCCCACGACCTCGTTTTGATACCGCGACGGCACGGCCATGATGATCGTCACCGAGGGCTGTTCCCCTTTTTTCATCGCTCGAAACTGACCCACGGCGTACCCTTGCTCGCCTGAGAGGGCCTGTTTTACCACCGGAAACAACTCGGCCAGATTCATGCCTTTCATTCGATCAGGCTCGGTATCGCGCGCGATGACAACGCCGTTCTTATCGACCGCGGCGATAAAGCTCATGGGGGTGATAATAAGCTGTTCCACGCCTTTTATGGGGTGGCGGATAAGCCGGAGCACCTTGCGAATATCCTTTTCTTGTTGAGCGCCCTGAACGCGAACAAAGCCCGGCGCGATTCGCGTCGCCGCTTTCTCGAGCCCCGCGAAGTGTCGTTGAATGTCTTGAATGACTATTTGCGCGACGCGCGGAGCGTGTTTTTGTACGATCAATCGCCGCGCGTTGGCCGCGTCGTTTTGTTCACAGCCCGAGAGCAACAGGGTCGTGGTAAAAACAAAAATAAGGGTTCTCACCGATCGATAGATGTAGCAGTCCATATCCCTTAGCCTATCCATTGAGCGGATTCACGCCTAGTCAACTTTTAGCGTAATGGTAAGGTTTTTTTGCAGGGGAATACAGGTTTTAGCCGTGCAGACCGCGAAATTTACCAGAGCGTTCAACTTGTGTTCGCCCTTTTGCTGCGAGGAAAAGGGAATCTCGAATCTCACCTTTTGCTCGGAAAACACCTCGGCGTCGGGTTTCAGCAACCGGGTTTTATCGAGCGAAACCGTGCTCGGTGCGGTCATCGTTACCGAGGTTGGAAACTGCTGGTTGATATGGTACGGCCCCCGGGGTCGAAGCAGAATGCCGAACGTTCCTCGACTTCCAGCGGGGTATCGATCAGCGCATTGAGCGCTAAGCTCATAAGTCGAATCGACTGCAAGATCCACGCCCGATCGATCCGCGGACAACCCGTCTGAAGAGGCCGCGCTTTTGCCCGTTCTCTTATCTATTGGATCGGAAACCGACTCCGGCGCTGTCGGATTACATCCGAGGCTACCCAGCACAACGACTAATCCAACCGAATAAAACCGCTTCTTTATTCTCATCACTTGCTTGACTCCGGTTTTGATTTGACCCAACTACAATCGACCAATAACTTCGACCATGTCATCTGCATAGTCTCTCGATGATCGCTCGATGCTGCGGATACGCTTGAAGCAAAGCTTCTCTCTCGGCTAATTCAAAATCGCGGAAGTCGAAGCCGGGCGAAACCGTACAACCGACCAGGGCGTAACTATTCGTCCGGCTTAGCCTCGCGCCGAACCAGCAGCCCGCCTTAATCACCACCTGATAGGTGTCGCCTTTTTCGATCCCAGCGCCGAGGCGATATCGACTCAACCCTCCCCGGGGTTCGATGGCACAAATCTCAACGGCCGAACCCCGGTAAAAATGCCAGATCTCGTCAGATTTAATTCGGTGGAGCGCCGAAAACGCGCCGTCGTACAACAAGTAATAAATCGCGCTATTGAACGAACGCCGGTTTGGAAAAGCATCGGAGCCCGAGCCCAGCTCCACCGCTTGCTCCGATCGATAGGTCTCGCGGTAGAACCCTCCCTCGGGATGGGGCGCTAAATCGAGCGCTGAAATGATCTTTTGTACTTCAGGCGACATGATTGGAAAGCTAACGACGTATCTCGGTGTAAAACCACACGAATACGAAATTATTCCTTTGTATTGTCCTCGATCAAGAGCTAACTAGAAGGTCCTTGAAAGCTTTGAGATCTCGAATCCAGTCCGCAAAAGCCTAATAGTTTCCGAGGTCTGCGATTTTCAACGCGACAACGAGTGTCACAAGGCGCGCCAGGCAAAAAAACACTCCCGTGAATCTGTTATTACCCTCCTGATTTATTCCGTTCCGAGAGTACTCGACCCGTTTTGTGCAAACCTGTAATTTGTTACAGTAGAAGCGAAACGCGAGCGATGCTAGGTTCTCGCCAACTCGGCACTTGATGTAAATTTAGCGAGTAATAGAAAGGGGATCGCGAAACCGTCCATTCGACTAGTAAAGCAAACCCTGTGACTCTATAAGAACCCGAGACAATCGGGCAAAAGATGCACTCAGTGACAAAGCGACCCTTTCCTTCCGATATCTCGCGCCTGTCATGGACTGATAATTATAATATAACTTAGAGTTACGGCGAGGCGGGCTCGTAATAATAAAACTAAACTCATCATCGACTATAACCGAAGGTTCCGATAGGAAAACAAAAAATTCGTTATGTGTCGGTTTTACATAACAGAAGGCTCTCTTTTTTTTGCATACCCAATTTTGCGCCTTTGTCACGTAAAGTTCCGAAAAACGTCAATTTTATAATAGATACTAAAATTCAAATCGTGAGATAGGCTCGCGATTCAACTCAACAGGAAAGGAAGATACATTATGAGAAAGGTAGTGTTGTTTTTAATCGCCATGTTGTCGTTTTCGACTTTATCGTCGGCGGCGGCTGCGCAAGCAAATAAATTAAAGAACTACAATCCTGATCCGAACGGAGAGCCGTGGTATACCGGTCTACCAGAGTTAACGCCGGAACAAAGAGTAATGATACAACAAATGCCCCGGCTGCAACCGAGTCTCAGATTGTTGACGACCAAAGCGGCGGCGACCAGCGTAGACAATAGTACGAATAAATACTTCAGACCGATATTCAATCAAGAAGGCGGTAGCTGCGCGCAGGCGAGCGGCATCGGCTACACGTTTACGTATGAAATGGCGTATTTACGCGATCTCGACGCCCGTATTTCACAAAACCAGTATCCCGTGCATTATACGTGGAATTTTCTGAACCAAGGTACGGGTAAAGGAAGCTGGTATTTCGACGGCTGGGATATAGCGAGAGATAACGGTATACCCGATCTTATAACCTATGGAGACCTATTCACCCCCCATCCTTATGTTGAATGGATGTCCGGCTATGACAAGTATTACGCTGGAATGGCGAACCGTACGTTGAGGTATTTCGCTATCGACGTTTCTACCCCGGAGGGTATTGAAACCATGCGACAGTATATGTTGCATCATGCTGAAGGAGAGCCTGTCGGAGGTATTGTGAACCTCGCGACCTTTATGGACGGAGTGGACTATAATGTTTTGGCCGCAGGTACGCCCCATGCCGGAGAGACGATCATCACTGCATTCGGACCCGGTAATGACCCGGAATCCGGCCACGCGATGACCTTCGTGGGATATGATGACACGGTCAGATATGACTACAACGGTGATGGTCAGTATACAAATGATATTGACATCAACGCCGACGGCGTCGTGGACCTCAAAGACTGGGAAATAGGGGCGGTAAAACTGGCGAACTCATGGGGCACAAGTTGGAAAAACCAGGGCTTCGCGTGGGTAATGTACCGGGTGCTGGCCCACGATAGAGAGAACGGAGAAAGAGGTATCCAGAGTAAAATGGTCAATGGGGTGGAGGTGAAAGAGACCAATATCCCGAAAATGGCTCTGAAGGTCACCATGACCCATTCCTCGCGTTCTCTTATCCGCCTTGGGGCCGGCGTGGCTGATGACGTGGATGCCGCGGTACCGGATCAACAGATCAGCTACAGCCTTTTCAACTACCAAGGCGGCGATTGGCCCATGAGAGGCGATTCCAGTGATGCCATCGAAATCGGTCTTGATGTCAGCAAGCTGTACGAAATGGTGGGCGAATCAGGCGCGAAAAAGTTCTTTTTGATCGTCGATGAAAACGACCCCT